>NZ_BAAHYA010000002.1:1940000-2433517 GCF_054657795.1 Desulfomicrobium salsuginis | reverse complement strand
GAACAGTGGCGGGTCTGCCAATAGGCAGCCAAAGAGCCGCCAAAACATCTATATCAGTGTCGAGATGACACAGTTACGACCTTTATTTTTTCCGAAATAAAGCATTGCGTCTGCCTCCTTTATGATCTCATCTATGGATTTTTTTGGATCAAACGCGGAGACCCCAAGAGTCATTGTTACTTTCAGTGTAATGGTGTCAAAAGAAATTTCTTGGTGTTCAATTGCATTTCGTACTTTTTCAGCAAGAGAAACGCCGTCTGCTAAATCACAGGATGTGCCTAGGATAAGAAATTCTTCACCACCCCATCTAGAAATACTGTCTTCATTTCTAATATTTTTAGACATTATTTTCGATAGTTGTTTGAGGACGATGTCGCCGCACCCGTGTCCATGAGTGTCATTAATAACTTTAAAATGATCAATATCCCCAAGTATGATTACAAAGCTAGAATCATTTCTTGAACATCTTGAGTATTCCTCTGTAAGTCGTTCATACATTGACCTTCTGTTCCATAAGCCTGTCAAGTAGTCGAGGTATGCTACGTCTTTAAGTTTTCCAAAAGCTTTCTCGACCTTGTCCTTCTCTAGTCGTAAAGACTTTTCTTTAGCTTCTATTGTTTCAACATACGAACTGATCAGTCCGTTAATGTGCTTTTCAAATGCAACAAGAAAAATAAATGAAATTACAAGTATGCAAAAAATAACAATTCCAAGAATTTGAATTTGATTTTTATGCGTCTTTTCCATAGATTGTTGTTCATTAATTATTAAATTATCTACATCATCAAGATAGACGCCGGTTGCAATAACCCAGTTATAAGGTTTGTATAATTTTGCATATGTTAATTTGTGCGAAATTTGATCTGTATTCATTTTTTTAAAGTAATAATCAAAATATAAATCACCGTTGAGCTTCACCCCGTCGAGTTCAGTCTTGTATGGAAAATTTCCATTAATATCTTGTGTTTTCGTTGAAAGTTTAAGCCCTTCTGTATGCGGAAGATTTGGATGGACAAGACGAATTGCATAATCGTCCCCACCGTCATAATTGATTATTTCATTGATCCAGATATAGCCATCGTCTCCAAGTCGGACTGCTCGAATAAGATCTTTGATACGATTTTTTACATTTGTTTCAAAAGTGTCCCTAGAGACAAAGACATATATACTAAAGCCTTCATTCGAAACAACTGTTGCAACAGCAGGATAAAGTTCCCTGTTATTTGCATTTGAAGATACTGTTCTTGCAAATATTTCAGCTGCATTATCCTCTGAAGAACCAACTACTTGTGAATTTTTCGTATCGTAAACTATGAAACTTATGATATTATTTATATCTTTCCTGGTTGAATCCTGAATGCGCTCATTTTGAACATTCAGCAGAGACTCATCGAGGATCGGCCCCTTCCACGCATGTGAGCTAGACAAGAAATTAGAAACTGCGGCACAAATCTCGTTGTATTCTCGAGAAGTGTCTGTCTTTATAAATTCAATTTCTAAAATTGTTCTGTTTACCACATCGTACAAATGACGTTTTTTCTCTGAAATAATGCTTTGAGAAAGTTGCTCAATCTTTGACTGGTACTCTTTTTTCAAATTCAAAAAATAGGGCACACTCATTGACGCTGCAATGAATATTATCGCAACTATACCGCTGAGATAGTAATAAAAACGAATTTTTTGGCGAGCTATTAGTTTCATTTTTTGTTGCTGTTTTCCATAGGCTCAACTGTCCGTGACGGGGCATCCCAATTTGTCCAAATATCCAAACAGTCTGTTACCTAACAGTCCGAATTATTTCTTTCCGTATCGAACATTGCCCACACCTCGCACCTTTTGCAAGTACGAAATGGACGCCTGATTGTATCTCAAGCGTCCTTCAAGATACGTTAAGGCTAACCAGCAACCACGGCTGGCTGGAACTGAATTTTTAGGAAAAGGGGGAGGCGGATTCACAGGGTCCTGGGAATCCAGGTCGCAATTCTGTACGATCTCTACCGTTTTTCGAGTTCTCTTGCCTTGAACTGGTCAAACGAGATCATGATGTGATTGGATGAACGGCCAAATAGCCGTCCCCTATGATCATTTTTTATAATCTTTTTTAAAACTTATTATTTTCTATTTTTTTTAATCATTTCTTCGTAGATGCCTTTGCAGATCATGAACACAAGATGCGGATTGATTGTTAAAATTTCTTCGATTTCAGGTTCAAGCTCAATAATTTTGCGCCAGTTGTCTTTGATTAATCCGTAATTTTCTTTTCCATATTTATTCAGGCGAGGATAAAACTCGTTCTTAATTGCTTCAAGAGTCATGAAATACTGAGACTCAATCGGAGCTTCAAATACTTCTCCAGAATGAATGCAAGTTATCATTTTTGTTTTGGGGTGATTAAATAAGATATGCTTCTTATTTTCCCAGTCTTTTTTTAACTCAGTCGGTGTCACCAAATGAGCTACAGGAAGATAATACATTACAGTGCAATCAAAACAAAAAGTTTTCCAAGAATGTTTGGCTTCAACTTCAAATTCTTTTCCACAAATCCAGCACTTAATAATAACGTTTGGGATCATAGCAATCCCTCCTTAGGAGCTTCATCAAGAAGCTCCTTTTAATTGTTGACACGATTTCACAAAGAGATTTCTGGTAACAAGTTAATAGCTCTTTCTTTTTCTCCCTCCATGTAATGATAATAGGTGTCAGCGGTCATTTTCACCGTTGAATGGCCCATAAGTTTTGAAACTGCTGCTAAATCAGCATTATTTGTTAGCATTGTTGTGGCGAACAAATGACGAAGATCGTACATGCGAATTGGGTAATCAATTCCAGCAAGATCACATGCTGTCTTGAATGACTTTCTGATAGTTGTTACGGATTTTCCTCGAAATTCAATTATGTATTCCGAAGCTGCATGAGCTTTCATCATTTTGAGCTTTTCGAGAAATATTGATTTGACTGGAACGATCCGATAGGTGTTAGTTTTGCTAGCATAAATCTTCACCGTGGATCTTTCGAAATCTACTTGGTGCCACTTCAACGACAGGAGTTCAGACGTTCCAGGTCGTGTTCCCAAGTTAAAGCAGACTTCCATCGCCCACCGTACATGTGGTTCAGCGCAAGCCATGATCCGCTTCATGTCATCCACGGTCAGTTGAACTTCCCGTGGTCTTTCGCGAATTCTTTTCCTCATTTTCATTGGGTTAGAATTCATCAAACCGTTCTGGCAGCCGAAGTTGAAAATCGCATCAAGGTAATCGCAGTATCTGTTGACGGTTACTTTTGACCGTGGTTTGCCTGTCTGGGGACTATCTGCTTGAAAGTGCTTGATGAATGGCAGTATGTGATCGATGTAGGTCATATCATTCACAAGTGTATCCTTACCCAGAAGGGCAAAGAATGAATTCTTCAGCAGGACGGCAACGTTTTTGATGTGCTTCTCGGTTTTCCCAGAGGCCAGGAGATGATCCAGATGCATCCTGGAAAGTCGCCCAAACGTAATTCCTGTTGGACCAGTCTTTCCAATCTCCTCCTCCGGTTCTGATGTTTCTGGAGCAACAATCGCGTTGCCCAGAACCATTCCCGCCTCAACGGTGCATTGACGTGCAGCTTGATCAAACTTTTCAGCTTGCAGCTTCGCATCTTCTCCCCTTCCGAAAGATTTATCCCGCCTTCTCCCTTCTTCGAACCAATAAACGAGCCATCTACCATCACGTTGGTAAACTCCCATAGTTCCTCCATCAATATGAGTTATAAAAAGAATGGGGCTTATTCAGCCCCAGTTTCAAATCGTATGCATCAGGATTTCTTCGACTTCTTCTTCTTTTATCCCAAGATAACGTCGAGTTATCGATGGAGAAGAATGGTTGAGTCTCTTTGCGAGCACCTCCCAGCTTGTTCCGTGGATTTTCCTTTGTTGATAGCAAAAGGTCTTTCTTAATGTATGCGCCCCAACATGTGTTTTAATGTTGAGTTTTCTGCACCAATCTTTGATGTAGTTCATCACAGCATATGTTGTTAATGGAGCATTCTTTCCTTTTCGACTCTTGAACAAATAATGTTCTGGTGTTTTCGGAATATCATTCAGGTAATCCTCAAGTGCGCTGAAAATTTCAGAGTTGATGATTATGACATTGTCTTTTCCTGTCTTTTTCTCCTTGATTGAAATTCTTGATCCAACCTTGCACTCAAGCACGTCGCCTATTTTTAAGGCGAGAATGTCTTGTGCACGTAGGCCGGTGTTGATGCCTAAAATGAACAGCAAACGATCACGAGAATTGTCTTGCAACATTTTTTTGATACGCTTTATGTCTTTCGGTTCTGTTATGGCTTCAACTTTCATGTTTAATCTCCCAATTATTGTTTTCTAAAGAAAACCAAACGAAATCTGACATTCAAAACAAAGCTCAATCACCAAGAATATTCCTGGGACTTCTTATCCGCTTAATATCCTTGAAGATTGAGCTTGTATTTTATCGAATGTAAGTTTTTATGGAAAATCTTACATTTAAAATTGTATATCTTTATAGTTTTGTTGAAAATAACATGACTTCAACTTGCTCAATAAAGGAAAAGAAAAATGCCATGTTTTACCATGGCATGTTAAAGAAGGCTTCATTAGAGCTTTTCAAGGATGATTCGATTATCTTCAGAGTATACAGAGAACTCATCGTCTTCCTTGAATTCAAAATCACCCAAATCGTAATTCTTAAGAATCAGCTTGATTGTTCCATACTTTGTAACCTTCGCCTTAGAAGAACTGTTCATGTAAAGACCAGGAATTTCGTAAAATTGCTTGTCAGAACTAATCAGTTTCAAAACGTACTGCTTCAAAGTTTGCTTGTGCTTGATGTCCAGAATCTTCATGATTTGAACAGCATTGTTTCCGCCTTTAATTGCATCGCGTAACTTTGCTGCGTTGTACTTGCTTTCAATCCTCTTTTTCTTGGTCGTTGCTTCAGCTTTGGATTCGCCCATGATATTTCTCCTTATATGTTGGTGTAGTAAGGATAAATATCTGTATTTTGACCTCAAAAGTGACAGCTTTGAAGACACTTCACTAATCTTGAAGAAGGCTTTTGGGAGAATTCGCACAGAAATGGCCCAAGACGGGCTGTTATGGCGGTGGGTAGGTGTAATCCTCAGATTTTACTTCGGCGGCCCTCAGAATCGAAATATGGACGTCCAGCTTTTCACAGGCTCCTGTAAATTTTGGGCACAAAAAAAGCTCCCTGATCACTCAGAGAGCTGCCGTTATTCAATTCTAACATGACAGCCGCCCATGATTTCCAAGAATGATCCTTTGGAAACCATGGGCCATCGGTAGAATGGTCTGTCACCAGCCAAGCCCCGAATCACAACCGGACGTGCGGTTTTCCCGCATCCGGCTATCCCGAAATAACAACCCCAAAAACAATGTGTTCGAAAGAAAGACTGAATATATGTCGAATTTTGATTAAGCCCAAATTCAGGGGCATCTATAATTACAAAATTTTGATGTGTTTATTATTTGATAGAAAATACTTCTTCATCATCTTAATCGTCAATTTCTTACATTTATCTTTCCGAGGGTTGTTATTTCGGTGTACTCCTTACAAGTACTCAGCCACCCATTAAAAATGGGCTTCCCTTGGTCATTGTCGAATCCATTCAGAATCATCCAGCATATAATCGCTTGCATACATCCGTAAAAGGGATTGGTCTGAACCTTTTCCTGTGTTGAATCATAGATTCAACGACTTCAACTTGCCATGAGTCTCGTCTTATGTATGCGCCACCGTGATGTAGGCTAATTCCTCAGTCTCAGCCCCTCCCCCGTTATCGTTTCCTAAAACGGGTTGGCTGTTCTTCACAAAAAAGAACTTGGTATTTTTTGACTTCCATTCGTTCAGATACGAATGGTCCGCACAACAGCGGCACTTGGACTGGATCAACTGCAAGGCACCCATGACAAATATACTGTCTGTGATGTTTGAAATTGTCTTTCAGATAATGTTTCTGGTCTTTTGATCAAACAAAACGCCAAAACTTCTCATTATATGAAAGAAATATCTGTATCAAACGAATGAAAACTCTTCTCTTGATCAAGAAATGAATGTCAAAATAATATAGATATTTTTGAATCAATCATTGATTTGTTCAGTATTGTCGCGATTCGCCTTCCCCTTTATCGCCAAAAGCTCCGGTTACTTGAACGGCACAAAAGTTATTCAAAATCAAAAGAGTATGATTGTTATCAAAACTTGATTTGAACTTTTCTCAGTCTTCGCAGGTGACGCAGCTAAAGCAGCTAAATTTTCATGTATTTTTTTAATTTTTTTCAAAAATAATAAATAAATTGCTTGTTTTTCACCTTCGATGCCTGCTTCACCTGCGTTGACCATTGAAAAGGGAGGGGGGGGCTGAAGCCAATAATGACCAAGGGAAGGAAAAAATGAAATGCTCAACGAAAAAGGGGCCATTAAGACCCCTTATTTTGTACTTTCGATTAATCTTCAATAATGTAGTCGATGTAGTCTGTTGAATCATTGGTTGTAATGCGTCGAATGAAGTACTTCCTGCCGTTGCTGCCGTTCGATCCTGACATAACCTGAAGATTTGCTTGTTCAAGAATATCTTTGCAATCCTTCAAATTTCTGGACAAAATTGAAGGGTTTGAATTCACCAAATGAGGATCATCGGCTATATCCATAAGCTCGTTTTGAAGATCAATCATAGTTCCTTCCCAAAACTCGTTGTTTTCCATGAATTTGATCACAAGAGAAGCAACAGGGAAACTCTGTAATTTCAAAATACCCTTGGTTCTTAAATTGTTGGTCAAAGCTGTTTCGAATTGTTCTCTGGTGAATCCGAGTGCTTGAGCGGCGGCAATGCCTATTCTCTGGAAGTCTGCAAGTCTAATGTAGTCAGAAACTTCGATATCTCGATATGTTCTCAATGTTTCAACGGCAGCATCAAGGATTCCGCCAATGATCCTCGGCTTTTTTTCCTCAAATGCCTTCATGAGCATTTCTTCAGGAATTGTTTTTCTATCATTTTTGCTTTTTTCAATGACAATACACCTATCAAGAAGATCTGAAGCCGGATTTCCTAAAGAAATTGAGGCAAGAATGATCGGTTTTTTGATACTAAAGGTGAAGTCATCGTCATTGGTGTACTGCTTTCTTTTCGTAAAGTCTGTTCCAGTGAATGCAGCACAAAGCAGGTCAGATATTTCGATGTTAATCTTGGTGAAGTTATCAAAAAAAGGAACGGCGTGATGGTCAATGACCTGGGCCATCTCGCTTGTATTCCGGTACATGAAGTTGCCCCTGGAAACAGGGTCGATCAGTTTTTTGAGGCTCAGCGCCAGGGTAGTTTTTCCCGATCCCTTTTCTCCTACGAACCAAAGGTGGGGACGGGGCATGTTCGTAAACAGACTTGATACCAACCAGGTGCCGATCAGGATTTGCTCATCGGGATTAGTTATAGAAAAGATTGAAAACAGATCATCAAGACTTCCACCAGTTACCGGAGTTGGGATGCTGGTTTGGTGGGTAAACCGTTTGAAGATTACAGGGCTATTCTGAGTGATACTCCATTCTTCCGGTGTAATTTTGATGATGTCATCATTGGTGTTTTGTGTCTCAATGAAAATATCATCACCAAGTCGACCAATCCTATTATAAACCTCTACCTGTTTGCCATTGTTTAGCGCGAGGAGATTAAGGATTGGAATAAGATTTTTAATATCACTTTGTTTCAAGACTTTATAATATGCAGTTTTAAAATATGTTTGTACAAACGCGATGAAGTCTGATGATTCAATGGGCTTCCACTTTTTCTTATTTTGAATTTCTAGTTCGCAATACACAGTTTTATTCTGATCATAGCAATAATTCATCTGCTGAATGATCGTGCAGACATCATTGCTGTTCAACTTCGTAGAAGTTCCGGGTGCCGGCGGCATAATTTGATTAGGGATATGATTGTTATTTGTGTCCATGATTATCCTTGGCTTGACTGCCTATAAATGGGGGGGGCAGTGTTCGGCCCCCGGTTCGTTTGTGAGAAAAAATTCCCAGAGGTCTGTGAAATTTCTCTGGATGTTTAGAGGACAATTCCTTCCGAAATGTGGATGTCGGTTATAATCTGACTCAAATCGTTATAATAGACGGCATTTGCCAGCTCGCGGGAGAGCCCGGCTTTCAGTCCGAGGAAATCATCCATGGTCAAGTCCAGGCGTGCCTTTGTGAATGATTCAAAAACATCCAGATACTTGTAGTCATAGCGGGAGATCGTCCCATTCCGTTTTTGATCGAGGTAGTCCGGGAAGTAGATGATGTCGGTCTTGTTCTGTCCCTGCCGTTCAGGATTCCAAAACCTCACAACCCCTGTAGTTGCATCATCAAGCCATGACTTTGAATCGCATGAAAAGGCTGGACAACCGGCCAGCAAATCAAATTCCGTGATGCCAAACAGATGTACCTTCGCTCCATAATTGTTAAGATAATATACGGCAGGAAACAAATTACTCGGATTCGTTCGGCCTTTACACTGCCCGATAGCAATGTATTCAGGGTTATGTGACAGGTATGCTTCAATTTCACCATTGTTAAGGTTATGAATCACTGGTGCCACATCAATGCCCAGTTCTTCCATATCGAGAAAGTGTTCGTAATTCTTTTCGAATCCATCTGGACCAAATTCA
The DNA here is from genome assembly GCF_054657795.1 of Desulfomicrobium salsuginis. NCBI lineage: Bacteria > Pseudomonadati > Thermodesulfobacteriota > Desulfovibrionia > Desulfovibrionales > Desulfomicrobiaceae > Desulfomicrobium > Desulfomicrobium salsuginis. Next base: position 2,424,831 of record NZ_BAAHYA010000002.1, on the reverse strand, counting down.
AAATCTGGGCTGAAGATAATTTGATAACGATCTTTATGCTTCTCGCAGTGCTTCTTGAATTTGTGCAAAAGTTGACCTGTCGTCATTCCGATGTTCGAATTCAAGGCTGAAAACGCTCCATTGTCGAGAATAATCGTGCTGATGATTGATTCAAAATTCTTCAAAAACGCTTCATAGTTATTTGGCAAGATCGCCATGCTTACAAGGATATTCAGCCGAATTCCTTCGCATCTTAACATCAATTCCTGCATAAGCCTCTCTGAAGGCGAAGATAAATATACTTTCATTTTAGTATCCTGAAGCCCTCCCGATTTGTCGGGAGGGCTATTCTATGTTACTGCTTCAGTGTTTCTTTAGATGCTGTAAAGTTCTGGCGCAAAGCGGCCAGCGTATTGATAAGGGCATCAAGCTTTTCAAGGTCAAGATTGATCTTGGAAGGGGGGATGGTTAAAGCTTTAGATACGGTCTCACTCAGCTTTGTAATTTCTGCATTGACGTCCCGAATCTTTGGTTTATTGCTCTCGCTGCTTGCTTCAATAGTGATTGGATTGTTGTATTCACTATCTTTGTCGATATACTGGCGATAATCTACGCCGCTATTTTTCATCTCGATCATCTTGTCGATATCCTTCTTGTCAATTGACCTGCCATCTGCCAGTACAGACAAGATGTCGTTCATTGTAATTTCGTCAAGTCCAGATTTTTTAACTCTATAGTGCAAGATCGCTGCTTCACATTTTTCAGTGAAGTCATGAGCCACTCCCGTTGCCATGGTTTGATTGTCAATAGCGTCAATTATATCCTTGATGGGGTCTTCGTCATGAATCATTCCCCTTTTTTCAATTACACCTGCGAGCTTTCCAAGTCTGTCAATTCCAAGATGAAGATATGCTGCTACGTTATTAATTTGAGCAACTTTCGTATACACAGCAAGCGTATTTGGATGGATGTGTTTATCGAATTTTTCACGACGATACTGCAGCCATGCCTTCTTGCTAAGGTTGTTCATAATCACATCTTTTTTGATCAAATTTACAATTATACCAAGCTGCAAACCGACCGTGGCGATAAATTTTTGAGCCTTAGTGATATTGAACTGCGTCTTGTTGTGAACATCGACAAATTTATTGTACTTTTCATCCATGCTCATCTTGGAAACAGACTCATATAGAAGATGCATGGCCTTGACAGGGGTCACTTCCTTGGTCAGTGCTTCGTCGACGCTAGTAGGAATGCCGCCGATGCCGCCTGACCCTCCAATCATCACCTCAATAATTTCACGGTCGTTGTTGCGCAGTTCCTTTTCCAATGCTTCTTTGAAAGGATCAGTGTACGAAGGATGTGAGTCGGGATGAACGTGTGACTCTGATGACGGAGTGTTGCCAGGGCCTCCAGTAGACCCAGGCATGGAGAGGGGCGGGGCAAAAGGGTTCAGAAGGGCTGTAGGGGTGGAAATTTCAGAATCCATAAATACCTCCATAGGGTGGCGCGTCTTCCGGGATGGAAATGTTTGCGCCGTTAATAAACCCTAAAAAGGCAACCACCGTGCCAACAAAGGATGCGGTTATAATATGCAGATATTAAAGGTTTTTTAAGATTGAGGGTTGAGGAGAACCATTCTCTTCGATGGATTTTTGTTTGAATTTCGAAACTTTTCATCTACTTTTCGAAACGTTTTGTTTTTTGAGATTGACCCTTTTTTTCGACCAGCTATGTTGCCAACTTTTTCCTGCGTTGCTTTTCCGTTCCTCAAATGATGAAGGATTGTCTCGAAGTATAACTCCTCGAGGTCGTCCAAGGAAATTTTGTCTATAGGAATTTCTTGGCTTTCAAGATGGTTGATTTCTACTCCGTAAAAATGATCCAGAAAAATGTTGTCTTTGTTAGACGCATGCAAGTCTTTAAGTTGAAACTGCTCTGTAAGATTGATATGTTTTATTTTTGTTAAAAATTTAAGTGATTCGCAAAGACCTATTCGAAGGCACTCAGTCCATGTATAGCTGAGTTCTATGTCCGATTCATAAAATTCAAAACATGATTTTGAGTAGAGTGCTAAAATCATTTTTTTGTTTTTTAACAATTCTTTTTTCGTTTCATTGTCATAATTATGCTTATTTGGGTGTCCATTGCTCAGCGCATAGTCAAAAATTTTATCGGGGACATCTTTGTCGACATTGTCCGTTAGCAATATGAATGAATATAATCCATATATGTGAAAATGAAAGTAAAAATCATTATTGTAAGAATATATGTACAGAAGTGTCTTTTTTAAATCGTTAGAAATTTCTTTGCTAAAAGGAATGTCGTTTCTTTTTAATATTTCAAGGATGCCAGTCTGACCTCTCCGCTTTTCTATTTCCTTGCTTGTATGTTCTTTCATGTCAAAAATATCGTAGTTTGACTCTACATCTTGAAAGAACAATTTGCAAAAAATCAAAAAACCAGAATAGATAGTATTAATTTCAAGTATCTTTGAGCTTAAAAAATATTCTCCATACGTTTTCGATGATTTCGTAATTAACTCTTCAAATTCAAAATCCTTTCCAAAACCTTCTTTGTCATCATTCAAGCTAAGACCACTCGATAGCCAACACATTTCAAGATTTTCTATGTCGACTTCACTAGTGGCAAGTTTTTCTTTAAATATTTCTATATTGTTTAAATTTAAGTCTGTAAAATTTTTTTGTAATGAAAAGAATACACGTTGATCATAACAATCGATTTTTAAATTTTCTGTTAAAAAATTTGTGTTAAGACTATGTATTTCATTAAATATATATGATGCGTTTTGAATCAGTCCGCTACATACTTTTTCGATCTCCCGAACATTACCTGGCCAATTATAGGCCAACAGGCTAAATAGCATTTTGGGACTAAGAATATGTAAAATTCTTTCATTAAAGAATTTCATATAGTAAAGGATGTCAATTCTTCGCTTATGAATTGCTGGTATGGAAACACTGTCAAACCTGTACCATAAGTCATCCCTAAATTTTGTTTTTTGTACATTTGTTGTTGCGAGTATTTGGCACTCGAGTTTTATTGGCGTGACTGAGCCTAGTTTAGAGAAAATTCTGCTTTCTATTGCCAACAACAATTTTGCTTGCAGATGTTTTGGCATTTCTCCCATTTCTTCTAAAACGATTATTCCGTCCTTTACAGATTCAAAATATCCAATTTTATTTTTATCTGCTCCTGTAAATGCACCCTTAGTGTGTCCAAACAAAAGAGAATCAATTAGTGCCGAGGGTAATGCTGCACAATTTATATATGCGATATTAGGAGTTTTGCCTTTTATGTTTGTATATATAAATGCATAGTAGTCGACAAACATGCTTTTTCCTGTTCCTGTTGGCCCATGTATAAGCAATGGTCGACTGTCATTGTTAATATTGTTGATGCATTGAATTTCAAATCTTTTGATTGTCTCCTCAAGCCCTGGAGGGATGAGCCATGTATTTCTTGGTTTCCAGGGCAATCCATATTCTGTATCTTTGTTTTGAGTGACCATATTATGCTCTTGAAATAGTACTGTTTTGTTCAAAAATCAGGTTTTTTAGATTCATACAATGGATCATGAAATATCAGCAACCATTGGCTCTACCAATACGCATGGTTTAGAAACGGGCCTGTGGGTAAAATCAAATGACTAATGTTCCAGGCAACTGGTAAACAAAAAATGGTGTTTCGGTGCATGTATTCCCAGCACCTAATAACGATACGTTTGATGCGTTCAACGGCATCAATTTTTTCTTTGGTCTGTGAATTTTTCTGGTTCATGCCCATATCCTGCTAGTAGCAAGGAAAATAGGGGTTTGCCAAGTTGGCAAGCATCAAATCGATGAAATTTGAGTGGATTCAGAAAAGGTGATCCGGAATTCACGGGTGTCTGTGAATTTGAGACGGGAAAAATAAGACCAAAATGGCCAGTTTAGTGAAACTGGCTGAAATTTCGACTAATTTTACGATTCCGGTGGGGTCGTGGGAGATTTTTGGTCTTTGTTGGATTCTGATTGGTCCTGGCAGCTAGCACCGCAACGGTATTGTCTTGCTATTTCCATTGAAGGGGCTGTTTTTAGGTGTGGATGTCTCAAAACCGTAGGTTTTGACTTTTGGTTTTACCACTTATGGGGATAAATCAGCTATGATGTCACTGAAAATTACCACAATGAAGAATTGTTCGAAGGTGCAGATTAAAGAAGGGTTCAAAAAATCCCCCAATGGGGCGTCTGATCTGGAATATTCGCCAGATTGTCTTTGTAATACGGTCTATGTCTATCCCTGGATTAGTTGAAGCGCCATTTCTGGCAGGGCGTTGGCCTGAGCCAGCATAGCCGTTGCCGATTGTGTCAGGATCTGGCTTTTCACGAACTCTGTCATTTCCGTAGCCATGTCGGCGTCAGAGATGCGGGATTCAGCGGCCTGAAGGTTTTCTGCCTGAATCTCAAGGTTGGTGATGGTGTTCTCAAGGCGGTTTTGGGTAGCGCCAAGGGATGCTCGAATTTTGTCCTTATAAATAATTGCTTCTGTAATTTTATCCAGTGATTTTTGTGCTGATTCTTGTGTCGATATTTCAACATCATTAATCTGCATTCCTATTGTTGACGCGTCATATATTTTTATATGATATGAGTCGTTTTCTGTGTTTAATTTTCCAAAATGAATATTTATTTCTGTGCTAGCAGATAGTGAATCTCCTATTCCAGTATATAAAGCTCTTATTTCTTCGTCGTTAAGCCCTCTTGCGTATATTCTGACGTCATCAATTTTTCCATTCCAAAAAGATTCGTAGAATCCTCCTGTTCCTATATCCATCCTGCTTGATGAAAAGCTAAGTGTACCAGATACATCTCTTTCTGCAACAAGATTTCCGTCGTAGTAAATTCTTGATGTCGTTCCGTTGTTCGTGCCAACAATGTGGTGCCATTCATTGAATGTGACTAGGTCGCTGGACGTAGCTAGTCTGTCAGGTGGGAAACTTGAAAAAGCATCAAACATGATTGACTGGTATCCTCCAGGCCCAGTAGCATCTCCAACTTCGAGTTGAAATCCGAATGGGCCATTTACAATTTGATCATTATGCCCCTGTGATAATTGTTGTACCCATGCACTAATTGTTATTGCGGAATAATCCATGCTAAAGTTATTTACTTCAATTCCACTGTCAATTCCATTGAATAAATATGCGCTATCTGGATTATTAAATCTATCAGTTGTGAGTGTCGCGTTTACAACATTTGTTGGAAAGCCGTTCGATCCTGAATCGTCAGCATTTCCATTGAATTTTCCCCAAAAATGTAAATTACTGTTGAGATCAACACCGTTGACAAATAAGCTCCCCAGAGTCGGATTTTGTACTAGTGGGTTTGTATTATCGTTTATTGAAAGTAATTTTATTCCATTAAATTCTGTCGACGCTGCAATTCTTTCAATTTCTGCCTTCATTGCCTGAAATTCATCGTTGATGATTGCACGCTGGTCGGCGTTATAGGTTCCTGTCGCGGCTTGGGTAGCCAGTTCCTTCATACGGATCAGCTTTTCGTCGATAACCTGGAGTGCTCCATCCGCCACCTGGATCATCGAAATAGCGTCGTTGGCGTTTCGAATTCCCTGGCCGAGGCTTGCAATATCTGCCCTCATAATTTCACGAACTGCTAATCCGGCGGCATCATCCGCAGCAGTGCCGATTCGCAGCCCTGATGATAGTCTTCGGGTTGAAACCCCGAGGCTCCCATAGTGGGTAGATAAATTCCTGGCTGTGTTGATCGCCATCAAATTATGATTGATTGTCAGTGACATACAGCAAGTTCCATTGATTTTATGCTGATCTGTTTTTATGATGCGTTTTTTTCCTTTGGCTCACAGGAAACCTTTGTGGCCAAGCGGATGCGTCAAAAAACGCACTATAGCTGCTATTTTAGAGCAAAAAGTAAACCATGGTTGCTTAAAAGAAATTTTTACTGGGCATAAGCTATCCAAAAAGGATGGTCTTATGGTCAATCTTCTTGAATTATTTGGGAAAAGAATTCGAGGACTCAGACGCGCGAAGGAGTTGACCCAGGAGCAGCTGGCGGAAATTGCCGGGATATCCCTGCAGAATATGGGAGAGATCGAACGAGGCAAGGGGAATCCGACCTTGGTTACTGTGGAAAAACTTTCCGCCGCCTTGGATGAAGATCTATCCAGCATCTTTGATTTCGGTAGTTCTGTCCTGACGAAAGAAAAAGCCGTTCAAGAATTGGAGGACCTGCTTTCAGGTGCGACCAGAGAACAGGCCCAGGCAATTCTTGTCGTGGCTCAGATTATTCTTCAGGAGAAGTAGTCTGTTCCGGCGGGGTAGACCTAACCATCAGCCCTAGCCGTTCACGGAACCTCGCCGTTAAAACCATGCCTATCTCTGAACAAGCATAGACAAGCCTTTCCTCCCTTCCATCAACAGAACCCATCAACAAAAACAAATCTTCCAAAGAACGCAGACAACCAACCAAATCATCATAGCAAGAAAGCTTATCAAAATTTTGATTGGTCATTTTAATCATCCTCTGGAAGCATAATCGTCATTACTGGTTCTCGATCATCTCCTGGGCCAACATGAGCAATGATTGTTGGTCTGTCATATCCGCCTGATTCATTCAGAAACAAAACTTCGAAATATACTCGGTCAGAATCTTTGCTGTTTTGAGCAGCAAGATATGTCATCCAAAGAAGATCATGAAGACGACCCTCGAAGGATTGCCCCATATTTTTTAATTTTTCTGATGGTTCAAGGTATCTACCTAGGAGTGTTGCAGTAACAGCCGTAGGAAGGCGGAAGCCCCTTTGGGAAGCAAAGGCGGTGATGTCTATTAATACGCCGTCTGCAATTGCTTCATTTCTGCTGTAGCTGCTGATCAGCACCCATTCTTCGTCCATGTTGTCCTCCAATGATAAAAAGTGGTGAGATTTCGGAGAGATAATCTGGCTCATGGGGAAGGGTCACGGTGTCCAAGGGAAAAATCCCAGGACCCTGGAAATCGTACATTCCGAGTCTCCTGAGATTTTGGAGCCTGGGACTGCCCAATCATGGGAAACGGGGGGATCGGCCCAGGAAGGGGCTGTTTTGTCCCAAGGAGGGGGCTGGACGATGGTGCCGAAGTATTCAGACCCTAGTTCTAGGGCATGAATGATTGAAGTTTAAAACCAGAATTTTCATCATCTTCAAATCGATGATTTTATTATGAAGATAATCTGGTCAAGAGCCTGCTTGCCATGTCATCTGTTAATATGTATATTTGATAATGCGTAGTAATTGAAGCTAAAAATTCAAACATGAAGTGATGGAGGTTTGACATGGCTAAGGACACTCAAAAAAAAGAAGACAAAAAAAAGAAAATTGAAGAGATTGGAATAAAATTGCTTAAATTTGCACAGGAGAATTCGTCTGACAAAAAAGAGATCGATGTTTCCAGAGCAAAAAAAGAATTTAAGTGTTTTAGGAATGTCATACTTGAAGCATACGCGTTCGGACCAGTAGAACTCAAAGAGTACAAGATCATTGAAGGCAAGTCGCCTTCGCCATTAAAAGAAGTTGAGCCTCCATGCTTAAGTGGCAAGGGAACGATTACCATTAAGAAGTATTATGTTGACGAGTACAACGAGAAGTACTCAAACAATCAAATTAAACGTGAAAGTCCACTTGATGTAGCTTTCGAGGATGGAAAGATAATTCTTTCAAAAAAGTAGTTGTAGTTAATCAATTTTTAATAGTGCTGGGCTCCTTGTTGCTGTAGGCTGATTACAAATCGGGCTTGGTGGAATTCGTGGAATCCCGTCGAATTATCGAAAAGGTTATTGTCGCGCTGTTTCTAGAGACTCAATTACTGAGCATCTTTTTTTTGAAGGGTTAAATTTGAGATGTCTTTAAAAAATAAATTTATCATTTTTCTGAAAAATAAATTTAGTCCAAGTTCTATTAACAGGATTAAGGATTATTGCAGTTATGTGTTACGTGCTTTGTGGTTCGCTATGTATCCATATGCACGCTTTGTGTGCACACCATTAAATCTGCTCAAGAACAAAAGAAAAGATGAAAGAAGATTAGAAATTGGTCCGGGGCCAAGGCGTATTCCTGGATTTGAGACAATCAATGTTGTCTGGGGGAGAGACGTTGACTATATCGGCGATGCTTCAAAAAAGTTGCCATTTGCATCTGGAACGTTCGATCTTATTTATGCTAGCCATGTTCTCGAGCATATTCCATGGTATCAATTGCCGTCTGTTATTAAGGAGTGGGTGCGTATCTTAAAGTCGGGTGGATCTATTGAAATATGGATTCCGAATGGACTTCTAATTGCGCAAACATTTGTCAACGCAGAGCTTGGGATTAAAAATGAAATTGATAACGATGGGTGGTTTAAGTTTAACGAAGGGCGTGATCCATGCGTCTGGGCAAATGGTCGTATATTTTCATATGGGGATGGTACTGGTCGAAAAAATGATCCCAATTGGCACATGGCTGTTTTCTCGCCACGCTACTTGCGATCATTACTCACGGACTCAGGTCTGATTAATATTGACGAACTGAACAGTTCTGAGGTGCGGGGATACGATCACGGTTGGATAAATCTTGGCATGAGGGGATATAAGCCGTGAACTATCGGTCTGTCGCAGATTTATCGCATACCATACGCGAAAACCTGTACAAATTACCTTGTGATATTGATTTGGTTGTTGGCGTGCCTCGAAGCGGGATGCTGGCTGCGAACATGATTGCGCTTTCTCGTAATCTCAAACTAACCGATCTTGCAGGCTATCTGTCAGATAGCCCTTTAAAAATATTCGGGCGTACCCGTGAATGCCTGTTCGCCGAAGTTTTAAAACCAAGTGATGCCAAACATGTTTTAATTGTTGATGATAGTATCTGGTCCGGTGGTTCGCTGGAGAGAGTTCAGGCTCTGATTGCAGAACTCGGAAGGCCGCACGATCTCACCTATTGCGTTGTATATTCGACAAAACAATCCACTCACAAACCAGATATTTTTTTTGAAGTTGTGGAATTGCCAAGATTGTTTGAGTGGAATGTGATGCATAGACAGTTTTTGGAAAAGTGTTGCCTTGACATTGACGGCGTGCTCTGTTTGGACCCAACCGATTCTGAGAACGACGACGGACCGGCCTATATTCAATTTATTCACAATGTTCCTCCATTGGTTGTTCCTAGTTATCGTGTTGGACACCTTGTTACGAGTAGGCTGGAGAAATACCGCCTCGATACTGAACAGTGGCTTAAAAAGCATGGCTTTGAATATGGGCAGCTACATATGTTAAATTTGCCAGATGCCAAAACTAGGCGCAGATTGGGTTGCCATGCATCTTTTAAAGCCGAGATTTTTCTTAACCTTAAAGAAACCGAACTCTTTATCGAGAGTGAAGTCAGCCAAGCTGTAGAAATTGCTAATATGGCCGGCAAGCCTGTTCTTTGCTTTAGCACACAAAAAGTATATTACCCTTGTGCTTCCTATGCTTTAGTCGAGAATAAGGTACATACATTCGCAAGAAGAGTTTGCAATAAACTCATAAGAATCGCAAAGCGAGTGTCTCGGTTATGACCGAAGATAAAATAACGACTCGGCATGGCGTCACTTGGGTTGGGGTTTCACAGGTTGGGAAGGTGTTGATGCAGCTTGTGAGTATATTCACCTTGGCGCGGATCTTGCCGACCGAAGACTTTGGATTAATGGCCTTGGCGGCAACTGTTACCGCATTTGCTGGACTGATGCGAGATATGGGTACCGGAGCAGCCATTATACAGAAGCAGGATTTAAGTTTCGATTTGATAAATGCTGTTTTCTTATTCAACGTGCTGCTCGGTATTATAACTACAGTAATTTTGATAGCGGTTTCATCGTTGGTGTCAATTTTTTTTAAAGAGCCACGCTTGATTGATATTTTATTTGTTTTAGCACCTGTTTTTACAATCACATCACTTGGCACGGTCCACCAATCACTGCTTGAACGTGATTCACTATTCAAACATATTGCTAAAATTGAACTGACTTCTGGATTATGTGGACTAATTTTTGCAATAGTTGTAGCATGGCAAGGCGGTGGAGTATATGCGCTGGTAGTTCAAAGTATCGTGACAGCATCTGTAAGTACCATATTTCTGTGGATTGTCTCAGATTGGCGGCCAGTTTTTAAATTTAAATTTATGGCTTTGAAAGAGATATTTGGATTCAGCTGTAATATATTCTTGTTTAATTTTGTGAACTATTTTCATCGAAACTCAGACTCAATGCTGATTGGAAAATTTTTAGGCGTGGTAGATTTGGGTTTTTATAATGTTGCCTACCGTATTTTGCTTTTTCCTGTGCAGAATATTACATTTGTTATCAATCGCGCCATGTTTCCTGCTTATAGTCGTAAACAGAACAGTCGCTCATTAATTGAAAAACATTATATGGAAACACTTGAAACTATAGCCTTCATTACTGCACCGCTGATGGCCTTAATTTGGGCACTACGTGAACCGCTTGTCAGTGTTTTTCTCGGTGATCGCTGGTTACCTGCTGCGGATGTAATTGCTTGGTTAGCGCCTGTTGGATTCTTTCAGTCAATGGTTAGCACAAGCGGTTCTGTTTTGAATTCAATAGGGCGATCAGACGTATTACGCAATCTCGGGTTGATTGGAGTGCCGTTTCTGACAGCATCTTTTGTTGTTGGTTTGCCGTGGGGCATAGAAGGAGTCGCGGCAGCTTATTGTATTGCAAGTTTTTTTTGGATTTATCCTGTTATTAAAACCGTTCTTAAGTTGCTATGTGGTTCGTTTTTGGAGTTTGTCTTTGTCATTTTTAAGCCAACATTTTTGTCTATTTTTGTAGCATTGTTTGTTTGTTATTTTATAAGAAATATAATGACGAAAAATGATTTACATTTAGCGCATCTCTTTGCTGGAATATTTATAGGACTAGTCTCGTATTTGATATTATCATTATTTTTTATGCGAAAAACAGTAATTAGAATTTTTTTTACATTTCAAAAAAATTGTAATGAAGTTTTTTCATCTGTGAATAAATATATTTGTAAAATTTTGGTAAACTTGATATAGAAATATTATATCGTCAATTGGCAAGTAGTGAATTTTCCAACATAGAATATATAAAAAAGTGAATATTAAAGAGTTTTTGTTATAATTTTGGCAAGCTACACCAGTCTCAAGTCAGGTGGCAAGGTTTAGTCGATTAAAAAAAACAGGTTCCTGAGAGTATTATAGATGTACACGCATGCGACGGAGGGTGCTGTGAAGATAGAAATACAGTTTCAACATAAGTATGTGCAAGATTCTCTAGCGTAGATGGCGATGGCATATTTAATAGGTAGTTACACGATGAATGCAATTATGGGTAATTTATGAAGGTGTTGCATATTGTTGCTGGAGAGTTGAGTGGCGGCGCTGCAAGAGGTGCATACTGGTTGCATTGTGGATTGCGAGAAATCGGTATTGAGTCAAAAATACTTACTAATAGCCGCACAACTTTGGGCGATAATGGTGTTGTTTCTGTAACAAAAAGCAAAAAAGATAAAGCTTTTAATTTTTTTCGTTCTCATTTTGACCACATGCTTGCCGCTTTTTATGCAAAAAGGGAAAAGTTTATATTTAGCAGTGGTATAATTGGATATGATTTTACCAAAAATAGAGAATATGAAGAGGCGGATATTGTGCATCTTCATTGGATTAATGCTGGTTTTATAGATATGCAGCATTTGAAAAAAGTGAATAAGCCTATGGTATGGACTATGCGAGATATGTGGCCGATGACAGGCGGGTGTCACTACGCAATGGGTTGTGAAAACTATAAGATAGGCTGTGGGAACTGTAAGCAACTAAGAAGTGAATCAGGCTTAGACCTTTCGCGCTTTATTCTGTGGAGGAAGAAAAAATTCTTGCCTAAGTCAATAAAAATAGTTGGCATTAGTAATTGGTTGACTGAACAGGCGAAAGCAAGTGATCTTTTTAAATCTTACGACATCAGAACTATTCACAATAACGTGAGCTCGAATGCTTTATATCCAATTGATAAAATAATAGCCAAAAGTATCTTAGGGATTAAAACAGATAAGAAAGTGATCTTGGCAGGAGCAACAGATTTGAATTCGTTTTACAAAGGGTTCAGTAAATATATTGAGGCGCTTAAGTATCTTGATAAAAATCAATATTACCTCTGTTTTTTTGGAAGAGTAGATAACTCTGTCGTTCAAAGTTTGGGTTTTGAATATACTAGCTTCGGTTTTATGTATGATAATGTGTCTTTGATGTTGATATACTCATCTGCTGATGTATTTGTGGCACCAAGTTTGATGGAAGCGTTTGGAAAAACATTGGCTGAGTCTATGGCATGCGGCACTCCAGTGGTCTGCTTTGATGCCACTGGGCCGAAAGATATAGTGACTCATAAGTTTGACGGCTACAAAGCAACACCATTTGATCCTAAAAGTTTAGCGAAAGGGATTGAATGGGTTTTGGATTCGCCTGATTATAAAAAACTCAGTGATAATGCGCGAAGCAAGGTTGTGACGGAGTTTGAGAATAAGGTGGTCGCTGGCAAGTACGCTGAACTTTATGAAGAGATCTTAACCCTGTAGCACTGTTATGCGTACAGATGACTTATCAGGTCGTTGATAAATGGCGATTGAGCGAAAGCGGCCTGTTCTTCTTTTTCGTTTTTTTTTAACAACTTATCCAGACAGGAGTTTCGAAAATTTCAGGCCAAAAACACTGATTATCCGTCAGAGAACCATCACCGTCCAAATCACAAGCGTCTTTGGGTCAAATCGGTCATCACTCCCCATCCAGTTTCCTGAAATTTCTGATCCAAAACAGAAAGTAGGGCGGCAAAAAAAAACCCCTTGAAAATTTTCAAGAGGTTCTGTTCATTTTTGCTTCTTCAGGGGGAATGAATAGATCTCAGGCTGGCCCCTTCTGGGGGCGCCAACTTTTTTGTTTGGCGGGGGTAAACAAGAAAGCCGCCCTTTCGGACGGCTTTCTAGCGGCATTCAAGAATCATTTGAAGCGTTTATAAGTGGTGGAGCTGATCAGGATCGAACTGACGACCTCTTGAATGCCATTCAAGCGCTCTCCCAGCTGAGCTACAGCCCCACGACGCGAAGCCGCCTTTTGATATAAACCACCTTGGCTGTCAACAGGAAAAATCGTCATACGCGCAAGTATGGCGAAACAGCCGGGTCCCTGATAAGGGGGCTTGTCTGACGCGCTCCTCCCGGCAAGCCTGCCGGGGGGCATGTGGCCGTGAATCCTTGCGGGGCGGCCCTTGCAGCCCGTTCATCGGGTGCTGAGCGAGAAAACAGCGGAGGAAACAATGAGATCATTTCTGAGCATAGGCGTTCTTTTCCTGACCTGCGTTTTGGGTGCGGGTTCGGCCCTGGGCGGGGTGCCTGATGCCGATTCGTGGGAGATCGACGGCGAGCATTCGACCGTGGGCTTTCGCATCCGGCATATCGTCGGGTTTGTGCCCGGCGTTTTCGCCAGGTTTTCGGGCGAGGTGGAATACGCTCCGGCCGCGCCGGAGAAGTCCCAGTTCTATATCCTGATCGACAGCGCCAGCGTGCACACCGGCGTCCCGGCCCGCGACGAGCATCTGCGCGGCCCCGACTTCCTGGACGTGGAGAAGTCGCCGCGCATCATCTTCGCTTCCAAGAGCGTCTCCAAGGGCGAGGGGAATGTCCTGTACGTGACCGGCGACCTGACCATCAAGGACGTGACGGCGGAAATACGCGTACCCGTGAAGGTGCTCGGCGTCGCCGTACACCCGTTTAAGGACAATTTTTCGGACACCAAGGTGCTTGGGTTGCACGCCCAGTTCTCCATCAACCGGCTGGACTTCCATGTCGGCGAAGCCAAGTGGACGCAGATGGGCGTCATGGGCGAGACCATAGACCTGACTATCGACATGGAGTTGCTGCAACGGTAGGACTGTCCAGCCGGACGATTCCGTTCGGCCGCCTTTTCCGCACTCCGAGGGAGCATGGACAGTCTTGAGATACATCTCGACCGGGTCGACGTGGACCTGGGCACCGCCCGCATCCTGCACGAACTGACCCTGCATGTCGCCGGACGGGAACACTTCGCCGTGGTCGGCGACAACGGGGCAGGCAAGACCACGCTCCTGCGTCTGCTGACTGGCGAACTCTGGCCGTCGCAGCGCAGCGGCGGCCGACGCGTCTACCGTCTCTTCGGCGAGGACTCGGACTCGCCCATCGCCGTCCGCCCCCATGTGCGCCTGGTCACGCCGGACATGGCCGACTGGTACCAGCGCCACGACCTGCGCGTGTCCATCTGGGAAGTCGTCTGCGCCGGGTTGCGCAATACCCCCTTTCTCTACCACGATGCCTCGGAGGCCGAGCAGGCGCAGGCCAGGTCCCTGGGCTTCGAGATGGGCCTTGGGCCTGTCCTCGACAGACCCATGCGGGCCGTGTCCACCGGACAGGCCAAGCGCGCCCTGCTGGCCCGGGCCCTCATCGCCGAACCGCGGCTCCTGGCCGTGGACGAACTGACCCAGGGCCTGGACCGCCAAGGCCAGCTGCGCCTGCTGGACGCCCTGAACCGCATCGCGGACACGGGGCGCACGCGCCTGCTCGTCAGCGGGCACGGTCTGCTGCCGGTGCCTGAGGCGGTGCGCGGGCGGATCTACATCGAGCACGGCCGATTGGTGGACAGGCCCTCGCGGGTGCGGCCGGGCGTCCTGGACCTGCCCGAGCGACAGGCCGGCGAGACGCGGCCGGAGAACATCGTCGAACTGCGCGCCTGTTCCGTGGTCATGGACGGCCGCGCGGCCGTGGACAACCTGACCTGGACCGTGCGTTCGGGCCAGTGCTGGGGCGTGCTTGGCCGCAACGGCAGCGGCAAGTCCACGCTGCTGCAGCTCGTCACGGGCTACCGACGCTCCTGGCCCGGCGGCGAGGCCTCGTGGTTCGGCCGGACCGGCCTCATCCGCATGGCCGAAATCCGCGGCCGCATCGGCATCCTCGCGCCGTGGCTGGGCGAACGCATGGAGCCCGGGGCCACCTGCCGGGACGTGCTCCTCTCGGGGCTGTGCGACGGCCTGGGCGTGCACCGCGGTCTCGGGCCGGCCCAGGTCGCCATGGCCGAGGACCTGGCCGGCGCCTGGGGCATGGAAGACTGGCTGGACCGTCCTCTGGCGTCCCTGTCCTTCGGGCAGGCCCGCCAGGTCATGCTGGCCAGGGCCGTGGTCCACGCGCCGGAACTGCTGGTCCTGGACGAACCTTTTTCCGGCCTCGACGCATCCTGGCAGTCCCGCATGGTCGAGCTGCTTTCCGACTGGGCCTCCCGGGGCAGGACTCTCATTCTTGCCACCCATTCTCCGGAATTCATGGACGACCTCCTGACTCATGGCCTCGTTCTCGACCAGGGCCGTTGCGCCGCGGCCATGGAGTGGCCGAAGCTCCGCGGGACCGACGCCTTTGCCGCGCTTTTCGGGCAGAGCGGGGAGGACCAACGCCGGGCATGAACATCGCCTGCGTCCATCTGGGGCTCAGCCGGGCCCTGTCCGAACTGGGGCATGCGGTGCTGGACCTGCGCCCGCCCGCAGGGGTGGTCCATATCGCCCCACTGCTGGGGGATTTCGTCCCCGACCTGTTCATTCAGCAAGAAACCCTCGGCCCTCGCACCCTCATCGCCGACCTGCCCTCCCTCGGTTGCCCCAAGATCTACTGGTCCATCGACACCCATCTGAACAGTTTCTGGCATCAGTATTACGCCCGGCTCTTCGATCTCTTCTGCTCGACCCAGAAGCACTGGCTGCCCTGGTTTGCGCGGCGCGGCGTGACCAGCGCCCTCTGGCTGCCCTGGCATGGCGAGGGGCGTCGGCGTGCGCCGTGGGAAGGGCGGCGGCCCGGCATGGCCTTCGTGGGGCGGCTCACGGCCGCTCGGCCGGTGCGTACGTGGTTCGTGGAGCTGCTGCAGGAGCTGGGCGAGGTGCGCGTGCGCCAGGATCTGGGCTTTGCTGCCATGCTCGACATGTACGACGAGAGCCGCCTGGTGCCCAACGAGTCCATTTTCGGCGAAGTGAATTTTCGCTTGTTCGAGGCGGCCTCATGCGGGTGCGCGGTCCTCAACCCGGCCATCCCGGGCCTGGAGGATCTGTTCGAACCCGGCGAGGAAGTGGCCGCGTACCGCGACGGCGCCGAACTCGCGGACTGGGCGGGGCGCCTGCAGGGCGATGACCTGCTGGCCAGGAGCATGGGGCTTCGCGCCTGGGAGCGAGTGCAGCATGAGCACCTCCCCGAGCACCGGGCCGCCTCGCTGCTGGACGCGGCCGTCGGGCTTGCGCGGTGCGCCGTGACCGGGCCGTCGGCGGATGTGGCCTGGTGGCTGACCGTGTCCCAGCTCCGGGAGGCCGGGCGCTTGGCGATGGGCGCGGGCGTCATGGCGGCGAGGCTGGGGGCGCTGCCCGTGACGGACGAGGTCCTGGCCGCCATGCTGCGGCTGAGTGCCGAGGCCGGGCGGGACGAATTCATGCGCGTGGCCCTGCCCGTGGCTGAGACTGGGCAGTACGCGGCCTTCCCGGAAGTCAATCTGGCGGGAAGCATGGGGGCGCTCAAGGCCGGCGATCCGGTCCTGGCGCGCCTCTTCTTCCTGCGTCACATCCGCCACGCCGCACCCGCGGCCCCGGACCCGGGGCACACGCCGCTTTCCATTTGCCTTGCCTGGGCCAGGGAGCTACAACGCATCGGGCGGTCCTTCCGGCCGGGATTCGTGTTCGACCCCGGCGCGCATCTGCCCCAGTCGGCCCTGGAATGTCTGGTTCTGGCCAGCACGTTCGCCCCCGGTGACCTGCACGTGTACGGGGAAATCGCCCGGATTCTGGCCAGCGAAAGCGGCTGGGACGGGCTGCGCATCAAGGCCCTTTCACACCTCTCCCTGCACGACCGCCGGGATTGGCGGCTCGGGCTCGAGCTGGGCCTGGCCGACTGCCGTGCCTTTCGCGTCAGGCAGGGGCTCGAGGAGATGCTCGTGGCGCACGGCGAGGCCATGCGTCAGGGGCAGGGCGAGAGATTCGGGCGCATCCTGGCCGCCCGCGACGCATCCGGACGGATCCGCGCCCTGCTGGCGGGCGATTTTTCGGCAACGAACCCACCTTCGTGACAAGGCGGATATGCTCGAGACACTGCGCATTCGCAACCTGGCCCTCATCGACGACGTGGAACTTGAGTTCTGCCCCGGCCTGAACGTGCTCACGGGCGAATCCGGCGCGGGCAAGTCCTTCATCCTGCGCGCCCTGGACTTCATCCTCGGCGAACGCATCTCGGCCGACCTGGTCCGGCCCGGCAGGGACAAGGCCTTGGTGGAGGCCGTGTTCCGCCTGGACGGCGATGAGCTCTTTCTGCGCCGCGAACTGGCCCGTACGGGCCGCAGCCGCCTGTTCATCAACGACGACCTGGGCTCCCAGGAGCGTCTGGCCGAGCTTCGGCCGCGCCTTCTCATGCACACCAGCCAGCACGGCCAGCAACGGCTGCTTTCGGCCGAGCACCATGTGGAGGTTCTCGACGCGTTCCTGGCCGACCCGAAGGTCCTGGCCGCGCAGCGGGCCGCCCGCGAGGCCCTGCAGGCCGTCCTGGCCCGCCGGGCCGAGGTGGAGCGGCGCATGGCCGGGCTCATGGAGCGGCGCGAGTTTCTGGAATTCCAGCTGGCCGAGATCCGCAAGGTGGACCCGCAGCCCGGCGAAGAGGAAGAGCTGCTGCAGCGCCGCGAGGATGCGCGGCGCGCCGAGCGGACCCGCACCCTGGCCGGCGAGGCCCAGGGCCTTCTCCTGGGCGAGAACGGGCTGCAGGACATGCTTTCGTCCCTGGAGCGGGCCCTGGCCGGCCTCGGGGAGGACGACGAGGGGCTGCGCGAACACGCCCGGGAAGTGGGGCGCTTTCGCGACGGACTGGCCGACATGCTGCGCGACCTGCGCTCCTCGGGTTCGTCGCGTGGCGAGGACTACGACGCCGAGCAGGTCGAGAAGCGCCTGTGGGAGCTGCAGCAGTTGCAGCGCAAGCTGAAGCGCTCCCTCGACTCCATCGTGGCCCTGGGGGCCGAGATCGAGGAGAACCTGTCCTTTCTGGACGAGAGCGGGCTCGAACTGAAGCGCCTGGACAAGGAAGAGGCCCGGACCGCCTCGGTCCTGCGCGACGCCACGGAGGCGCTCAACGCCGCCCGCGAAGCCGCGGCCGTGGACCTGACCCGGGATCTCGAAAGCGAGCTGAAGAACCTGGGTTTTTCCGAGCACCTGCGCGTCCTGGTGGAGTTCCGCGCCCAGACGGTCCACCCCGGCATCGACGAGTTGCGGCCCCGCTTCCTGTGGGTGCCCAACCCCGGTCTGGACGCGCAGCCCCTGGACCGCATCGCCTCGGGCGGCGAGCTTTCGCGCTTCCTGCTGGCCGTGGTCAGCCTGCGCTCCCGGGAAGGCTTGCCGGCCCTGCTCTTCGACGAGGTCGACTCAGGTATCGGCGGCCGGACGCTCATCAAGGTCGCCGAGCGCATCCGCCTCCTGGCCACGCGCCAGCAGGTCATCCTCATCACCCACTGGCCCCAGCTGGCCCGGCTGGCCGACGAACATTTCGCCATCCGCAAGGAAGTGCACGACGGCGCGACCTACACGCTCTGCACGAGCCTCACCCCGGCCGAGCGCCAGACGGAACTGGCCCGCATGGCCGGGGAAACCACGAAAACCGACAACGCATAGGACACATGTCCGGGAACACCATATGATCGACAGCCAGACGCCATGCCGGGATTTGGAGGTCCTCTCCTGCCGGCCCGGCAGCGACCCGAGCCTGGTCAACCTCATCCTCTCCGCGCCGGGCTGGACCTGCCGGCCGGGCCGGTTCGTCATGCTCCGGCCTGCGCAGTGGGGCGCGGAACTCATCTGGCCGCGGCCTTTCTCGGTCTGCGACGTGTCCGAAGACGGCCTGCGCATCCTGTTCCAGACCGTGGGCCGCGGCACGCGCCGGCTGGCCGAGCTTACGCCGGGCCAGAAGGTCACGGTCTGGGGGCCGCTGGGAAGATGGTTCCGCATCGACGAGTCGCGGCCCAACCTGATCCTGGCCGGGGGCGTGGGCATCGCGCCCTTCGTCATGCTCGCCCGCCGGGAGCGCAGGGATAACCTGTCCATGCTCTTCGGCCATCGCCTGGACCTGCAGCACTACCCCTACGACGAGATCGCCGCGAGCATCCCGAGCGAGGCCATCCAGCAGAAGACGCCGGCCGACATCGCGGCCTTCGAGACCGTGCTGTCCGAGCGCATCAGGGCGCTGGCCGGCAAGGGCCAGGTCCTGGCCTGCGGGCCGGAGCCCATGCTCAAGGTTGTGCGCAAGTACTGCCTGGAACACGGCACCGACGGCCAGGTGTCCCTGGAGAACCGCATGGCCTGCGGGGTGGGGGCGTGTCTGGGCTGCGTGGCCAAGACGACTCAGGGAGACTATGTACAAAGCTGCGTGCACGGACCGGTTTTCGACGTGCGCGACATCGAGTTGGGGGCATAGCATGGATCAGACCGTAAAACTCGGGTCCCTGACCCTCGCAAATCCCGTCATCACCGCTTCGGGCACCTTCGGTTACGGCCTTGAGTTCATGCGCTTCGGCAACCTGTCGAAACTCGGGGGGCTGTGCCTCAAGGGCATCTCCCTGGCCCCGCGGACCGGCAACCCCATGCCGCGCATCGCCGAGACGCCCTGCGGCATGCTCAACGCCATCGGCCTGCAGAACGTGGGCGTGGAGAAGTTCCTGACCGAGAAGCTGCCTTTCATTCCGGCCGACGCGACCCTCATCGCCAACCTCTACGCCCAGACCCCCGAGGACTTCGGCGAACTGGCGGCCATCTTTGCGCATGAAGACAAGATCGCGGCCCTGGAGGTCAACATCTCCTGTCCCAACGTGCGCGAGGGCGGGGTGCAGTTCGGCCAGGACCCGCACATGGCGGCCGAAGTGGTCGCGGCCGTCAAGAAACGCTCGGGCTCCAAGCCCGTCATCGTGAAACTGAGCCCCAACGTGACCGACGTGCGCGTCATCGCCCGGGCGGCCGTGGACGCGGGCGCGGACATGCTGTCCCTCATCAACACCCTCTCCGGCATGGCCGTGGACATCCGCACGCGCAAAAGCCGCCTGGCCAACGTGGTCGGCGGCTTGTCGGGCCCGGCCATCAAGCCCGTGGCCCTGCGCATGGTGCATCAGGTCGTGCAGGCCGTGAACGTGCCGGTCATCGGCATGGGCGGCATCGTCAGCGCCGCGGATGTGCTGGAGTTCATCCTGGTCGGCGCCCACGCCGTGCAGGTCGGGACCTACAACTTCATGCGCCCGGACAACGCCTTCCGCCTGGTGGACGAGGTGGCGGCCCTGGCCGAGTCCCTGGGGATCGGGTCCTGGGACGAATACCGCGGGACGCTCAAGGTTTAGTCAGAGGTGCGGGCATAGGGGGGGGGCAGGGAGAGGCATGGATTCCCGCCTTCGCGGGAATGACTTCCTGCACGCACGCAAGCTGTTGCTGAGTTCGACTGATGGAAGACCGCTGTTCAGTCGCATAGCGTCCGCGTCATCCCCGCGAAGGCGGGGATCCATGCCTTTCGGAATTTCCATCGCAGCACACGGAGGTAGGATGATCAAGAGATTCTGCGACATCTGCGGGAAGGAGATCATGGGTCTCAAGGACGGGATCTACGAGGAGCGCTATACCCTGGTCATCGAAGACCAGTCCAATCTGACGCGGCTCGGCGGGCAGTTGGGCAAGATGAACCCGGTCATCGAGATGAAGCTGCAGAACTGCAACAACACCGACATCTGCCGCGAATGCCTGGAGAAGATCCTGGTCAAGGAGTTTCACCGCCGGGTCCAGAACACGTAGCCGCGATTCAGCCTTTCTTCAGCACCGCGCCGTAGAAGAATTCCTCCAGCCCTTCGGCCGGGTCGCTCTGGGCCTGCCGCAGCAGGCGCAGGCCCGGGTGGGCGCGGACAAACCTTTCGATTCGTCCCTCGTTCTCCTCGGGATTGAGGGTGCAGGTCACGTAGGCCAGACACCCGCCCGGCGGCAGCAGTTCCGCCGCCGCCCGCAGCATCTCGTCCTGCAGAACGGCCAGTCCGGCGCAGTCCGCCGGGGTTCGCTTCCATTTGATGTCGGGACGCCGCGAGAGGACGCCCAGGCCCGAGCAGGGTGCGTCGAGAAACACGGTGCGCGGGCCTTGCCGCAATGGATACGGACCCTGCGCTCCAGCCCTGAACGCCGGCACGGGCATCCCCAGCCGCGCCGATTCCCCTTTGAGCTGGCGCAGCCGGAAGACGTTGACGTCCGAGGCCCAGACCGTCTTGCCCAGTTCCGCCATGAGAAAAGTCTTGCCCCCCCGTCCGCAGCAGGCGTCCAGCACGGGGCTCGGCCAGTGCTCCGCGCCCAGGGTGTCCATGATCTTTTGGGCGGCCAGGCTCTGCCTGGTGGCGGCGCCTGCGGCCACGGCCTCGTCCAGGAAGTCCGGCCACTGCTTCAGGGCGAAGCCCCAATCCGTGCGCGTCTCGGCCAGGGGCGCGAGGTCCTGCCGCAGCCTTTCGCCTTGGGGGTGCAGTCTGTTGATCCGCACGCCCAGGGGCGGGGCCTGCAGGGACGCCTCAAGATACGCCCGTGCCTTGTCCTTGCCGTAGGCCTTGAGCCAGAGTTCGGCCAGCCAGAGCGGGCAGGAGCACCATGCCGACAGGAATTTGGCCTGGCCGGCCGTCTTGCCCTCGTAATAGTCCGGCAGATGCACGGCGCGGCCCAGGCGGACCAAGTTGCGCAGCACGCCGTTGGCCACCTTGCTCAAGGGTTCCCCCAGGCGCTCGCGCACGAGGCTCACGGCCCAGTCCAGGGTGGCGTATTCGGGGATGCGGCTCAGATACAGGAGCTCGTAGGCGGCCACGCCGAGGATGCGCTTCAGGACTGGCGAGGTCTGGTGCGGGTTTTTGAGGAGCTGGGCGAGAATGAAATCGATGCGGCCGCGCAGCCGCAGGTAGCCGTAGGCCAGTTCCGTGGCCAGGCCCTTGTCCGGCCCCGGCGCGACGCCGGCCAGCACGTCGTCCACGGCGGCCTGCAGGTCCTGGTGGTGGTCCATGGTGCGGCGCAGGATGTCCATGGCCAGCCGCCGGGCCTGGGGCGTGCTCATGCCGAGAACTCCTTGATGGCCCATTCGACCTGCTCCAGGGCCACGTCCGTGTCGAGGCACGGGCCGAAGGGCCGGGAGTTCAGGATGCCGTAGACGGGCACGGGGTGGGTGTCCTGGATGCCGCTGGCCAGATCGCGCTCGCAGGCCACGGCGATGATGATCTTGGGGCGGTGCTGGACCACGATGCGCCGCGCGATGGTCCCGCCCGTGGCCACGGCCAGCTTGACGCCGTATTTGTCCCGCAGGGCCAAAAGGCCCGCCAGGGCGCACTCGCCGCAGCGTTTGCAGTTGTCGATGTCGTAGGTCAGCCGGTACTTGCAGCGGCTGTTCTGGATGCAGTGCGGCATGAGCAGCAGGATCCTGTCGGCGGGGTAGCGGTGGCCTTCGCCCCGGACCAGCTCGTTGTTGACCTTGATGAACGAGGCCCGGACCGTCTGCTTGGGGATGCCCACCAGCCGGCCCAGCAGGGTCATGAGGGGCAGGAAGAGCTTGACCGTGACGCCGCGCAGGCGCTTGGCGAAAAGCACCGGCCGGCCCAGGAGGATGTTCAGCACAAGGGCCAGGGCGGCCCAGCCGATGGCCAGGATGAGGGCCGCGGTGACGAAGCCCAGGATCCACGGGGCCAGGGGATGGATGCTGGTCAGCCCGACGAAGGGGATGACCCACAGCAGGGCGATGAAAACGCAGAGAAAGACGGACGAGCCGGTGATGAGCCCGATGAAAACGCGCTTGCGGGTCTGGAAGGAGTCGCGGATCTCCTGTTCCAGGGGGCTTCTGAGGGGTTTTCCGCTCCTGGGTTTGGGCATGGCTCCTAGTCGCCCGGGCAGGCCAGGTCGGGTTTGAGCAGGTGTTCGCCGGAGCAGCGGCTCAGGTATCCGCAGTAGAATTCGCGTCCGCCCAGGGGCTTGCTCCCGGCCGGCTTGATGGTCGGCACCGCGTAGAGCCGGTCGGCGCAGGCGATGAGCACGCTGTCGCCGGCCACGCCGTGGATTTCGCCGGGCCGGACGCCCTCGGGCAGAGGCTCGCCGATGACGCCGGGGTGCACGGTCAGGCGCAGGGTCTTGCCGGGCATGCCGTCCCAGTCGAACCAGGAACCGGGCCAGGGATAAAGGCCGCGGATGCGGTTGTGCACGGTCAGGACAGGCTGATTCCAGTCGATGCGCCCTTCCTCCTTGGAGAGCTTGGACGCGTAGGTGGCCTTGGCGTGGTCCTGGGGGATGCGCACCAGACGGCCCGTGCCGGTTTTTTCCAGGGCTTCCACCAGGAGCCGGCCGCCCATGTCGGCCAGTTCGTCGTGCAGGCTCTGGGCCGTGTCGTTGATGCCGATGGCCCGGCTGCGCTGCAGCAGGATGTCGCCCGTGTCCAGGCCGGCCTCCATCTGCATGATGGTGATGCCGGTGACGTGGCGCCCGTCGACGATGGCCCTGTGGATGGGCGCGGCGCCGCGGTATTCGGGCAAGAGCGACGCGTGCACGTTGATGGCCCCCAGGCGCGGGATGTCGAGCACCGACTGGGGCAGGATGAGGCCGTAGGCGGCCACGAGAAGGAGGTCCGGGGCCAGGGCCGCCAGCTGGTCCACGTCGGCCTGGCTCTTGAAGTTCAGGGGCTGGAACACGGGCAGGTGGTGCTCCATGGCCAGGAGCTTGACGGGCGGGGGCGTGCAGACCTGGCCGCGGCCGCAGGGGCGGTCGGGCTGGCAGTACACGCCGACGACGTCGCAGCCGCCCCAGTCGAGAAGGTGCCGCAGGGACGCCGCCGCGAAGTCCGGCGTGCCCATGAAGACGACTCTCAGTCTTTTTCTATCTTCTCTTTCAGCCATTTTTTGAGCTTTCTCTCATACAGGGTGCGCTTCAATTTACTGATCTTGTCGATGAACAGGATCCCGTTCAGGTGGTCCACCTCGTGCTGCAGGCAGATGGCCATGAGGTCGTCGGCGTCCATCTCCACGGGGTTGCCGTCCAGGTCCGTGGCCGAAAGGTGCAGCCGTTCGGCGCGGGTCACGGTGGTGCGGTAGCCGACCACGGACAGGCAGCCTTCCTCGGAGTCCACCTCGCCCTCGAGGTGCGAGAGGACCGGGTTGACGAAGACGTGCGGATCCTCCCGCTTGTCCGGGCCGCTCAGGTCCACGGTGATGAGGCGGACGCTCTCGCCCACCTGGGGCGCGGCCAGTCCGATGCCCTTGTCCGCGTACATGGTCTCGATCATGTCGGCGGCCAGGGTGCGGATTTCGTCGGTGATCTCCGTCACCGGCGCGGCCTTTGCGGCCAGCACCGGGTCAGGATATGTACGTACTTTTCTCAGCATATGTCTACTCTTTGGGCTTTTCCCGCAGGCGCAGGCCCAAATCGCGCAGTTGCACGTTCTCCACCGCCGACGGGGCCTCGGTCATGAGACAGGTGGCCTTCTGGGTCTTGGGGAAGGCGATGACGTCGCGGATGGACTTGGCTCCGGTCAGGAGCATGATCAATCGGTCCAGGCCGAAGGCGATGCCTCCGTGGGGCGGGGCGCCGAAGACCAGGGCGTCCAGCAGGAACCCGAACTTGGCCCGCGCCTCCTCCTCGCCGATCCCCAGGGCGCTGAACATCTGCTGCTGGGTCTCGGGGTTGTGGATGCGGATGGAGCCGCCGCCGACTTCGGTGCCGTTCAGCACCAGGTCGTAGGCCCGGGCCA
The DNA here is from genome assembly GCF_054657795.1 of Desulfomicrobium salsuginis. Taxonomy (NCBI): domain Bacteria; kingdom Pseudomonadati; phylum Thermodesulfobacteriota; class Desulfovibrionia; order Desulfovibrionales; family Desulfomicrobiaceae; genus Desulfomicrobium; species Desulfomicrobium salsuginis. The sequence continues at coordinate 2,399,982 of NZ_BAAHYA010000002.1, read as the reverse complement.
CGGCCGCGGCCGGATCGGAGGCCAGGGCGTCCATGTCCTTGGGCGCGGTGAAGGGGTGGTGCATGGCCACCCAGCGCTTGGCCTCGGGGTCCCACTCCAGGAGCGGGAAGTCCGTGACCCACAGGGGCGCGAATTCGCCTTCGGGGATGAGGCCGAAGCGTTCGCCGAGTTTGAGCCGCAGGTTGCCAAGGGCGCTGTTGACCATCTCGGGCGCGCCGGCCTGGAAGAAGACGATGTCGCCGGCCTTGAGGCTTAGGGCCTCGGTCAGGCCGGCGCGTTCGGCGTCGCTCAGGAACTTGGCGATGGGGGACTGCCAGCCGTCCTCCTTGATCTTGATCCAGGCCAGGCCCTGGGCGCCGTAGATTTTGACGAATTCGGTGTAGTCGTCGATTTCCTTGCGCGACAGTTCCGCGCCGCCGGGCACGGGCAGGGCCTTGACCAGGGCGGCCGCGGCGAAGAGCTTGAAGTCGGAGCCGCGCACGATGTCGGTCACGTCGGAAAGCTTGAGGTCGAAGCGGACGTCGGGCTTGTCCACGCCGTACTCGGCCATGGCCTGGGCGTAGGTCATGCGCGGCAGGGGCAGGGCTATCTCGCGGCCCAGGGCCTCGCGCATGACGCGGGCCATCATGCCCTCGGCCATCTCCATGACCTGCTCCTCGTCGACAAACGACATCTCGATGTCGATCTGGGTGAACTCGGGCTGGCGGTCGGCGCGCAGGTCCTCGTCGCGGAAGCACTTGACGATCTGGTAGTAGCGGTCCAGGCCGCCGCACATGAGCAGCTGCTTGAAGAGCTGGGGCGACTGCGGCAGGGCGTAGAACTGGCCCTGGTTGACGCGGCTGGGGACCAGGAAGTCGCGGGCGCCCTCGGGCGTGGACTTGGTCAGCACGGGCGTCTCGATCTCCAGGAAGCCCAGTTCATCGAGGTACCGGCGCACGCTTTGGGACACGCGGTTCCGCAAAATCAGGTTGTCGGCCATGGCCTTGCGGCGCAGGTCCAGGAAGCGGTACTTGAGGCGCAGGTTCTCGGACACGTCCACCCGGTCCTCGATGGGGAAGGGCGGGGTCTTGGCCGTGTTCAGGAGCTTGAACTCCGTGACGTAGACCTCGATGGCGCCCGTGGCCAACTTGGGGTTGATCATATCGCCCGGCCGGGGGCGGACCACGCCCTTGATGGCCAGCACGAACTCCGTGCGCAGCACGTGGGCCCGTTCGTGGGCCTCGGGGGCGACCTCGGGCGAGAACACGACCTGGGTCAGACCGTGACGGTCGCGCAGGTCGATGAAGATGAGGCCGCCGTGGTCGCGGCGGTACTGCACCCAGCCCATGAGGCAGACTTCCTGGCCAAGAGCTTCCGTGCCCAGGGCCGCGCAGTTGTGGGATCTGCGCCAGCCGTTCAGGCTGTCCATGCCGCGTTCCGTGTTCCGTTCATCCATTATATGTTCCTCGCTTGGGTACCATAAGCTGCAAATTCGGGGTGTAAAGGCCTGGCAGGCCGCCGTTTTGAACGGCCTGCGCATTTCGAGTTTTCAGCGGCCGGCCTAAGGCTTGCGGAAGCCCAGGGCCTGCTCCAGGTCGTCCTGTCCGATGGTCTTCTGTACGCCCGTGGCCATGTCCTTGACCACGATCTGGCCCTTGTCCATCTCGTCCTGGCCCAGGATCAGGCAGGTCTTGACGCCGAGCTTGTTGGCCTGGCGCATCTGGGCCTTGATGCTTCTGGCCTCGAAGGACACCTCGCCGGCGAAGCCCCGTTCGCGCAGACGCTGGGCCAGGAGCAGGGCGGTGTTCAGGGCGCGGGAATCCAGCACGGCCAGGTAGAAGTCCGGGGCCGGGGTCTGGGCCTCGCCGTACAAGAGGGCCAGGCGCTCCATGCCGCAGGCGAAGCCGATGCCCGGCAGGTCCGGGCCGCCGAGCTGCTTGATGAGGCCGTCGTAGCGGCCGCCGCCGGCCACGGCGCTCTGGGAGCCGATCTCGCCGGAGACGACCTCGAAGGTCGTGCGCTGATAATAGTCCAGGCCGCGCACCAGGCGGTCGTTCAGATGGTAGGGGAGCTTCGCGCTGTCCAGGATTTCGCGGACCTGGGCGAAATGCTCGGCGCAGCCCGGGCACAGGGAGTCCGCGATGCTCGGCGCTCCGGCGACCAGCTCCTTGCAGGTCGGGACCTTGCAGTCCAGCACGCGCAGGGGGTTGGTCTCGGCGCGGCGGCGGCAGTCCTCGCACAGGGCGGACTGGTCCACTCCAGCCAGGAAGTCGCGTAGGCGCTGGTGGAAGACCGGGCGGCACTCGGGGCAGCCCAGGGAGTTGAGCTCCAGGGCCAGGTTCTTGAGGCCCAGCTTGGTCAGAAAGGTCCAGAGCATAAGCACGACCTCGGCGTCGGCCTGGGGCGCGTCGGTGCCGAGCACCTCGACGTCGAGCTGATGGAACTGGCGCAGCCGGCCCTTCTGGGGGCGCTCGTAGCGGAACATGGGGCCGCAGGCGAAGAGCTTGGTCGACCCTTCGGACGCGTACATGCCGGACTCGATGAAGGCGCGCAGCACCCCGGCCGTGGCCTCGGGGCGCATGGTCAGGGACCGGCCCTTGCGGTCGGCGAAGGTGTACATCTCCTTCTGCACCACGTCGGTTTCCTCGCCGATGGAGCGGGCGAAGAGTTCGGTCTTCTCCAGGATGGGCACGCGCACTTCCTGGCAGCCGTACGTGGCGAAAACCTCGCGGGCCAGGTTCTCCATGTGCGTGTGGACGGCGCTCTCCGGGCTGAAGAGGTCAGAAAAGCCTTTAATTTTCTGAATTTTAGACATAGAAATATATGTGTCCTTGGCGAATTTGGGATGGAAGAGCGCGCCGCTTTCCCGGAAATGGCCGGCAGTGTTCAAGGCGGGTGCGACGCTGCGAAACAGCACTGGTTAGTTTATGAACGATCGATTGTCAAAGACGGAGGAGCGATGTTCAAGGCCGTATCTGTGGTGGGGTTCAAGAAAACGGGCAAAACAAGTCTTGTCCTCGAACTCGCCCGGGAGTTGACCGCGCGGGGGCGCAAGGTCGCCGCCGTGAAGTTCACGCATCACGGATTGGATCTGGACGGGACCGATACGGCCAGGTTCGCGCAGGAATGCGTCAGCGTGGCGGGCATCGGGCCGAAAACAACGACGCTGCTCTGGAATTCCGCCCGGCAACTGCAGGACATCTTTCCGCTGCTGGGATCCGATATCGTACTGGTCGAGGGCGGCAAGTCCCTGACCTGGCTGCCCCGGTTCGTGACCCTGGGCGCGGCCGAGGACGAGTCCGGCCTGGGTCAGGGCCTGGCCCTGGCCACCTGGGGATCCGGCTCCCTGCCCGGCGTGCCGCAGGCTTCGTCCGTGGCCGAGCTGGCCACCCTGGCCGAGAGCCGCGCCTTCACCCTGCCCGGCCTCGACTGCGGGGCCTGCGGCCGCGACTCCTGCCATGAACTGGCCCGGGAGATCGTGGCCGGCACGGCCGAGCCCCGGGCCTGCGAAGCCATGAACGCCAAACTCGTGGTGCGGGTGGGGGGGCAGCGCCTGGCTTTGAACCCCTTCGTAGACCGGCTCGTGACGAACACCATTCGCGGGCTCCTGACGGAACTCAAGGGCAACGTGCCGGGGCAGAGGGTGGAGATCGTCCTGGAATAGACGCTTCCGTCCAGGTTCGGGAAAGGGCGCTGACGCGGCTTCCGGGGCGCGCTTTCCCGCGTTTTGGCCTATTGACTCGGAACCCGCGGTCCGCAAAGATGGCCCGATATTTTCGGAGGACGCGTCAAGCTTGCGGCCCTCCGGAAACGCAACCCGGAAAACGGTCGGCAGCCCCGGGGCGATGCCGGCACCAGGGATGACCATGCAGGTACGCATCAAATGTTTCGCAACCTTGAGTGACCACACCCCCGAAGGCGGGGTTCTGACGCTTTCCGCCGGCGGCACCGTGGAGAACGCGCTGACGGCTCTCGGGCTTGCCCCGGACGATGTGAAGCTGGTGTTCGTGAACAGCAAGCATGCGGAAATGGACGCGGTTCTGGCCGACGGCGACCAGTTGGGCATCTTTCCTGCGGTGGGCGGAGGATGAGTTCCTCCTTTTCCCGGGAACTGGTGCGGATCTGCGGGTACGACGGGCAGCGCAAGGTCCGCACGGTAACTTTGTCCGAGCTGAAATCTCTGTGCGCCCGCGAAGGCCTGCCCCTGCGCGAGGGCGCCCTGCGTTGCGTGGCGCACGGGGTGGCGCCCGTGCCCCTGCTCAAATGTCTGCACGGCGTTGAGCCGCAGGGTCAGGCGCGGCTTCTGGAGTCCTCGGTGCTGCTCGTGGGTGCCGGTGGCCTCGGGGGCTACGTGCTCGAACTTCTGGCGCGCTTCGGCGTGGGGCGCATCGACGTGGCCGACGGCGACGTGTTCGAGGAGTCGAACCTCAACCGCCAGCTTCTCGCGTCCGTGGACGACCTGGGCCGCAACAAGGCGCGCGTGGGCGCCGAGCGGGCCGCGCGCATCGCGCCGCTGGTCGAGGTGCGGGCGTTGGAGATGTTTGTGGACCGCGACAATCTGCCTCAGGCCCTGCAAGGGGTGGACGTGGTGGTGGACGCTCTGGGCGGCATAGCCCCGCGCATGGCCCTGCACGACGCGGCCCTGGAGCGCGGCATTCCGGTGGTGGCCGGGGCCGTGGCCGGCTGGACCGCGGTGGTCGGCAGCGAGACGGCCGAAAAGCGCGGCATCTCGCTCATGTGGGGCGACGCGGCGGCCCCCGACGCCGAGCACGCCCTGGGCAGCCTGGCCCCGGCGGTTTCGCTGGCGGCGGCGCTCATGGCCGCCGAGACGTCACGCTATCTGCTGCACGGCGAACTGGCCCTGGCCGGGCGCATGCTGCACGCGGACCTGAACTCCTTTTCCTTTGAAATCTACGATGTTGAATAAGCGACGGGACAATGCGATGAATACGATCGTTCTGGCCACGGGCAACGCGGGCAAGGTCCGCGAACTGTCGGCCATGCTGAAGGAACTGCAGCCGGACATGACGGTGCTGGGCCTCAAGGATTTTCCGGACATCGGGGATATCCCCGAGACGGGCGAGACCTTCGAGGACAACGCCCGCATCAAGGCCGTGGCCGTAGCCAGGGCCACGGGCCTGGTGGCCGTGGCCGACGACTCGGGCTTGGCCGTGGACGCCCTGAACGGGGCTCCCGGCGTGTATTCGGCGCGCTACAGCGGCGAGGACGCCACGGATGAAAAAAACGTGGTCAAGCTGCTGGAGGCCCTGAAGGACGTGCCGGACCCGTGGCGCGGCTGTCACTTCGCCTGCGTCATGCTGGCCTTCACGCCAGGCGGGCTGGAGTTGGTCGGCCGCGGGGAGTGGCAGGGCCGGGTGGCCCATGCCCCGGCCGGCGACAAGGGGTTCGGCTACGATCCCGTGTTTTTCGACGAGGAGCTGGGCCTGACGGCTGCGCAGATGGACGCGCCGGTCAAGAACGCCCGCAGCCACCGGGGGCTGGCCCTGCGCGACCTGCTCGTGGCCTGGCCGGAATTCTGGAAACGGGCGCAAGCCGAGATGGAGAAATAGCATGTGCGGAATCATCGGGTACACGGGACATCGTCCGGCCATCCCGGCCATTGTCGAGGGCCTTCGCCGACTTGAATACCGCGGCTACGACTCGGCCGGCGTGGCCTACGAGGAACCGCAGGGCCTGCATGTCATCCGCGCCGAGGGCAAGCTCGGCGCCCTGGACTGCAAGATCGCGGGCCTGGACACGGCCTCCTCGGTCTGCGGCATCGGCCACACCCGCTGGGCCACCCACGGCCTGCCCGTGGAGCGCAACGCCCATCCGCACATGGACGGCGACAGGCGCTTCGCCCTGGTCCACAACGGCATCATCGAGAACTACGCCGAGCTCAAGGCCGAGCTGGTGGCCGAAGGCCACATCTTTCATTCCGAAACGGACACCGAGGTCCTGGTCCACGTCATCGCCAAGGGCGTGCAGCTGACCGGCGACGTGCGCCAGGGCATCTCCTGGGCGCTGTCGCAGGTCGACGGGGCCTACGCCTTCGCCCTGCTGTCGCGCGAGCACCCCGGGAAGATCTGGGCCAGCCGCAAGGCCAGCCCGCTCCTGATGGGCATCGGCACGGGCGAGAATTTCCTGGCCTCGGACATCCCGGCCTTCCTGCCCTACACGCGCGAGGTGGTCTTCCTGGACAACGGCGAACTGGTCGAGATCGACGCCGGTTCGTGGCAGGTCTTCGACGCCGTGACGCTCAAGACCAAGACCAAGGAGGTCAAGCACATCTCCTGGGACGTTCAGGCCGCCCAGAAGGATGGCTACAAGCATTTCATGCTCAAGGAGATCTTCGAGCAGCCCAAGGTCATCCGCGACTGTCTGGCCGGCCGCATCCAGAAGGGCCGGGTGGTGCTGCCGGAGCTCGACGCCCTGGAGGTTCCGGGTCGCCTGACCATCGTGGCCTGCGGCACATCGTACCACGCGGGACTGTGGGCCAAGTACCTCCTCGAATCCTGGGCGCGCATCCCCGTGCAGGTCGAGATCGCCTCGGAGTTCCGTTACCGCGACAGCGTCTTCCTGCCCGGCGACCTGGTCCTGACCATCAGCCAGTCGGGCGAGACGGCCGACACCCTGGCCGCCATCCGCATCGCCCGCGAAGTCGGCGTGCCGATCCTGGGCCTGTGCAACGTGGTCGGGTCGTCCATCGCCCGCGAGTCCGACCAGGTCGTCTACACCCAGGCCGGGCCCGAGATCAGCGTGGCCTCGACCAAGGCCATGTGCAGCCAGATGGTCCTGCTGCTGCTCATGACCCTGTCCTGGGGCGTACGCAAAGGCTCTCTCCCCGAGGGCGTCCTGGAGCGCTGCCTGGCCGACCTGCCGCAGCTGCCCGAGCGCCTCGGGACCGAACTGCCGGCCATCCGCGAAAAGGCCAGGAGCCTGAGCCAGGAATATTCCGACGCCAAGAGTTTCTTCTTCCTCGGCCGCGGCCAGAATTTCCCCATGGCCCTGGAGGGCGCCCTCAAGCTCAAGGAGATCTCCTACATCCACGCCGAAGGCTACGCCGCCGGCGAGATGAAGCACGGGCCCATCGCCCTCATCGACCCGCACTTCCCGACCTTCGCCATGGCCCTGGGCGACGAGCTGCTGCAGAAGGTGGCCTCGAACCTGCAGGAAGTGCAGGCCCGGGGCGGGCGCATCATTGCCCTGGTCAACCCGGGCGCAGCCCCGGCCGTCGAAGACTCGTGGGTGCTGCCCGAGGTCTGGGGGCCGCTCAAGAGTTTCCTGGTGCTGCCAGCAGTGCAGCTTTTCGCCTATGAAATGGCCGTGTACTTGGGCAAGGATGTGGACCAGCCCCGGAACCTGGCCAAAAGCGTGACTGTGGAGTAGTGATCTTCGTGCGTTTTGCGTTGAAAGCAGTTTTGACGGCCGTACTGGTCCTCGGGTTCGCCGTGGCCGTTTCGGCTGCGGCAAAGGACGACTACGCCCGCGGGGTGAGCGCCTTCAACTCGCTCGTGGGGAACGAGAAGCGGGCGGGCCTGCGGGCCGAGTGGCTCGCGGTCATGAAGCATTTCGAGCAATCCCTGGCGGCGGAGCCCAAAGGGGCGTATGCGCCGAAGTGCATGTTTTTTCTGGGGCGCTCCTTCGAGGAACTGGCCCGACGTTCGTTCGCCAAGGCCGATCGCACGAGCGCCCTGGAAGCCTACGACCGGCTGCTCAAGGCCTTCCCGAAGCATGGCTGGGCTGATGACGCGATGTTCCGAAAGGGGATGGTCTGGCTGGAATTGGCCAAGGATCCGGTCCAGGCCGAAGGGTTTTTCAAGGGCGTCGCAGCGGCATACCCCAAAGGCGACATGGCGCCGAGGGCCCGCGAGATGCTGGCGCAAATGGCCGGCGCCGCGCCGGCTCAGGCCGCGCCGAAACAGCCCGTATCCCCGCCCGCGTCCCAGGCCGGCGCTCCCGCCCCTGCGCCCTCGTCCAAGCCCGCCCCGGCGTCGGCGACCAAGGCCGTTCCAGCCAAGGGAGAGTCGACTCTTCTGGGCATCCGGCACTGGTCGAGCAGCGACTACACGCGCGTGGTCATGGATATGGCGGGCGACGTGAAGTACGAGCGCGCCCTGGTCGAAAAGGCCAAGGACGGCAACAAGCAATTGCAGATCACCCTGCAACGGACCGATATCGCGGCCGACGTCATGCCCGAACGGACCGTCGACGACGGCATCCTGTCGCAGATTCTGGTCAGCCCGGATTCAACAGGCGCCGCGCTGATCACGTTCGACCTCATGCAGATGGATCATTACCGGGTCTTCACCCTGCCGGAACCCTACCGGGTGGTGCTCGACATCTATGCCACCGGCGGAAACGGGGTGCGCGCAAAGGATGCCGCGACGGCTCAGGCGGAGGAGGCTCCCGGGAAACAGGAGCCCGAAGTCGACCACGTGCAGCGGGCTCTGGCCGAACTGGAGGCCAAAAACGCTGCAAAGAAGGGTGCGCCCGCCGTGAAGCCGGTGCCCGAGCCGGCCAAGGCGCAGAAACAGGCCAAAAGCGGAAAGCAGTCCGTTTCTCCGGCGCCGGTCGCGGAGGCAAAGGAGGAGTCCCCGCAGATCGATGTCTCGCCCAAGCAGAAGAAATACGCCGGCTCCCTGGTCGAACAACTCGGCCTCAAGGTCCGCACGATCATGATCGACGCCGGGCACGGCGGCAAGGACCCCGGCGCCGTGGCCAACGGCCACGAGGAGAAGGACATCAACCTGCGCATGGCCAGGATTTTGGGCCGCGAGCTGCAACAGCAGGGCTTCGAGGTGCACTTCACGCGCACGGGCGACAAGTTCATACCCCTCGAGGAGCGCACGGCCATGGCCAACGCCAAGAACGCCGACCTCTTCATTTCCCTGCACTGCAACGCCATCAAGGACGCCTCGGTCAAAGGCCTCGAGGTCTACTATCTGAACCTGGCGACCGACGCGCAGGCCGTGCGCGTCGCGGCAAGGGAGAACGGGGTTTCGGCCAAAAAGATCAGCGACATGCAGTTCATTCTTTCGGATCTCATGCTCAACTCCAAGATCAACGAGTCCCGCCAGATGGCCTCCCTGGTCGAGCAGGAGACGTTGCGCGCCGTGCGTCCCAAGTATTCGCTGGCGAGCCATGGGGCCAAGGGCGCGTTCTTCTACGTGCTGACCGGGGCGCGGATGCCGTCCATTCTCGTGGAGATCGGCTACCTGACCAACCCCGAGGAGGCGGCCAAGCTCGGTTCAGATGCGTATCTGGCCTCCATGGCCAGGGGCCTGGCCTCAGGCGTGGTGGCCTACAAGAAGAAGCTGGAACGCTTCGCCCTTGGCGGGTCTGGCAAATCCTGAAGTCGTCCGACGTTTCTATGTCCCCGCTCCGTTCCCCTTTCATGGAACGGGGCGGTTTTTTTTCATCGCATCACACGGAGTTTATGCCATGGTTTTCCCACTCGGTTCCGTTATCAACGCCCTGGCCATCCTGGTCGGTGGCGCGTTGGGCCTGCTGCTGCACGGCCGCCTTCCGGAAAAGATGCGCCAGGTCGTTTTCCAGGGCCTGGGCCTGTGCGTCCTGGTCATCGGCGTGCAGATGGCCCTGCAGGGCAAGAACGGGCTGCTCGTGGTGCTGAGCGTCCTCATCGGCGGCGTCGTGGGCGAAGCCCTGAGCCTCGAGGACCGTTTCGCCGGGCTGGCCGACAAGCTCAAGGGACTGGTGCGCTCCTCCAACACCCGCTTTGTGGACGGCATGGTCAACGCATCGCTGATCTACTGCATCGGGGCCATGGCCATTCTGGGATCCTTCGATGAAGGCATCCGCGGCGACCATTCGATCCTCTTCACCAAGGCCCTGTTGGACGGCTTTGCCTCCATCGCCCTGGCCTCGACCTACGGGTCCGGCGTGCTCTTTTCCGCCCTTCCGGTGCTCGTCTATCAGGGGCTCTTGACCATCTTTGCCGGCTCGTTCCAGGGACTCTTCTCAGACTACCTCATCGCCCAGCTCACTGCCACGGGCGGCACCCTGATCCTGGGCATCGGCATCAACCTGCTGGGGCTGACCGTCATCCGGCTTTCGAGCCTCCTGCCGTCGCTTGTCTTCATCGTGCTCCTTTCGGCCTTTTCGGGCTGATGCGTCTGTTTGTCGCCGGATAGAGTTTTGCTTTTCAAATCCCGTGCGATGTGTTTAGATTCCTGAGGGAAATGGCCGGGATGTCCCGGCCGATTTTTGCGTAAAGGACTACAGGTGCGCGGATGACGTTATTGTCCCACTATCTGAGATCGCACGGGGCCGGGCGGCTTGGCCGCCGGCTTCTGATCAGGATATTGCTGGGCATCGTCTTCTTCACCGCCCTGGGGACCATGATCCAGCTGACCATCGACTACCGCAAGGACCTGCAGGTCCTCGAAGGGCAGCTCGACCAGGTCCGCTCCTCGCGCGTGCCCAGCCTGACAAGCTCCCTCTGGCATCTCGACGAGGCGCAGGTCATATCCCAGCTCGAAGGCATCCTCGACCTGCGCGACGTGAAGTACGCCCGCGTGGTCACCCCGGACGGGCTGGTGTTCTTCCGCGGCCAGGAGGCAGAGGAGCAGACTCTCGTCATCCGCAAATTCCCCCTGCTCTACCAGGCCTTCGATCGTATCGAGGAGATCGGGACCCTGACCGTGGCCGGGGACAGAAGCGCTGTCCTGGGCCGGATCAAGGACAAGATCCTGGTCATCGTCGTCACCCAGGGCGTGCAGTTCATGCTCGTGGCCGTGCTCATCGTGGCCATCGTCCACATGCTCGTCACCCGGCATCTGCGCAGGATGGCCCTCTACACCTCGGAGCTGAACATCGACAGGCTGCAGGAGCCCCTGGTGCTGGACAAGGCTTCCGGGACGCCCGACGAGATCGACATCGTGGTCAACGCCTTCAACGCCATGCGCGAGAACCTGCTGCGGGACATCCGCCAGAAGGAGGAGGCAGAAGCGAAGCTCAAGGCGGCGGAGGGGTACACCCGCAACATCCTCGACTCCATGCCGTCCATCCTCATCGCTGTGGACGAAGAGGGCCGCGTCACCCAGTGGAACCAGGAGGCCGCGCGCACGACGGGGGTGCCGGCCGGGGACGCGCTGGGGCGCCGGTTCGCCGACGTGTATCCCGAGGCTCCGTTGGACATGGAGCGGATCAGGGCCGCGGTGACGGGCAACGTCCCGGTCAAGGAGGCCAAGGTGCCGCGCAAGGACGGCGACGTGGTCGGATACGTGGACGTCACGGTCTACCCTCTGGAGACCGGCAGCGTGCGGGGCGCCGTGGTGCGCATCGACGACGTGTCGGAGAGGGTGCGCCTCGAGGAGATGATGATCCAGTCCGAAAAGATGGTTTCCATCGGCGGCCTGGCCGCAGGCATGGCCCACGAGATCAACAACCCCCTGGCCGGCATCCTGCAGAACGCGCAGGTCATCCGCAACCGCATCTCGCCGGACTTGCCAGCCAACAGCTCGGCGGCAGGGGATGTCGGGATCGACCTGGAGAGCCTGCACGCCTACCTCGACCGCCGGGGCTGCCTGCGCATGATGGATTCGATCATGGAGTCCGGACAGCGCGCCGCGCGCATCGTCGAGAACATGCTGTCCTTCAGCCGCAAGAGCAACGTCGAGATGGCCAAGGTGGACGTCTGCGCCCTGCTTGACCGGACCGTGGAACTGGCCGCCAACGACTACGACCTGAAAAGGCAGTACGATTTTCGCAGAATCCGGATCATCCGTGAGTACGAAGCCGATCTGCCTTTCGTGTCGTGCGAGGAGAGCAAGATCCAGCAGGTCTTTTTCAACCTCATCCGCAACGGTGCACAGGCCATGGCGTCGCGGCAGGGCGACGCCTGCTTCGTGCTGCGCGCCAGATCATCGGGCGATGCCGTGCGCATCGAGATCGCGGACAACGGGCCTGGCATGTCCGAAGAACTGCGCAAACGGATATTCGAGCCGTTCTTCACCACCAAGAAGGTGGGTGAGGGGACGGGGTTGGGACTGTCGGTATCGTATTTCATCGTCGTGGAGAATCACGGCGGCCAGATGGAGGTGGAGTCCATCCCGGGGCAGGGCACGACGTTCATCGTCCTCCTGCCGCTGACTCCTGGCGTCAAGCTCGTTGAGGGGGATCTGCGATGACCGCGGGGGCGGCAGGCCGCAGTGTGCTCCTCCTGGACGATGAGCCGACCATCCGGGAGAGCCTGGGCGAGTATCTGGAGGATTGTGGCATTGCGACCCTGCAGGCCGAGAGCGGCGAAGAGGCCCTCGTCATGGACGGTCTGGACGCCGTTGCCGTGGCGGTGGTCGATATCCGTCTCGGGGGCATGGACGGGATCGAGTTCATCAAGGCGCTCCACGCGCTCCGACCAGACGTTCGTTTCCTTATCCACACGGGCTCCACGGACTTTCAGCTGGACCCGGAACTGCGCGCCATCGGACTGACGGAGTGCGAGGTGATTTTCAAGCCGGTCCTGGACATGTCCGTGTTCGAGCGGGCCATCCGGCAGAAACTGGCGGAGGCTGGTTCATGACTACCGAAGCGCAACCCGTGGTGCTGAGCATCGACGACGACCAGTTCGTCCGCGAGAGCCTGGCCAACTTCCTCGAGGATTTCGGGTTCACCGTGCTGCAGGCGAGGGATGGCGAGGAGGGGCTTGAGGTCTTTGCCGCGAACCGTCCGGACATGGTCATGGTGGACCTGCGCATGCCGCGCATGGACGGGCTGCAGGTTTTGGCCAAGGTCAGGGAGATCGCCCCGGAAACGCCCATCATGGTCGTGTCCGGCGCGGGCGACATCCGCGACGTGGTCGAGGCCTTGCGCCGCGGGGCGTGGGATTACCTGATCAAGCCCATCCAGGACATGAACATTCTGGTGCATTCGGTGCAATCCTGCCTGGACAGGGCCCGGCTGCTGCGCCAGAACCGCGAATACCAGCAGAGTCTGGAGGAATCCCTCGACAAGCTGCACCGCACCCAGAAGGAGATGATCCACTCGGCCAAGATGGCGGCACTTGGCGATCTGGTGGCCGGGGTGGCCCACGAGGTCAACACCCCCATCGGGGTCTGCGTCACCGCGTCGTCCTTTCTCGCCGAGCGGACCCGTCAGCTTCGGGACCTGTACGAGAGGGGGGAGATGAAGCGCTCGGACCTGGAAAAATATCTCGCGCTGGCCGAGGAGTCGTCGGCCTCGGTGCTGACCAACCTGGAGAGGGCCGCCGAACTGGTGCAGAGTTTCAAGAAGGTCGCCGCAGACCAGAGCTCGGAGGAGAAACGGTCCTTCGAGCTGAAGAGCTACCTGGAGCAGATCCTGGTCAGCCTGCGCCCGCAGTTCAAGCGCACCCCGCACAAGGTGCATACGGACTGTCCCGAGGGCCTGGTCCTGGACTCCTATCCTGGGGCCGTCATGCAGATCCTCACTAATCTGGTCATGAATTCCCTGATCCACGGCTTCGCCGACGGCCTGCCCGGGGAAATCTTCATCAAGGTCGAGCCGGTGGGCGAGGCCGTGGCGCTGTCCTACCGGGACACCGGCGTCGGGATGGACAAGGAGCAGCGGGACCGCATCTACGACCCGTTCTACACCACCAAGCGCGGGTCGGGAGGCACGGGGCTCGGCATGAACATCGTCTACAATCTCGTCACCCAGACGCTCAAAGGCTCCATCCTGCTGGAGACGAGTCCGGGACAGGGCGCGACGTTTCTGCTGACCTTGCCCAAGGACCCTGATCAGACTGCCGGAGCGGCGGTTCCGGGCGACGTTTGAGCCCGTCCGTGCTGCAAAATCGTTGCCGCCGGAGCGGCGTCTTGTGCCCGCGCTCCGGCCTGCATGCGATTCCATCCGGAATCATGATCCCGAACTGAAGCCCCGCGCGCCCCGACGCACCAAGGAGCACGTATGTCCGAAGTCTGGTTCGCTCTGGGCCTGACGGCCTTCGCCGGTCTGGCCACGGGAATCGGCAGCATCATCGCCTTCACGGCCAAGCTCTCCAGCTACCGATTTCTGTCCGTGGCCACGGGTTTTTCGGCCGGGGTGATGCTCTACGTCTCTTTCGTGGAGATATTCTTCAAGGGACAGGCCGTTCTGGTCGGCCACTACGGTGATCCGCTCGGGCATTGGGTCAATGCGGCGGCGTTTTTCGGCGGGATGCTCGTCATCGGCCTCATTGACAATTTCATTCCCGAGGAGGCCAACCCCCACGAAATCCCCCCCGAGGCCGAGGCCGACAAAGTGCATGGCAAAAGTTCGTCCCTGTGGGAGATCACCAAGAACAGCCGCACTCCGTCCACGGCCCCAGCCCAGCCCCTGCCCGGCTACGAGAAGAAGCTCATGCGCATGGGCCTTTTCACGGCCCTGGCCATCGGCATCCACAACCTTCCCGAAGGTCTGGCCACGTTCCTGGCGGCCCTGCAGGATCCGCAACTGGGCGTGGCCATCGCCGTGGCCGTCGCCCTGCACAACATCCCCGAGGGCGTGAGCGTCTCGGTGCCCATCTACTTCGCCACCGGGAAGCGCCGGAAGGCCTTTCTCTATTCCTTTCTGAGCGGTCTGGCCGAGCCCGTCGGGGCGGGCATCGCCTACCTGGCCATCCTCTTTTTCGCTGGCGGACCCGGTGGCGTGCTGCCCCCGCAGTTGACGGGCATCCTCTTCGGCGGGGTGGCCGGGATCATGGTCTACATCAGTCTCGACGAACTCCTCCCCACCAGCCGGGCCTACGGCCAGGGGCACGACAGTCTCTTCGGCCTGCTGGGCGGCATGGTCGTCATGGCGCTGAGCCTGCTGCTCATGCGCTGACTCCCGATGTGCATTTTTCGGCAGGACAAGGCCGTCTTGTGCAGGTTGCTGCGCGTTTCCATGCGTGCACGCCCGCATCAGGGCGCGTGGCGCCTTGATTCCCCCGTTGGTGTGAATCGTGCTTTGCGCGAGGCCGCAGCGTATCATCGCCGTGAGCCAATTTTGCAAGGAGGAGATATGGCGAAAAGCCGAAAAAAGGACGCATCACCGCCCGCCCAAAAAAACAACCCGCTGGTCTACGGCGTGGTTTTTCTCATCGCGGGGGCACTTATCGGAGGGGCATTGACGACGGCGGTGCATACAACCGCAGAGAAAGCGCCCGTCCAGACGCAGCAGGGGAACAGTCTGGAGGACCAGATCGCGGTCCATGCCGACCGGGTGGCCCGGAACCCCGGCGACGAAAAGGCCTGGGTCACCCTCGGCAACCTTTACTTCGACACGCACCAGCACGAGAAATCCATCGAAGCCTACGGCCGGGCCCTGGAAATCAACCCGAACAACCCCAATGTCCTGACGGACAAGGGCGTTATGCACCGCTCTCTGGGCGAGTACCAGAAGGCCTTGGAATGCTTCGCCAAGGCCATTGCCATCGACCCCGGCCACGAGACTGCCCGGATGAACACCGGCGTGGTCCTCTTTCACGATATGGGCGACAAGGCCGGCGCCATCAAGGCCTGGCAGGAACTCCTGCGGGTCAACCCGCAGGCCACGAACGCCGAGGGCACGCCAGTCGCGGACATGCTCAGGCAGATGGGCGCGGAGCCTGTCTCGAAGGGCGCCGGGCAGCGGCTTCTTGCGCCTGGCGGCGGGTCCTGATCCGGCTCTCCTTCCCTACAGTCTGGGCAGGTAGCGCTCCAGCTCGTAGTTCGTCACCTGGGAGCGGTACTGGTCCCATTCCACGTGCTTGTTCTCGACGAACTTGGTGAAGATGTGCTCGCCCAGGGCTTCGCGGATGAGGGCGCTGCCTTCCATGGCCTCCAGGGCCGCCTCCAGGGTTCCGGGCAGGCTTTCGATGCCGCGGTCCCGGCGCTGGGTGGCGGACATGACGTAGATGTCCTCTTCCACGGGTGCAGGCAGGGCGTAGTTCTCCTCGATGCCCTTCAGGCCCGCGGCCAGCATGCAGGCGAAGGCCAGGTAGGGGTTGCAGGCCGGGTCCGGGGAGCGCAGTTCCACGCGGGTGGCGGCCTCCTTGCCGGGCTTGTACATGGGCACGCGGACCAGGGTCGAGCGGTTGCGGCGGGCCCAGGCGATGTTCGTCGGCGCCTCGAAGCCGGGCACGAGCCGCTTGTAGGAGTTGACCCACTGGTTGGTGATGGCCGTGAATTCCTTGCAGTGGCGCAGGAGTCCGGCGATGTACGCCCGGGCCTCGCGGCTCAGGTGGTGATCGCCGTCGGCGTCGTAGAAGAGGTTGCGGCCGTTCTTGAACAGGGACTGGTGGACGTGCATGCCGCTGCCGTTCTCGCCGAACAGGGGCTTGGGCATGAAGGTCGCGTAGCAGCCGTTCTGGCGGGCGATCTCCTTGACCACTACGCGGTAGGTGATGGCCGTGT
Organism: Desulfomicrobium salsuginis; assembly: GCF_054657795.1. Classification (NCBI taxonomy): domain Bacteria; kingdom Pseudomonadati; phylum Thermodesulfobacteriota; class Desulfovibrionia; order Desulfovibrionales; family Desulfomicrobiaceae; genus Desulfomicrobium; species Desulfomicrobium salsuginis. Next base: position 2,383,648 of record NZ_BAAHYA010000002.1, on the reverse strand, counting down.
CGGCCATCTTCAGGGCGTCGGCGTAGCGCAGGGCCAGTTCGTGCTGGCTGGGCGCGACCTCGTGGTGGCCGTACTCGACGCCGATGCCCATGGAGCGCAGGCAGGAGATGGTTTCGCGGCGGATGTCCCCGGCCAGGTCCAGGGGCGGGGCGTCGAAATAGCCGCCCGCGTCCAGGGGCTTGGGCGAGGTGGCGCTCTCGAAGAGGAAGAATTCCAGCTCAGGGCCGACATAGAAGGAGTAGCCCTTGCTCGCGGCCGCCTGCAAGTTGCGCTTCAGGCAATGGCGACTATCCCCGGCAAAGGGCTGGCCGCTCGGCTCCAGGATGTCGCAGAACATGCGCGCGATGGGCGCGGCGGTCTGCCGCCAGGTGACCAGCTGGAACGTGGCCGGGTCAGGAATGGCGATCATGTCGCTTTCTTCAATTCTGCAAAAACCCTCCAGGGACGAGCCGTCGAAACCCATGCCCTCCTCAAAGGCGGCCTCCAGTTCTCCTGGCAGAACCTGGAAACTCTTCAGCGTCCCCAGTACGTCCACGAACCAGAACTGGACCAGCTCGACCCGGTGCTCACGCACGGCCTTGATGACGTCGTCGGAATTCTTGCAGTTGAAGATGGGATATTCGGGCATGCGGATCCTCCACAGGATGATTTCCCGTTGTGCTAGCAAAGAGAGGGGCGGTTGTCTCGTGCGGGGTGGGATTTTGCAAAATTGGGAAATGAATGGCGGTTCGTGATGGCATGAAATGCAGGGGGTGGACACGTGGGGCAGGGCGGGGCGAACGGGGCGAACGGGGCGGACGTGTAGGTCGGGGGCGGGCCGGATGGGGGCGGACACGTAGGTCCGCCCCTACGGCGGCATGGGTGCATGCGTTACATGATGGTCAATCCGATGAATTGTAGGGGCGGACCTACGTGTCCGCCCTCTGCCGCATGTGTCCGCCCTGACCTGTCACATGTGTTCCGCCCCCCCGCACGGCATTGCGGGCCGTCGCCAGCGCAATCATGTCCTCACACACGCCGCCAGGAATTCGTCCACAGCCGCCAACCCTCCGGCATCCATCAGATTGATGATGTGGCTGCCGATGACGGCCGCGTCGGCCAGGCCGTCCAACATGCGCACGTGTTCGGGTCTGGAGATGCCGAACCCCGCGGCGATGGGCAGACCGGCCCTTGTTTTCAGACCCCGCACATAATCGATCCCGGCCTGGTCCATGCCCGCGCCGGCTCCGGTGATGCCGACCTTCAGCGTCGTGTAGACCAGGCCCGAGGCGCGTTTCAGGACGGCGTCCAGCCGCGGGCCTTCGGTGTCGGGCGAAATGACCATGACCGGGTGCAGGCCGTGCGCCCGCGCCATTTCCGCATAATCCCCGTCAGCTTCGTCCCAGGGCAGGTCCGGCAGGATCACGCCGCTGGCCCCGCTGGCCGCCGCCTGGTCCAGGAACCGCTCCATCCCCATGGCGAAGGGGATGTTGGCGTAGGTCATGAACATGAATGCCACGTCGAGTTCCCTGGACAGTTTTTCGCAGAGCTCGAAACAGTGTTCGGGCGTGACGCCGGAGTCCAGCGCCGCCTGGTTGGCGCGCATGATGGTCGGGCCGTCGGCCAGGGGATCCGTGAAGGGGATCTGTATCTCGATGAGCCGCACGCCGCGACAGGCCATGAGCCGGATAAGTTCCTCGTTGGCTTCCAGACTCGGGTAGCCCGCAACCACGTGGGTCATGAGTTGGATGCCTTTGGCGCCTTCGAGCGCCTTGTCGATTCTATTTTCCATGACGCACCTCGTTCTCCAGGAAGGCGATCCAGTTGTCGCGGTCGAGTTCCATGGCCGTGATGAAGATGTCCTTGTCGCCGCGTCCGGAGATGTTGACGACCATGATTTCGTCCTTGGGCAGGGTCGGGGCCAGTTCCATGGCCCTGGCCACGGCGTGGGACGACTCCAGGGCCGGGATGATGCCTTCGAGCCGGGTCAGCCGTTTGAAGGCGTCCAGAGCCAATACGTCCGTGATGGGCGCGAACTCGATGACCTTGCGGTCGTAGAGCCAGGCCAGTTCGGGCCCTACGCCCGCGTAGTCGAGCCCGGCCGAGACCGAGTGTGTGTCCTGCAATTGGCCGCTCTCGTTCTGCAGGAAATAGCTCTTGTAGCCCTGCACAATGCCGACCTTGGGCGCGGAGCCGAACCGGGCCGCGTTGTCGCCCACGGCCGGTCCGCGTCCACCGGCTTCTGCGCCGTGGAAGCGGATACCCTCTTCCTCCAGGAAGGGGTGGAAGAGGCCGATGGAGTTGGAACCCCCACCCACGCAGGCCACCAGGTGGTCGGGCAGGCGGCCTTCGCGCTCCATGATCTGGGCGCGCACCTCGCGGCCGATGACGGACTGGAAGTCGCGGACCATGACCGGGTACGGGAAGGGCCCCAAGGCCGAACCCAGGATGTAGTGCGTGTCCTTTAAATTCTGGATCCAGTATTTCAGTGTCGCGTTGACCGCGTCCTTGAGGGTCTTCGTGCCGTCGGTGACGGGCACGACCTCGGCGCCCAGGAGTTTCATGGCGTAGACGTTGGGGTACTGGCGGCGGACGTCGACCTCGCCCATGAAGACCTTGCACTCAAGGCCGAAACGCGCGGCCACCGTGGCCGAGGCCAGGCCGTGCTGGCCCGCGCCCGTCTCGGCGATGACCTTGGTCTTGCCCAGGCGCTTGGCCAGCAGGGCTTGGCCCAGGGCGTTGTTGATCTTGTGCGCGCCGGTGTGGGCCAGTCCTTCGAGCTTGAGGTAGATCTTGCAGCCGCCAAGCTCCCGGGTCAGGTTCTCGGCGAAGTACAGGGGCGTGGGGCGGCCGCAGTAGTTCTGGTAGAGGTCGGCCAGTTCGGCCGTGAACTCGGGGTCGTCCTTGTACCGCAGGTAGCCCTGCTCAAGTTCCTCCAGGGCCGGGATGAGCATTTCGGGCACATAGCGGCCGCCGTAGGGGCCGAAGTGACGGGGGAGCATGTCGGATATTCTGCTCATGGTTTTCCTCGCAATATGTTGACGGAGCGGCGGACCTTTTCGTGGTCCTTGATTCCGGGCGCGCTTTCCACGCCGGAATTGAGGTCGAAGCCGACCGCGCCGGTGGTTTTCATGGTTTCAAGATTGTGCGGCCCCAAGCCCCCGGCCAGATACCAGGGGTGAGGGCACTTCAGTTGCCGCAGCTCCGCGGGGTCGAGGCTCGTGCCGTGGCCGCCGCCGCTGGTGCCGCTGTCCAGGAGAATGGCCCGGCAGACCGGGGCGAAAAGCTCCATGTCCGCGAGCAGCAGTTCGATCGTGGCGTAGCGCTTGGGCCACAGGGCCTTGATGACACGCTCGGGCCCCAGAGCCCGGCACTGCTCCGGCGTGTGCCCGCCGTGGAGCTGGAGCAGGTCGAGTCCCGCCTCGCGGGCTATTCGATCGATCTCATCCACGCCCTGGCGTACGAAGACGCCGGTCTTGAGGCCATGCCTGGGTTTCTGCGTCGCGACCCAGCCGGAAGCGACGTTCCGCGGGCTTGGGACGTGGAAGATGAAACCCAGCAGGTCAATGCCCAGGGCGTCGCAGAATTCAACATCCTCGGGACGCGTCATGCCGCAGACCTTGACGATCATGACCGTCCTCCCGCCAGTAGGGCCAGCCCGCGGCCCGGGTCGCCGTGTTGCATGAGGGCCGTGCCGATGAGCAGGGCGTCGAGCCCGGCGGACCGAAGCTCGCGGACCTGTTCCGGGGTCGATATGCCGCTGGCCCCGATCCAGATTTCACCTTCCTCCTTGCGCCGCACCATGTCCAGGCAGCGGTTCAGGTCCGTGGCCAGGGTGCCCAGGTCGCGGTTGTTGACCTGGATGATGCGCGCCCCGAGCTCCTTGGCCCGGTCCAGGTCCCGCTCGTCGAAGACCTCCACGACTGGTTCGAGGCGCAGGGAGACGCAAAGCCCGTGCAGATAGGCCAGGTCGTCCTGGTCCTCGAACATGCGCACGATGAGCAGGATGGCCGAGGCCGGCGTGGCGGCCGTAGCCTCCACCTGCAGCGGGTCGACGATGAAGTCCTTGCGCAGCAGCGGCAGGCCGACGGGCGCGACCTCGGCCAGGAAGGCCAGGTCGCCCTTGAAGTAGCGGCTCTCGGTCAGGATGGACAGGGCGCAGGCCCCGGCCCTGGCGTAGCCCGCGCACGTCTCGTGGGGCGGGACGCCGAGGTTGATGTCGCCCTTGGACGGGGAGGCGCGCTTGTATTCGGCGATGATGCCGGACGAACCGGGGGCGGTCAGGGCGGCTCCGAAGCCCGGTCTGTGCCCGGCATAGGCCGCGTGCGTGGATTCTGCGTCGCGCAGGCGCTTCAGTTCATCGATTTCGGCCTGTTTGGCGGCCCGGAATTTTTCAAGCATGGAGCGCTCCGCTGGACAGGCCCTGTTCGACCTTGGCCTGGGCCATATCCATGGCCATATCCAGGGGCAGATTGTCTTCAAGCAGGTGCAGGGCCACGCCGAGGTTCAGGGTGACCATGTCCCGGAGGGACTTCGGCCCCTGTCCGGCCAGGACCCGGCGTTGCAGCTTCAGGGCCTCCTTCTTGCTTTCGCAGGCCAGGTCACGGGGCACGCAGGTCGCCAGCCCGAAGTCGGCCGGGTCAATGACCGCCTCGCGGATCGTGCCGTGCTCGACGAAGATGACCTGCCCCGGACCGCAGGGGGTCAGCTCGTCGAAGCCGCCCGCGCCGTGGACGATGGCCGCGCGTTCGAGCCCCTTCCGGCCGGCCAGGACCTGGGCGATCATGGGCGCGAAGCGGAAGTCCGGCACGCCCAGGATCTGGTGCGTGGGCATGGCCGGGTTCAGGAGCGGCCCCATGAGGTTGAAGATGGTCCGCACGCCGAGCTGCTGCCGCACCGGCCCCACGTGCCGGAAGGCCGGGTGGAAGTGCGGGGCGAAGAGGAAGACGAAGTTGCGCCTGGCCAGTTCGTCCCGCGCCGCCTCGGGGTCCGTGACCAGCGGGTAGCCCAGGTCTTCGACCACGTCGGCGCTGCCGCACGTGCTCGACACGGCGCGGTTGCCGTGCTTGACGACCTGGTAGCCCATGTCGGCCAGGAAGAAGGATACGGCTGTGGAGCAGTTGAAGCTGTGCTGGCCGTCGCCGCCCGTGCCGCAGGTGTCGATGCGCTTGCCCGACAGGCCGGGGATGAGCCGGGCCTGGCCGAGGGCCGCGTCCACCGCGGCAGAGAGCTCGGCGGCGGTCTCGCCCTTGGCGCGCAGGCCCATGAGGAAGGCCCCGGCCTGCACCGGGGAGACTTCGCCGGTCAGCAGAAGGTCGAAGGCCTCCCTGGCCTGGGGAGCGGAGAGGTCCGCGCCCGTGGTCAGGTGTTCGAGAATATGGCTAATGGTGTTCATGGCTTACTCCTTGGCGTCGCACATGTTCAGGAAGTTTTTGAGAAGCTTGGGGCCATCCGGCGTGAGCACGGATTCGGGGTGGAACTGCACGCCGACCCATGGCCGGTCCCGGAAGGCCAGGGCCATGACTTCGCCGTTTTCCGTGCGGGCGGTGATGTCGAAGGGCAGGTCCGTGCGGCCGTCCTCATGCACGGCCAGGGAATGGTAGCGGCCGATCTGCATGGGGTTCGGCAAACCCTCGAAGAGGCCGGTCCCGTCGTGGCGGATGTCCGAGGTCTTGCCGTGCATGATGCGCCGGGCCTGGCCCACGGTCACGCCGCTGTGGTGCGAGAGGGTCTGGTGCCCAAGGCATACGCCCAGGATCGGCGTGGTCCGGGGCACCAGGTCGAGAAATTGCAGGCACAGCCCCGTGTTGCGCGGGTGGCTCGGGCCGGGGGAGATGATCGCGCCCCGCAGGTCCGGGCTTGCGGCCAGCTTCAGGATTTCCGGCTCGTTGTTACGCAGCACCAAGGGGTTTGCGCCCAAAGACTGGAAAACCTGAACCAGGTTGAAAGTAAACGAGTCAAAGTTGTCTATCAGTAAAATCATCGCCGCCTCCGGTGCTGGTGATGGCCTTCAAAATCGCCCTGGCCTTGTTGTGACACTCCTGCCATTCCTTTTCGGGGTCCGAGTCGAAGACCAGTCCCGCGCCCGCCTGCCAGTGGATCTGGCCGTTCTCGACCCACAGGGAGCGGATGGTGATGCCCGTGTCGAGGTTGACCTGCCCCTGATCGAGACCGATCCAGCCGATGCCGCCGGCGTAGGGCCCGCGATCCAGCTTCTCCTCGTCGGCGATGATCTGCATGGCCCGGATCTTGGGCGCGCCCGAGACCGTTCCGGCCGGGAAGCCGGCCTTCAGCACGTCGATGGCGTCGAGCCCTTCAGCCAGACGGGCCGAGAGGTAGGAGGTCAGGTGCATGACGTGGGAGAAACGTTCGACCTGCATGTACCTGTCGACATGCACCGTGCCGGGGGCGGCGATGCGGCCCAGGTCGTTTCGGCCCAAATCCACGAGCATGACGTGCTCGGCGCGCTCCTTCTCGTCGGCCAGCAGGTCCTCGGCCAGTTCCTGGTCCTCGGCCTCGGTGGCGCCGCGCACGCGGGTGCCGGCGATGGGCCGAAGCTGGAGCAGGCCGTCCTCGCAGCGGATGAGCAGTTCCGGCGAGGAGCCCATGATCGTCAGGTCGCCGAAGGACATGAAGAAGGTGTAGGGCGAGGGGTTGATCTGGCGCAGCCGGCGGTACAGCTCGAAGGGCGAGCCCGAGAAAGGGGCCGAGAAGCGCGTCGAGAGCACGATCTGGATGGCCTCGCCCTCGGTGATCAGATTCTTGGCCCGGCCCACCCGGCGCAGGAATTCATCCTGGCCCGGCGTGGTGGTGATGGCCCCGACCATGGGCGGGGCCGGGGTGCTCGGGCGCTGGCAGCCGTTCAGGTTGGTGGTCGAATCGAGCGTCAGGTAGCAGCAGCGGTGGTGCAGGTGGTCGAAGAGGATGACCTTGCCCGGCAGGACCATGATGGAGCGCCCCTGTTCGGGGGGCAGCTTGTCGGCCAGGGCCGGTTCGAAGATCCCGGCCATGTTGTAGGCCATGTAGCCGCACACGCTCCTGGTCACGGCCGGGAGCGTGCCCAGGTGCTCGGGGCCCGTAACCGTCAGGGCGTTCAGGCAGTCGCGCAGGCCCTGCACGTATTCCCGCCCGCTGAATTCCTTGAGCGGGTGCAGGCGCGGGTCGTAGCTCTGCACGTCGAGCCTGCCGTCCACGCAGGACAGGATCATCCGGTAGTCCCAGCCGATGAGGCTGTAGCGGCCCAGACGGCCGTCGACCTCGGTGCTCTCCAGCAGGAACCCCTGCTTGTCCCGCACCAGCGTGAGGTACAGGGAGATGGGCGTCTGGGTGTCCGCCGGGAGCCAGGTTCCCTGTTGCGGTAGGGTGATCATGGTGTCTCCATCGTCGATTGGTTGCGTTATTCGGATAAAAAAAAGGCCGGATCCTGCAGGAGGATCCGGCCTTTCAAGCCTTTTGTACCTTTACCGACGGCACTGCATGCCGTCAGGAAGCGGGTCCCCCTGCGTCATGCTGCCTGCGCCACCACCAAAGCGCCTTCTGGCTTAAGAGTTCCAGATCGCCGCCGGCGGCGACGTTCAGGTACGAACGGAACATGCGTACGGCCTCGAGGCTGTGGGGGTTCGCTTCGAACATGGTGGAGAAGAGGGATGCGTCCTCGGTGATCATCTTCGTGGCCGCTTCCATGCGCCGACCGAACGAGGGCGTGAAGAACCGCTCGATTCCGGTTTCCAGGGGGGAGGCGCAAAGGTAGGCGACGGTTGTCACGAAGTTGAGTCCTTGAATGTAGGCCATGGCACGGTCATGCTCATCGGCCGTCGTGGTGAAGGGGGCGAACCCCAGGTTGCGGAAGCAGTTCGATAGATTATCGGTCGCTTCCTGGCCACGGCCTGGAGTTACGGCAATTCGCAGCTCCGCGTCAAGTGTCTGGGGGCCGAAAAGCGGGTGCGTGCCGACCACGGGCGTGGTGGTGGCGTCGAGCATTTCGTGCAGGGGCTGGACCTTCACGGAGCAGATGTCGGCCAGGATCGTCTCTTCCGTCAGGTGCGGGGCAACGACCGTGACCACCTCGCGCATGGCCGTGATGGGCACGCACAGGAGCACCAGCCCGGCCTGGCGCACGGCCTGCGGCAGCGCATCCAGGTCCAGCGGGTGGTCGAATTCCGTGACCGGGTGCCCGGCGTCGCGGAAGGCGCGCGCGAAACGCGCGCCCATCTGCCCCTTGGCGCCGATGACGACCACGGGGGAGGACGAGTCACGCAGCATGATGCGCTCCGATGCCGTTGCCGAGGCGGATCTTGGCCCACACAGCCCAAAATCCGGGGAAGGATTTGGCCACGCAGCCGGGGGTGTCCAGGCGCACGGCGATACCGGCCAGTTCCAGCAGGGACAGGCTCATGGCCATGCGGTGGTCGCCGTAGGTGCACAGGTCGACGCTACGCTGCGGAAGAGTTCCGGTGCCGCGGATGACCATGCCGTCGGGCCTGGCTTCGATGGCCACGCCGGCCTTGGACAACTCCGTGACCGGTCCCTGGATGCGGTCGCATTCCTTGAGGGCCAGGTGCGCCGCGCCGGAAATGACCGTCTCGCCGGTTGCGAAGGCAGCCATGGCCGCCACCGTGGGCACGATGTCCGGGCAGGCGTTCATGTCGATCTTCGCGCCGCGCAGGGTCGACGGGAAGACCGTGACGGCGTCGCCCTCCCACTTCACGCGCCCACCCATGCGCTCCAGGATGTCGAGCATGAAGCGGTCGCCCTGGGCCGAATAGCGGTTCAGGCCGGCGATGCGCACGGGCGCCTTGCCAGCGGCCCCGGCGGCCAGGAAATAGGAGGCGTTGGACCAGTCGCCCTCGACGCGCATGGCGCCGGACCGGTAGGGCGCCGGATGGACGACGAGCCGGATGTCCACGGGCGGAAGGTTTGCAGCGCCGACGTGGGTGCAGGGCGTCCAGCCGCCTGCGGTGCGGCGCTCAAGGCCCACGGGTACGCCGAAGCGGGCCATGGAATCGAGCGTCAGGGCCACGTAGGGCCAGGAGGCGACGGACCGGCCCATGAGCCGGATGACCGTCGGCCCCGCCGCCAGCGGGGCGGCCAGGAGCAGGCCCGAGAGGTACTGGCTGCTCTGCTCCAGATTGATGGTCGCCTCGCCGCCCGCAAGGCCCCGGCTGGTCAGGACCACGGGCGGGAACCCGTCCTTCTCCTCGAAGGTCACGTCCACGCCCTGTTGGATGAGCGCGTCCGTCAGGTGCCGGACGGGCCGGTCATGCATGCGTCCCTCGCCGTGGATGCGGTAGGCGCCGGGGATGGCCGTGACCACGCCGGCCATAAGGCGGCAGGTCGTTCCGGACTCGCCGACGTTCATGGAGATGACGCCGGAGGCGTCCGGCAAGGCCCTGCCGCCGGTGCCGCGCACGAAAAGCTTCTCCCCGCGGGGTTCGATGAGCGCGCCGAGCTGCCGCAGGCACTGGGCCGTGCGGGTCAGGTCCTGGCTGTCGAGGACGCCTTCGAGCAGGGACTCGCCCTCGGCCAGGGCCGCGCAGATGAGCGCCCGGTGCGACAGGGACTTGGACGACGGCGCGGTGATGTCGATGACGGCGATCATGGCTGTTCCTGCGTCATCCCGGCGCCGTAGAGGTGCGGGCCCGTGGGGTAGCTGCCCAGCACGCGCATGGTGTGGCAGAGGCTGGTCAGGTGCTTCATGGTGTTCTCGTACTGTTCCTGGGACAGGTCGCACTCCACGTCCATGAAAAAGACGTATTTCCACTTTTCGCCCTTGAGCGGCCGCGACTCCAGCTTGGTCAGGTTGAGCCCCTGGTCGGCCAGCAGGTTCAGGATGGCGGCCAGGGCGCCGGGGCGGTCGGGCGTGGTGAAAAGCAGCGACGTCTTGTCGCGGCTGCTGCCGACCGTGGGCGTGGGGCCGATGACCAGAAAGCGCGTCCAGTTGTCGGGCAGGTCCTGGATGTCCAGGGCCACGGCCTTGAGGCCGCAGCGCTCCACCAGGCGCGGGTGGCCGATGGCGGCCGCGCCTTCGCCCTCGCGCTCGGCGCGGGCGGCCGCGGCGGCGGTGCTCTCCACCGGGACCACGGCGGCCTGGGGCACGTTGGTTCTGAGCCACCCCGAACACTGGGCCAAGGCCTGGGGGTGGGAGTAGACCGTGCGGATGGCGGCCAGATCCGTGCGCGTGGCCAGCAGGGCGTGGCTGATGCGGCTGAAGAGTTCGGCGTGGATGTAGACGTTGTACTGCAGGAAGAGGTCAAGGCTCTGGCCGACGCTGCCCTGCAGGGAGTTCTCCAGCGGGATGACGCCCAGGTCGGCCTTGCGCGAGGCCACGGTCAGGAACACGTCGTGCAGGGTCGGGCAGGGGGTGAAGTCCATGGAGCGTCCCAGGTACTCCAGGCCCGCCAGGTGCGTGAAGGTGCCCTCGGGCCCGAGGTAGGCCACGGTCTGGGGCTGCTGCAGGCGGCGCGACGAGGACAGGATCTCGCGGTAGATGGCGCGCAGGTGGTCTTCGGGCAGGACGCCGGGGCTCATGGCCAGGAGGCGGTTCAACACCTCTTTCTCCCGGAAGGGCTTGAACACGACGTCCAGGGAGTCGGACTTGATCTGCCCCACCTCGCGGCTCAGGGCCGCGCGCTTGTTCAGCAGGTCGAGAAGCTTCTCGTCCAGGGCGTCGATCTGTTCGCGGATCTCGGTCAGGCGCTGCGTGGCGGAGGTCATTCGCTGATCTCCTCGGTGATGCGCATTCCGAAGTGCCGCCCCGCTTGGTCCGTGCGGCAGAGCACCTTGTCCCCGACCTGGAGGTCCACCACGCTGACGGGGCGTCCGTCGGCGCGGACCATGCGGATGGTCTCGGCGTTCTGCAGGAAGACGGTGCCCTTGCGTCCGCCGCACTCGGCCTCGATGAGCAGCATGGGCCGGATCTCGACCTTGCAGCGGCCCACGGTGGCCAGGGTGGTGGAGCCGTCTGCCCCGACGACGAGGACTTCGGAGCCGGTTTTCAGCTCGTCGAGATAGGTGGTGCGGTCCCCGGGCATGACGGCGTAGGCGTGCACGGCGCCGGCGTTGATGCGGAAGGGGCGCGGGGCCACGTAGGGGTTGGACTCGGTCTCGGCGTTGACCAGGAAGGTGAAGGCGCTGGAGTTGCCGACCAGCATGCCCTGGCCGGATTTCAAAAGGCTCATGGTGTCGACGCAGACGCGGTGGCCCAGGCCGGCGGAGGTCACGGCGGTGATGGTGGCGGCTTCCAGTTCCATGGTTCCCTGGCTCAGTTTGAGTTCGCGCACGATGGCCTTCAGGTCGGCCGCGGCCGAGGGCAGGACGACGACGGTTTTGACGCCGCGTTCGAGGATGCCCGCTGCCAGGCGCGCCCGCTCCAGGCTCGCGGCCTCTACGGCCAGGCGGTCGGACTGGGCCAGGATGTTCTCCACGGGAATGATTTCCCAGCCTTCGCGCAGGATGACGTCCCTGCCCTGGGCGAGAAGGCGCACGGCCTCCTCCTCGTCCGCCTTGCTGTCGAGCAGGACGTAGGGCTGGTCCTCGGCGGCCAGGACCGGAGTCTTGCTCAGGGCCTGCACGGCGGCGACGTGTTCGCGCTCCGTGATGACGGCGTCGACTCCGGACTCCAGGGCCAGAGTGACCTCGCCCTTGTCGAAGGGCACGGCGCAAAAGAGTACGTTTTTCATGTCCCGGCCTTAGATTTTGGGTTCTTCGAGCAGGGCCAGGGCCTGATCGACGGAGTAGTCCATGTGCACCACGGAGTGCAGGGCCTGCACCAGCCGGGTCGGGTCGTCGGCCTGGAAGATGTTGCGGCCCATGGACAGGCCCGCGCCGCCGGCCACGATGGAGTCGTGGGCCATCTGCAGGATGTCGCGCGGGGAGTCCATGCGCGGGCCGCCGGCGATGACCACGGGCACGCAGCAGCCCTCGGTCACCCGGGCGAAGGAATCCACGTCGCCGGTGTACACGACCTTGATCACGTCGGCACCGAGTTCCTCGCCCAGACGGGCGCAGTGGGCCACCGTGGCCGGGTCCCATTCGGACTTCACCTTGGGGCCGCGGGCGTAGATCATGGCCAGAAGCGGCATGCCCCATTCGTTGCACTTGGAGGCCACCTCGCCCATGTCGCGCAGCATGTCCCGCTCGGACTCGTCGCCCAGGTTCAGGTGCACGGACACGGCGTCGGCGCCGAGCTTGATACCGTCCTCCACGGAGCTGACCAGAATCTTGGCGTTGGGGAAGGGGGAGAGGGTCGTGCTGGCCGAGAGGTGGATGATGAGGCCGACGTCGCGGCCGTGGCCGCGGTGGGCGCAGCGGGGCAGGCCCTTGTGCATCAGGACCGCGTTGGCGCCGCCCTCGGCGACCTTGTTGACCGTGTCGCGCAGGTCCACCAGGCCGGCGATGGGGCCGACGGTGGTCCCGTGGTCCAGGGGCACGATGATGCTGCGCCCCGTGTTGCGGTTGAAGATGCGTTCCAGTCGTACGCTTTTGCCGATGTTCATGATGTCCTCCGGTTGCGGCCGGGCTTTCGGCGGTCCGTAATCAAAAAGGGCCGCCGGCTTGTCGCCTGCGGCCCTTTGGTTGTTGTGCTTTCGTCAATATGGCTAAAGCAGTCCCCTCAGACCACAGGCTCTGCTAAAATAAAAGTACCAAAAAAAGTACAGGCTGTGCTTGAGGGAGAAGTTTGTCATAACGATTGCGTGAGTACTCAGGTTGGAGTCATGCTGTCAAGGGCTTTTATGACCGCCGGTCATTTTTTTGCCGCGTTTTTTTGTGTCCCGGGGCCCGGAGGTGTCCGCATGCATTTAGGCGTTGCTGCGCGGGGCTTTCGTGCGTAAAGTCATGGCGGTTCGTTCCGCCAGGACCAAGGAGTGGTGCGCATGGCCGCCAGGAAAGGAATGTCCGGGGTCGTCCGGAGGATTTGTCTGTGGTGCCAGGGAAAGAGCTGGATGCGTGTCAGGGAATGCGCCCAGGTTTCCTGCCCCCTGCATGCTTGCCGCCTGGAGGAGGACGGAAACGACGCGGAGTTGCAGGAATGCATCCGGAATTTTTGCCTGGTGTGCGCTGGAGACGCCGAATCCGTGCGTGAATGCAGCGCCGACAGGCCCATGGGCGGCCAGCCTGCATGCCCGGCGCATCCGTATCGGGATGCCGAGGCGGTTGCCGCCTGTGCGCAACCGTTGGTTTCGCAGCAGGTGCGGCCCCTGCCCGGCCTCGGGGATGTCTGTGCCGCGCCGCGGGAGACGTCGGCGCCGCTGAGGGCCGATGTGCCGACGCCGCTTTGCGAGCAGCCGCGAACCGTCCCTGCCGCGATGCCGCAGGCCGGTCCGGACGCCTTGTCCATCACCCACGTTGAACGCGTCCCCGAAGCCCTGGATATCTGACATGAGCGGGAAGATCATCGAAGCGGAAGGAATCCTGGGGAACTTCGAGGCCAGGCGCCGGATCGAGGAAGAGACGGCCGAGTCCAAACCCGTCGGCCGGGTCCGCCCCCGCATGAGGGAGACGACTCCCGGCTCAGCCGCATGGAACGAAATCCACACGGCGGAGCGGCTGGTGGACGAGGAGGGCTGACCCCGCTATTGGCGGAGCAGTTCGATGGCGGACATGGCCAGGCGGCCGACGTTCGCGATGGCGTCCCACCAGTGGTTGACCAGAGTGGCCAGGGAAAAGGCGGTCAGGAAGAACAGTACGGTCCAGACCCGGTGGATGATGGCCTGGAGGACTCGTGTGAAAAGACTCGGTTTTGAAGCCATGGTGATCCTCGTGTTGGAAGAAAAGGTCCGGCGTTGTTCTCGGCCATCTCCGGCAGCAGCGGCGGGGTGCGAACACCCCGCTCTCTGAAAATGGCCGGTTTGGCGCTGCATGTTTCGCAGCGGTCCGTAACGCGAACCTTTGGCGTAACCTTATAATAATACGTTGAATTCTGCTAAAAGTAAACGCGAAATGCCTTTCTGTGCCGTGTCTGCGGTACCGTCAAACACGTCGCAAACCCTCATCCCCAAAAGAATCACATGCCACAGACATTCACCCGGCCAAATCCGGGTTTTGACATATGCGCCTTGGATAGCCTTTTCGAAGGCCACGAGCCTCGTTTGGCGCACATGCGGGACGCAGAAATCTTTGCCCGCGACCTACGGCCCGTCTTCGGCCTGGAAGCCGGGCACGGCGCCCTGCTCGAACGTTCCGCCTTGCTGCACGATATCGGCTATGCGCCAGCCTTGCGCCGTTTCGGCTATCATCCCCTGGACGGGGCCCTTTTTCTGGACGGGCAGGGGGAGCACCCCTGGGTCGTGGAGGGCGTGCTGCGCCACTCCCAGGCGGACAGGAAGACCGACCGGTTTCCGGGCGTGACCGAGGAATACGCGATTCGCACGCCGCTTCCCGAGGCCGACTGGCTGGTGCGCGCCGTGACCGTGGCCGACTGGCGCGCGGCCGGGGTCGGGGGCCGGGTGTCCTTTGCCAGACGGTTCCAGGACATCGCCGTGCGCAACCCGCATAACCCGGACAAGGTCCGTCGGGCCGGGATCATGGTCGGGGAGGTTCGCAACTGGTTTCTGGGGCAGGCCGAGGCTATGGGATTGGAGCGCCCGCTGCCGTGGGTCTTCTGCGACGTGGACAACACGCTCATCCGGCCGGGCGACGGCCTCTCGGATGCCGCCAGGGCCGCTGTCGGCTCGTACCGGCAGGCCGGTGGGGAGTTTTCCCTGGCCACAGGCAAGCACCCGCTGAGCATCCAATCGCTGGTCCGGGAACTCGGGCTTGCCTCGGATCAGATCGCGGCCAATGGAACCTGCCTGCTGGGCGCTGGCGGGGTGACGGTCCTGGATCATCTCGGTGAGGCGGGCGAGCGCCTGCGCGCAGTTCTTGAAGGCATGGGGCTGATCATCGCCGTCTACCGCGAGGACGGCATCGAACCCGGCCGCATGTGGGACGGCGCCCTGGACGAGGTCTTCGACCGCTACGCGGAAATCCGGCCCGTGCGCACGCCCTTGTCCGGCCGGGTTCTCAAGATCCTCTGCATCACGGACGGCGACGACCTGCGACGGGAGGCGGAACTTCGGCGACTGGCGGCCGAGGCGGGTGTGGATTGCTGCCGCAGCGACAGACATTTTTTGGAGTTTCTCCCCCGGTCCGGAAACAAGGGACTGGCAGTGCGCACGGTCCTGGAGGGCCGGAACTGGCCGGTCCTGCATTCCATCGCCATCGGCGACACGGAAAACGACGAGCCCATGTTCGCCATGTGCGGCGTCTGCGCAGCCGTGGCCGGTGCCACCGAGGGCGCAAGGCTCGGCGCGGACTGGACTATCGGGCCCTGCGAAGCCGACGGCGTCGCCAGATTCCTCGACCACCTGCGCGCTTGCGGCGGGTGGAGGGCGTTGCGCTCGGATATGACGTTGTAGCGGGGGGGGGCCGTATGATGCAGGCCGATGCGTTCGCAGAGCGTGTCGGCCTGCTTTTTTATGCCAGGGAGATCAGGGCCTGGCAGAGCAGATGGGGGTCGATGGCGCCTGTTTCACGGACCGTTAGTGACGTCTTGATGATTCTCAGGCCCAGGGTTGCCAGTTCGAGTTCCAGATTCTCGGCGCCGCGATAGGTGATGCATGGGTCGAGCAGGACGGCGTCGAGGACGTCGCCAACGGCGATGGCGTTCGGGGCGTCGGCCTGCAGGTGGCGGAGCAGGGTGCGGACCTGGTCCGCCAGGGACAGTCCGATCGCTTCCGGGTCGGGCAAGGTGTTGGGAACGAAGACCTTGGGGCAGGGCGTCCTGCTTATGGTCGCGCCCACTCCCGCAGGGAGCAGGTTGGCGACGAGGGAGCTGTAGAAGCTGCCGATGGGGTAGCAGATGAGGTCGGCGCCGCCGATGCAGGCCCGGATTTCCCCGCGGATCGGCGGGCGGACGGGAGCGTTGTCCAAGGCCTGGTCCACGAGGCACAGCTCACGGATGGCCCTGCCCAGGGGTCTGGTTTCCTTGCCGGTGATGAGGTGCTGGCCGATGATGAGCTCGCCGCCTTGCAGCCGGGCTCGCAGATGCAGATTCGAGTCGAGCAGGAGCCTCGCTTCGCCCCGTGCTTGGACAAGCTCGGAGAAGATGCCGACGATGGGATCGAGGTTCCGCCCGTTTTCCAGGTAGCCGGCAGTGAGGAAAAGGTTGCCGATGCAGGCGCCGCGAAGGTCGAATTGCGGGCCGGCCGCCCGCTGGAAGATCTGCAGATGGTGCCGTACGATTTCACGCAAGGGAGCAGAAACATTGGCGATGAGCGGGTGACTTCCGTGCGCCAGGGTTTCCAGTTCGGCCCAGAGCTGTGCCTGGGGTGCGTTCTTGGGCAGCCGATGGGCGAAGAGTTCGTAGATTTCCGCAAACTCGTGCAGGGTGCGGTCGGCCAGAGCCATGAGCCGGTTGCGCAGATCGCCCACGGCCGGCATCCCGAAGTGTCGGCGCAGGACCGCCGAGCTGCCACCGGAGTCGAAGGGGGTGACAAGGTGTACTGAATTGCGGGTGTACGCGACCAGCGCCCGGCTTGTATCGGTGAGCGCCGTGCCGCCGGTGAAGAAGAGGATGCGGGGGCCGAGGTCCGGGGCGCGCAGGGCACTGGCGAGGCGTTCCGGGTCCGGGATTCGGAGTTCCCGGACGATGGGGGTTGCGGGTGTGGTCATGCTGTTTCCGACGGGCGGCTAACCGCTGGTGGACACGCCTGAGGCGGCTCGCCGTCGAGAAGTCACGGCAGGTGTCCGGTCTTACGCTCGGCGAGGGGTTTGCGCAGGCTTACTGGTGCGGCGGCGCGGGATCTTCGAACCGGTCCTGATCACCGGTGTCGGCGTTGCGGATGGTGTTCACGATGCGCTGCAACTGGTCCGAAGTGATGATCCGCTGCGAGTGCAACCATTCGAATTTCTGGATTTCCTCCTCGGGATCGTTGCCGAAGTCGATGTTGCCGTACCAGTCCAGCAGTTGCTTTTTTCTGCGTTCCCGGATTTCCGACATGATGCGCTCGAAGTTTCCGTCATGCATGATGGCGATTTCGCCTTCATCGGAATTCAGGGAAGTGATGTTCGTCTTGAGGGCGGCGTGCAGCAGGAAACACAGCCCCCCTGGCAGCATGAAGATGGCGCCGAGGAGGTCGCCGCGGATCATGGTGTACGCGGCCTGGGCCATTCCCCATGCCGCAAGCAGGATCGCGCCGCTGAAGAGCGTGCCGTTTCGTTCCGACGTCATGCGTGGGTCCATCCCGATGGAGCCGTAAGGCAGCTGGAAGGAGTGGGAACCGTAGGCGTCGGCTCTGGTGTAGGTCAGAGCGTCCTGCTCGAAGTCGAAGGTGATGGTGGTGGAGTAGCTGCGCTGGGTGATGTTCATGGCCAAAGTCTCCTGAATCGCAAGCTGTGCATGGAGAGGCGGTAGGTCGATGCGGCGGGTTCGTCAAGGCGTGATGCGCGGCAGAGGGGCTTCGCCGAGGCCTGGAAACGAAAAAAGGCCGCGTAATGCGGCCTTGCGTACATGGTGCCGGGGGACAGAGTTGAACTGCCGACACGGGGATTTTCAGTCCCCTGCTCTACCGACTGAGCTACCCCGGCGCAACGGAAGCCCGTTACTATGGAAAACCAACGTCTTTGGCAAGTCGAAAAATGCACTTTGGCCGCTTTGGCGCGCCCACCCGTTCCGTGCTGTTTCGGGGACGCCATGCCGCCGCCTCTCAGCGAAGGAAAAGGCCGCTCGATGAGCGGCCTTGATCTCGTGGTGCCGGGGGACAGAGTTGAACTGCCGACACGGGGATTTTCAGTCCCCTGCTCTACCGACTGAGCTACCCCGGCGTCGTTGGGTGAGAAGCGCTTTTATGCAAAGCTCTGGGCGAAGGCAAGCAGGAATTTTCGTTCCGAACGTATTTCCTGCCAAAAGTCTTCGCACC
The DNA here is from genome assembly GCF_054657795.1 of Desulfomicrobium salsuginis. Classification (NCBI taxonomy): domain Bacteria; kingdom Pseudomonadati; phylum Thermodesulfobacteriota; class Desulfovibrionia; order Desulfovibrionales; family Desulfomicrobiaceae; genus Desulfomicrobium; species Desulfomicrobium salsuginis. The sequence goes on along the minus strand of NZ_BAAHYA010000002.1, from coordinate 2,365,772 downwards.
CTGTCCCGCGATCCGGTCATGGTCTGGGCACGACCTGCGGGAGGCAAGCGTGCGCCGGGCGAATTCGAGATCCGTCAGGCTTCTGAACCGAGGCGGAAATCGCGGTTGACGTGATTAGTGATGCTTCGTGGGGCCGTGTTCCTTGTGCAGGAAGTAGACGATCAGTCCGACGATGCCGAGACCCAGGCCGAGAATGAGTCCTGAAAACATGGGATGCCTCCTCTTGATATTGATCTGATCCCAAAATATATGGCAGAACCTGCTTGACTTCAAGTTCTTTTCTTCACAAGTCTTGGCCCGGCCGCCGAGGTGGCCTTTTCGCTTCATGGGGAGTACAGGACGTTCGATGCGTTACACACTCCCGCAGGCAAACGATTTTGGAGCACGTTTTATGAGAATATCACGGATCTGCGCATTTCTCGTCGCCGCATTGTTCCTGGCCGTGCAGACGGCTGCGGCTGAAACCATGACCATGAAGGACGCGGTGGCGGCTGGGCTCAGCCACAACCCATCCATCCTCGCTGCGCGGGAAGCCCTCATGGCCGCCGATTACGCGGTGAGGTCGTCCAAGGCGGCCTTCGGACCCGCGCTCAGCACGCAGTACGGCTACACGCGCCTTGACGAGCGTCCGATGTCCTACGGCCGGACCGTGGGGACCCTGGACAACTGGGAACTGGCCTTCAACGTGCACCAGCCCCTCTTCACCGGCTTCAACCTGCTGACGACCTATGAGAAGTCCCTGCTGCAAAAGGAGCAGGCCGCGTCGCAGATCGACAACGCCGAACTGCAGCTGACCGTGGCCATCCAGGACGCGTTTCTGCGGCTGCTGCAGGCGCGGGAGAACGTGCGTTCCGCCGAGGACTCGCTGGTTCGCCTGCGTTCGCAGTTGAAGGTCAATACCGCCTTCTACGAAGTGGGGCTGCGTCCGAAGCTCGACATGCTGCAGGCCCAGGTGGACGTGGCCACGGCCGAGCAGTTGCTGTTGGCCGCCCAGAACAGCGTCGACACCCTCTCGGCGCAGCTCAACACCCTGATCGGTCGGGACGCCAGCGCGGAGGTGGAGTATGTCGGTGCGCTGGAATATTTTCCCGTGAACCTGAGCCTTGAGGATTGTCTTGAGCGGGCGTTGAAGAACAGGCCGGATCTGACCATCGCCCGTCAGACCGTCATGGTGGCCGAGAAGGATGCCAAGCTTGCGGCCGTGCCGTACTACCCGCAGGTCGGGGCCGACTTCAACTATGTCCGGGCCGGCGAGAATCCTGCGGTCGACGGAGGGGACTATCACACGCCCAGCGAGTGGAATGCGCAGGTCGGCATGAAGTGGACGTTTTTCGAGTGGGGCAAGACCTACTACGCGGAAAAGGGCGCGAAGAAGAACGTGTCCCGGGTCATGCAGGAATATCAGAATTTGGAGAACGAGGCGACGTTTGCGGTCAAGGAGAGCTTCCTGCAGATCAAGGAGACGGAGAAGCGCATCGCCGCCGCCAAGGAGGGTCTTGTGGCCGCCAAGGAGAGCTATCGCATGGCTGTGGCCCGGTACGAGGCCCAGGTCGGTACGAACACGGACGTTCTCGACGCCCAGGCGTCACAGACCCAGGCGGAAGCGAGCCTGAACGGGGCCATGTCCGCCTACGAGCGGGCCGTGGCCGGTCTGTACGGCGCCATGGGCGAGAAGAACGCCGAGCTGCTGCCCCGGTAAGCGGCCATACGCGGAAAAATGAACGTCAGAGCCCGGGTGCCCTCAGGCCCCGGGCTTTTTTGCGGCCTTGCGCCTGGGCATGGCGCATTTCTTGTCGGCCAGGACCGCCAGCTCGGACAGCCTTTCGTCCACGGCGCCATACAGGGACTTCGGCGAGAACCGGCCGTCCTTGAGGCGCGTGCCCGCGCGCATGCCCGTCAGAATCTCCATGGCCTCCTCGATGGTACTCACGGGGTGGATGTGGAACTGTCCGTCCCTGACGGCCTGCAGGACGTTTTCGCGCAGGACCAGGTGGACGATGTTGTCCCTGGGCAGCAGGACGCCCTGTTGTCCCGTCAGCCCGCGTCGGCGGCAGACTTCGAAGAACCCCTCCACCTTGTGCGTCACCCCGCCCACGGCCATGATGGCCCCGGACTGGGACACAGCCCCGGTGAAGGCGAGGTCCAGGCGGATGGGCACCCCCGAGAGGGCCGAGAGAAGGGCGGCCAGTTCGGCGCCAGAAGCCGAGTCCCCGTCCACATGGGCGTAGCTCTGCTCGAAGCACAGGCTTCCGGTGAGCACGATGGGTTTGTTGCGGGCGAAAAGATTCACGAAGTAGCTCTTGAGGATCATCATACCCTTGGTATGGATGGGCCCCCCGAGTTCCGCCTCGCGTTCGAGGTCCATGATGCCGCCGTGGCCGACGCCCACGGTGCAGGAGATCTGGTGCGGCAAGCCCATGACGTAGTCGCCGACCTGGGTCACGGACAGGCCGTTGGCCACGCCGACCCCTTCGCCCTGGGTCCGGACCTTGATGGACTTGCGGTCGTACTCGCGCAGGAACTCCTCCTGATAGAGGTTGGTGCGGTATTCGCGTTCGTCCAGTGCCTGCTTGACGATGGGGGCGTCGATGGTCTTCCTGTCCTGGCCCGCGGCGATGGCGTTGGCCTCGATCATGATCTCCCGCAGGTGCGAGAAGTGCAGCGAGAGGCGTTCACGGTCTTCGGCCATGCGCGTGGAGTAGTCCACCAGTTCCGCATAGGCGTCCTTGGTGAAGCCGCGCAGGCCGCTTTCTCGGGCGGCGCGGTCCAGGGTCTGGGCGTAGCCCGTGATGGACTCGGCCGTGCGTTCCACGGTGTCCTGGATGTGGGCCTTGATCTTGAATATCTTCCGGAACCGCTCGTCGTGCATGTACAGCAGTTCGTAGGTCTCGTCATCGCCGATGAGGATGACCTTGAGGGAGAGCGGGATGGGGTCCGGGCTGATGGTCCTGGTCCGCAGGATGTCGTAATGGTCCGTGGGGTCATCCAGGTTCGAATGCCGGTTGCGCAGGCAGCGGAGCAGCCCTTCCCAGGCGACGGGATGGGCCAGGAGGTCCTCCACGCGGAGGATGAGAAACCCCCCGTTGGCGCGGTGCACGGCGCCGGCCCGGATGAGGGAGAAGTCCGTGTAGTAGGTGCCCCATTCGGTTTCGCGTTCGATGCAGCCGAGGAGGTTGAAGAATCCCGGGTTGATCTCCTTGACCACGGGCGCGCCGGTCAGAGTGGAGTTGTCCACGAAGAGGTTGACGTCGTAGCGCTGGAAGTAGGACTCTGAAATGTTTTCGCCCTGCTGGTCCGACGGGGAGCGCTGTTCGCGCTCCGGGCGTCCCTGATAGTGCGACAGGTTTTCGAGCACGTCTTCCTTGAACGCGTCGAAGTAGACCTTCAGAGCCTTGTTCTCGGAGAATTTCTTGCGGATGGGGCCGAGCAGGCGGTCCACCAGGCCCGCGGCATGTTCCTGGGCCAGCTGCAGTTCCTTGGCCCGGAACTCCTGCTCGCTGCGGTTCACCTGGCGCGAAAGGTCGGCGATGGTGTTCAGGACGGAACTGCTCTGGTCCTTGATGACTTTCTTGCGGGAGGAATCAAGGCGCTCGAAGTCCTCGGAGCTGAGAACCTTGCCGTCCAAGAGCGGAGTCAGGGAGACGGCGCCCGCCTCGTCGATGTTCAGGCTGAACCCTTTCCGCTGGGCAGCCTCCTCCATCTTGTCCATCAGGTCGTCGCGCACGACGGCAAGCTTCGTGAACAGCTTGTTTTGCAGGCGCAGATAGGTGGCCTGTTCGAAATGGCGGGGCAGGTCGCGGCGCAGCCGCTTGACCATGCGCTGCATGTAATCCTTGAATATCTTGCCCTGGCCGGCGGCCAGGCTGACCAGAACCGGCTTGTCCGGGTTCTCGAAGTTGTTCAGGTAGACCAGGTCGGGCGGCGTGGGCGCGGTGCGGGCCTGCGGCAGGAGAAAGTTCTCGACGAGGTAGGTCCGCCCGAGTCCCGGTTCGCCGGCGACATATATGTTGTACTCCAGGCCCGGGATGGACAGGGCCATCTCCAGGGCCTTGCGGGCCCTGTTCTGGAAGAGGCAGACGGGATTGACGTCGTTGCGGATGTCGGAACCACGCAGGATTCTTCGCGGGTTGGGCTCTATGGCGAGTTGGCGGACTTTGAGTTCGGCGGTGTTTTTCATCGGTGCTCGGTGCGGGGCTGCCCCCAGGTTATTGATTTTGTGTCCGCATAGTGCGAATGAACGCGGCTTGCAAGCCGCCCGGGTCGGGCGCCAAGCCGCGGGCCCGTCGCGGCGTGAGGCTTCCCGGCGGCGGGACAGGAGAATTCGGTTTTGCGCAAAACTTTGATTGACGCGAAGTTGGGGGCTGTGGTAGCCCCATTTTCGGTTTGTGATTTATTGCACGAATGCTTGGGCCCTGGCGGCCCTCTGAGATGACCCAATGTTTTTCGGTAAGAAAAAAAATAAGCATTTCCAGTCATTGGGTCTAGCTTCCATGATGGGGATCCACCTCGTGTCCGGCGTGATCGTTGGCATGGCGATGGGATACTATCTGGACAGGTTTTTTGACACGAAGCCTTGGCTGACGCTCCTTTTCCTGATTTTCGGCATCATCGCCGGCTACAGGAACATGTTCCGGGAAATGGGGCGTATCCAGAGAAAGGAAGCGGAAGCCGATGCTCCGGACGCTGACGAAAAGGATTGAGCGCGCCCTGTACGTACGTGGGTTTCATGTGCCCGAGGTGCGCAGGATGGCGGCTCAGCAGGTATACTTCCTTTTCGCGGCGGTGCCGGCGCTGGCGCTGGGTTCCCGCGGGGTGGACTTCGCCGCGGGGGTAGTGCTGGGGACGTTGAACTTTCTGGCCTTGGCCCGGTTGATCCAGGAGTTGGTATACGTCCGCAAGGGCGCGGTGGCGGTCCAGATGTTCAGCTTCTACGGACGACTCGCCCTGACGGCCCTGGCCATCTACGTCCTGGTCGTCATGAACGGCTCCTCGGTAGTTTGGTTGCTGATCGGTTTTTCAACCGTTCTGATAAATATTTTGCTTTGGGGAATGTCACAAATTTTGGGGAAAACTTCTAAGGAGGCGTAAAGATGGCAGGGGGTTTACATCCTATTTTCTTAGTCGAGGAAGCGGTCAAGGCCATTGGACTCGTCGATGCGCACGGCCACAGCCTGATACCGGGCAATGTCCTCTACTCCTGGACATTCATGATCATCCTGATTCTCGTTTCGACCATGGCCACCAAGAAGATTTCGCTGGTCCCGAGGGGGCTGCAGAACTTTTTCGAGTTGCTGGTCGGCGGGCTGGAAGATTTCGTGGTCGCGAACATGGGTGAGGACGGCCGGAAGGTGTTTCCCGTTCTGGCGACGCTTTTCATCTACATCCTGACCTGCAACCTGGGCGGCCTGTTCCCCGGTAACGACGCGCCTACGGCGAACATCAACACGACTGCCTCCATGGCCGTGTTCGTCTTCGTGTATTACCAGTACTGGGGCTTCAAGATTCATGGCACCCATTACATCCACCATTTCACCGGCCCCATGATCTGGATGGCGCCCTTGATGTTCCCCATCGAGGTCATCGGCCACTTCGCGCGCATGCTCTCGCTGTCGCTGCGTCTTTTCGGAAACATCCGCGGTGAGGACATCGTTCTGGCCCTGCTGTTCATGCTGGCGCCCATCGTCTCCACGGTTCCGATGTACTTTCTGTTCATGCTGGCCGACGTCATCCAGGCCTTCGTCTTCTTCATGCTGTCCATGCTCTATCTGAAGGGCGCATTCGAAGAAGCTCACTAATTCGGGGGAAATGGTCATTCGACCAAAACATTATACTTTATTTGGAGGATTTTCATCATGGGTAAGAAGTTCGTTTCCGTTCTGGCCACTGTCGCCCTGGTCGCCGTCGCTTCCTGCGCTTTCGCTGCCGAAGCCGCTCCTGAAGTCATCTCCACCATCTCCTGGGCCGCCGCCCTCGGCATGGCCATCGCCGCCGCCGGTTGCGGTATCGCTCAGGGCCTGGGCCTGAAGGCTGCTTGCGAAGGCACCGCCCGCAACCCCGAAGCTTCCGGCAAGATCACCGTGACCATGCTGATCGGTCTGGCCATGATCGAATCTCTGGCCATCTACGCCCTGGTCGTCAACCTGATCCTGCTGTTCGCCAACCCCTTCGTCGGCTAACTGTTTGCGTAATAAAGGGGAGGTGCCACCTCCCCTTTTTTTAGCATCATCACGCAGAACGCGAAGAGAGTTATTGGAGTTATTTTGAAAAGCGCTCACATCCCACGCGCCACCATTCAAAGACTGGCCGTCTACGTCCAGGTCCTTGAAACGCTTTTGCAGGAGGGTGACTCCGTCATCTCCTCCGACGGGCTGGCTCGCGCCTGCGGTGTGAATCCTTCTCAAATCCGTAAGGATTTGGCTTACTTCGGAGAGTTTGGCGTGCGCGGGGTCGGGTACTACGTTCAGGACCTCCTCACGGCGATCAAGCAGTCCCTGGGCATAGACCGGACCTGGAACGTCGCCCTCGTGGGCGTCGGCAACCTGGGCCGGGCTTTGCTGCGGCACGGGATTTTCAGGCGCCGCGGGTTCATCCTTGTCGGCGCGTTCGATTGCGATCCCTTCAAGATCGGCGAGGAAGTGGCCGGCCTTGAAGTCGTCTGTTCCAGGCGCCTCAAGGAAAAAGTCCACGAACTCAACATTGAAATCGGCATCATCACGACTCCCCCCGAGCGCGCCCAGCGTGCTGCGAACTATCTGATCGAGGCCGGTGTCCGCGGCATCGTCAACTTCGCACCCGCCCGCATAACCGCTCCGGAAAACGTGGCCGTGGAATATGTGGATTTCATGCACCACATTTTTTCTGTCGCGTTCAACATTTCCCTCAATCAGGCCAAAGGGATCTCATAGAACCTTTGCAGGCCGGGATGTGAAATCCCACAAATTCGACTTGCCAATCGTCTTCGAGTGGTATAGTTGTCCTCTCTCTTTTGAAACTGGAGGTTCTCATGAAAAAAGATCTGCATCCCAAAGTCTACGAAACCAAGGTTCGTTGCGCCTGTGGTTATGAGTTTGTCACCCGCACGGCCATCGGGCCCGAGCTGGGGATCGAAATTTGTTCCCACTGCCACCCGTTTTTCACCGGTGAGCAGCGTTTTATCGACTCCGCTGGCCGCATCGACCGTTTCCGCAAGAAGTACGCCGGTCTGAATAAGTAGTTTTTCAGCTGGTTGAAAATATCGTAGGCCTTTATGATCACAAAGCTTGAAAGCCTGGCAGCAAAATATCGCGAGCTTGAGCGTGAACTGAGCACTCCTGAGATTTTTCAGGATCAGGATCGCTATATCAAGATCGCCAAGAAGCATGCCGAGCTGGATGAGGTCGTGAAGGCGTTCGAGCGCTACAAGACACTTCTGCGCGAACTTTCCGAGAATCAGGAATTTGCCAAGGACCCTGACCCGGAGCTCTGCGAGTTGGCCCAGGCCGAAATCCCGGCGCTCAAGAGCCGGATCGAGGAGCAGGAGCGCCTGCTCAAGCAGTTGCTGACGCCCAAGGATCCCCTGGACGAGAAGAACATCATCCTGGAGATACGGGCGGGCACCGGCGGTGAGGAAGCCGCTCTCTTTGTGGCCGACGTGTTCAGGATGTATTCCCGATACGCCGAGCTGCACGGTTGGCGCGTCGAGGTGCTGAGCAGCAGCGACACCGGCACGGGCGGTTTCAAGGAAATCGTCGCTTCGGTCTCGGGCAACAGCGTCTACAGCAAGCTCAAGTACGAGTCCGGTGCGCACCGCGTGCAGCGGGTGCCGGCCACGGAAAGCCAGGGGCGCATCCATACCTCGGCCATTACCGTGGCGATCCTGCCCGAGGCCGAAGAGGTCGATGTGAAGATTGACCCGAGCGACATCCGGGTCGATGTTTTCCGGTCGTCGGGTCCAGGCGGGCAGTCGGTCAACACCACGGACTCGGCCATCCGTATCACGCACTTGGCGACGGGCCTCGTCGTGACGTGCCAGGATGAGAAGTCGCAGCACAAGAACAAGGCCAAGGCCTTGAAGGTACTGCGCTCGCGCCTGCTGCAGGCAGTTCAGGACGAAACGAAAAAGGCCTACGACGACAACCGCAAGGCTCAGGTCGGCACGGGCGACCGCTCCGAAAGAATCCGGACCTACAATTACCCGCAGGGACGGATAACCGACCATCGCATCAACCTGACGCTCTACAATCTTGATCAGGCCATGGACGGGCACATCGATGAGATCATTGACGGCCTCGTCCAGCATTATCAGGCCGAAGCCATGAAACAAAGCTGAGGAAACTCGGCTTTTTTCTTGCGCCATGAACTCCCGCCGCGAAACAGTCGCTCTCTGGGAAGCCCGATTCGACGCGGCCGGGATCGATTCTCCCCGCCTTTCCGCACAGGTTCTTCTTGCCCATGTTCTGAATCTTTCCCGCTTGGACATGCTTCTCGACTCTCGTTCAGAAGTTTCCGCGGAGGCATTAGCCGCCTTTGAATCTCTTGCGGTGCGCAGGCTTCGCGGCGTGCCTGTCGCCTATCTGCTTGGACACAAGGAATTCTACGGGCTCGATTTCGAAGTGAACCCCAGCGTGCTCATTCCCCGGCCCGAAACGGAACTCATGGTCGACCACCTGCTGGGGAAGGTTGCCCGAGACGCCGACCTCCGGGTGCTGGATATTGGAACCGGAAGCGGCGCCTTGGCCGTGACCTGCGCAGCGATGTTCCCGTGTTTTCACGTCACGGCCGTCGACATCTCGCCAAACGCGCTGGCCACGGCCAGGCGTAACGCGCGAAAGCACGGCGTCGAGAGGCGCATCGCATTTGTGCGCGGTGACCTTGTCCTGGGCATTGATGTGGGCGGTATCGACATCATCCTGGCCAATCTCCCGTACGTGCCGGAAGACACCCGCGAGTCGATGAGTTCCGAAGTTCTCGGACATGAGCCCTGGTTGGCCCTGTTCGCCGGTCGTGACGGGCTGGACCTCTACCGCCGGCTCGCAGCAGACCTTCGGGGGCGGGTGAGTGCGGGCACGATGCTGCTCTGTGAAATCGATCATTCCCAAAGGGATGCCATGATCGAACTGTTTGCCGCGATGGCCCGGCACGTAAGTGTGCACGCAGATCATGCAGGCTTTGATCGGCTCGTGGTTGTTGTTTTTTAGCACCTGTCATGTTGTTCAAAACAAACGACAGGCTGACAAATCCCTGGTCTCGCCTGGTGCAGTCTTTTATTTCAAGACATTACTTTGCAAGTCGCGGTGGCATGATAATTGATGTTGGCATGACATGAAACAGACGACCCTCAAAAAAGAAATTCGGTGCTCCGGAGTCGGGCTGCACAGCGGTCAGAAGGTCGAGATGGTCCTCAAGCCAGCTCCGGCGGATACGGGTGTTGTGTTTTCCCTCTGCAACACGTCCGGTCGGCACATGGTTGTTCCCGAGCCCGGCCGTGTCGTCGGGACCGGATTGGCCACGACGCTTGGCACCGACCAGGCCAAGGTCTCCACGGTGGAGCACCTTTTGGCTGCCCTTGTCGGCCTCGAGATCGACAACGTCATCGTCGAGGTCGATGGCGAGGAGATCCCGATCCTGGACGGCAGCGCCTCGGTCTACGTCTATCTCATCAACTCCGCCGGCATCCGGTTGCTTGATCGGCCCCGGCGCGTCGCCAAGGTCGTGCGGCCCCTGGTGTTCGAGCAGGGCGGCAAGCGCGTCAGCGTCAAGCCATACAACGGTCTGCGGATCGACTACGCCATTTCCTTTGCCCATCCGATGATCGGCGACCAGACATACAGTTTCGAGTCTTCGCCGCTCTCTTTCTCCTATCGCATCGCGCGGGCCCGGACCTTCGGGTTCATGAAGGATGTGGAGTGGCTGCAGAAGAACGGCCTGGCCCTTGGTGGGACTCTCGAAAACGCCGTTGTCTTCGACGACTATGGGGTGGTCAACCCGGAAGGGCTGCGTTTCGAGGACGAAATGGTGCGGCACAAGATACTCGACTTCATGGGCGACATTGCGGTTGGCAAGCGTCGTCTGTGGGGACATTTCGAGGTTTCGTGTTCCGGCCATGACTTCAACAATCGCTTCATGCGCTATCTTTTCGACAACAGCTCGGAATATCTCGAGTTTGTGAATGTGGAGGGGGGATCGTCCGCATCGCGCAAGCATGAACCCGAAATTGTTCCAGTGGGTGTGCCCGCCTGGGCATGAGCCGAAAGCGCCGCGAGGCGCTTTTTTTTTGCCGTTGGACAAAAAAATGCTTGCCATCGGAAATGAATGCTCATATTGGATGCGTTCTCACGGGCTGGCGTAGCTCAATGGTAGAGCAGCTGACTTGTAATCAGCAGGTTGCGGGTTCAAGTCCCATCGCCAGCTCCAGGGTGAGCGGAGGGGTTCCCGAGTGGCCAAAGGGAACAGACTGTAAATCTGTCGTCGAACGACTTCGGAGGTTCGAATCCTCCCCCCTCCACCAGATAGTACCGTGAGAAACAGTAGGAGGCAGTCTAGGCTGTCGCTCGACTACTGAGATGAAATGCGGGAGTAGCTCAATGGCTAGAGCATCAGCCTTCCAAGCTGAGGGTTGCGGGTTCGAGTCCCGTTTCCCGCTCCATTACCTCGTCTCGTAAGTCCTGCGCCCTCGAATTGTCCCGCCTGCACTGATCCGCAATCGAACATAACTATATATAGTACACGTAATTTCATTAGGGGGTAATTATGGCCAAGCAGAAATTTGAAAGAAAGAAGCCGCACGTCAATATCGGTACCATTGGTCATATCGACCACGGCAAGACGACCCTGACCGCGGCGATCACCAAGATCGCGAGCCTCAAGGGCGGCGGTTCCTTCGTCGCCTTTGACGAGATCGACAAGGCTCCCGAAGAGAAGGAGCGCGGCATCACCATCGCCACCGCGCACGTCGAATACGAAACCGCCAAGCGTCACTACGCCCACGTGGATTGCCCCGGTCACGCCGACTACATCAAGAACATGATCACTGGCGCGGCCCAGATGGACGGCGCGATCATCGTTGTCGCGGCCACCGACGGCCCCATGCCCCAGACCCGTGAGCACATCCTGCTCGCCCGTCAGGTCGGCGTGCCCTACCTGGTCGTGTTCCTGAACAAGGTCGACCTGGTCGACGACGAGGAGCTGATCGAGCTGGTCGAGATGGAAGTCCGCGAACTGCTGTCCAAGTACGAATTCCCGGGTGACGACGTTCCGGTCATCCGTGGCTCCGCCCTGAAGGCCCTGGAGAGCGACAGCGCCGACGCCGATGACGCCAAGTGCATCCTCGAGCTGCTGGACGCCTGCGACGCCTACATTCCCGAGCCGGTGCGCGAGACGGACAAGCCCTTCCTGATGCCCATCGAAGACGTGTTCTCCATCTCCGGCCGCGGCACCGTCGTGACCGGCCGTGTCGAGCGCGGCATTGTCCGCGTGGGCGAGGAAGTGGAAATCGTCGGCATCAACGACACCCGCAAGACGACCTGTACGGGCGTTGAAATGTTCCGCAAGCTGCTGGACGAAGGCCAGGCCGGCGACAACATCGGCGCGCTGCTTCGCGGCGTGAAGCGTGACGAAGTCGAGCGCGGTCAGGTTCTGGCCAAGCCGGGCAGCATCACCCCGCACACGAAGTTCTCCGCCGAAGTGTACGTTCTGAGCAAGGAAGAAGGCGGCCGTCACACTCCGTTCTTCTCGGGCTACCGTCCGCAGTTCTACTTCCGCACCACGGACATCACGGGCGTTGTGACCCTGGACGAAGGTGTCGAGATGATCATGCCCGGTGACAACACGACGTTCCATGTGCACCTGATCAACCCGATCGCCATGGAAAAGGGCCTGCGCTTCGCCATCCGTGAAGGCGGCCGTACCGTCGGCGCCGGCGTTGTTTCCGAAATTCAGGAGTAATCAATGCGCATCAATATCCTTCTTGCGTGTGGCGAGTGCAAGCGTAGAAACTACGCGAGCCAGAAGAACAAAAAGAACACGACTGCCAAGCTTGAGCTCAGCAAGTTCTGCCCTTTTTGCGGTAAGCACACCAAGCATCGCGAATCCAAATAGTCTCACGCGGGTGCCGCGAACGCGGCATCCGTAGTGAAAATTTCCGACACGCAGGCCAGTAGCTCTAACGGTAGAGCATCGGACTCCAAATCCGAGGGCTGGGGGTTCGAATCCCTCCTGGCCTGCCACTTTATCTCCTAGCGATGGATAAAATGAAAAAAAATGCCGAAACAGAAATGCCCAAGCAGGGAATGGCGCAGAAGTTCCATGAGCTTCGCGTGTTCTTTGACCAGGCAAAAATGGAACTGAAGAAGGTCGTCTGGCCTGACAAGCAGGAAACCATCAGTACCAGTTCGGCTGTTTTGTTGTTGGTCGTCGTCATGGCATTTTTTCTCGGCATCGTCGATTTGGTCCTGACCAAAATCATTGCTGCCATTCTGTCCTAGGTGGGGGCCTCATGAACGACGATCCAAAGGCTCGCTGGTATATCATTCACACGTATTCGGGATTCGAGCAGCGCGTTGAGCAGACGATCAAGGAGATGATCCGTACTGGACAGGCCAAGGGCCTGGTCGAGGATGTCATCGTTCCCACAGAGAAGGTTGTCGAACTGATCAAAGGACAGAAACGTACGTCCACGCGCAAGTTTTATCCCGGGTACGCGATGGTCAAGATGGTCTTCACGGACGATTCATGGCACATGATTCAGTCCATTCCCAAGGTCACGGGCTTCATCGGCGGCAAGAGCCGCCCGGTGCCCCTGACCGACAAGGAAGCGCAGCGCATCCTGGCGACCATCGAGAGCAGGAAAGAACAGCCCAGACCAAAATTTCATTTTGAACGTGGCGATGACGTGCGCGTGATCGATGGCCCGTTCGCAAACTTCAATGCCACGGTTGAAGATGTGAACTATGATAAAGGCAAATTGCGCGTCTCGGTTTCGATCTTCGGAAGACAAACGCCGGTTGAGCTGGACTTTGTCCAGGTGACGAAAGGCTGATAATTTTTAGAGATGAGGTAGTGTTATGGCCAAAAAAGTAACTGCAATAATCAAGCTGCAACTTCCCGCAGGAGCTGCGAATCCCTCTCCGCCGGTCGGTCCCGCCCTGGGTCAGCACGGTGTGAACATCATGGAGTTCTGCAAGGCGTACAACGCCAAGACCATGAACGACAAGGGGATGATCATTCCTGTCGAGATCACGGTCTTCCAGGACCGCTCCTTCACCTTCGTCACCAAGACTCCTCCGGCCGCCGTCCTTCTGGTCAAAGCCGCCAAGCTGCAGAAGGGTTCCGGAGAGCCGAACAAGAAGAAGGTGGGCAAGGTGACCATGGCCCAGATCGAGGAAATCGCCAAAATCAAGATGCCTGATCTGTCTGCCTATGATCTGCCTGCTGCGTGCAAGACCATCATGGGTACCGCTCGCAGTATGGGAATTGAAGTGGAATAAGGGGAGAGAACTAGCCATGCCCAAGCACGGAAAGAAATTCACGAAAGCATGCGAGGCCATTGACAGCCTCAAGATGTACGATGTGGCTGAAGCTGTCGAGTTGGTTCTCAAGAGCTCTTTCGCCAAGTTTGACGAGACCGTCGATGTCGCGGTGAACCTGGGTGTCAACCCCAAGTACTCCGACCAGATGGTCCGCGGCGCCGTGTCCCTGCCTCACGGCCTGGGCAAGACGGTTCGCGTTGTCGCCTTCTGTAAGGGCGAGAACGAGGAGAAGGCCCGCAATGCCGGTGCCATCGATGCCGGCGGCGACGAACTGGTCGAAAAGATCAAGGGCGGCTGGCTCGATTTCGACAAGGCCGTTGCCACGCCCGACATGATGGGTCATGTCGGAAAGATCGGCAAGATCCTGGGCCCGCGCGGCCTGATGCCCAACGCCAAGACCGGCACCGTCACCCCTGACCTGGAGAAAGCCATCGGCGAGCTCTTGGCAGGCAAGGTCGAGTTCCGCGTGGACAAGGCCGGCGTGATTCACGCCCCCATCGGCAAGGTCTCCTTTGGTTCCGAGAAGCTCCTCGGCAACCTGTGGACCGTGGTCGATGCGCTGATCAAGCTCAAACCCTCCACCGCCAAGGGTACCTATGTGAAGGCCGTCTCTCTGTCTTCCACCATGGGCCCGGGCGTCAAGGTCGACGCCGCTTCCCTGCGTAAAACGGGAGAATAAGTTTCATAACAAGTAGATGAGTCAGAGAATGCAGGTGGACATTCCTTAATATCCTGCACAGACGGCTTTGGCTCATTCTGCCTAGCTATAGAGAGGTACGTGGTGAATAGGGCAGAAAAAGCAAAAATCATCGATGGCCTGAAGGAGAAGGCTGACAAGGCGAGCATCGCCATTGTCACGGACTTCCATGGGCTCAAGGTGGCAGAGCTGACTCCCCTGCGTGCGAAACTGCACGAGGCGGGGTGCGACTATCAGGTCGTGAAGAACACTCTGGCACGCAAAGCCTTCGAGGAAGGACCGCATGTCGTACTCAACGATCACTTGAAGTACAACTGCGCCGTGGCTTTTGGCTATGACGACCCTGTCGTCGCTGCGAAGGTCCTGGTTGAGTTTGCAAAGAAGAACGACAAGTTTTCTGTGCGTTACGCAAGCCTGGAAGGCAAGTTCCTGGAAGAGGCGTCCATCAAGGCCCTTTCCGAACTGCCGGGCCGCGAACAGTTGCTCGCGACTGTTCTGGGCACCATGAACGCCGTGCCGCAGAATTTCGTGTCTCTCTTTGCCAATGTGATTCGGGGGATGCTCAACGTGTTGAACGCCCTCAAAGACAAAAAAGAAGAATGAGCCAATTGCTACATATTTAGGAGGACAAAATGGCTGATATCACCAAAGAACAGGTCGTCGAATTCATCTCCAACATGACCGTGCTGGAGCTGGCTGGTTTCATCAAGGAACTGGAAGAGAAGTTCGGCGTTTCCGCCGCCGCCCCTGTCGCCGCTTTCGCCGCCGCCCCCGTGGCCGCCGCTGAAGCCGCCGAAGAGGAAAAGACCGAATTCGACGTCATCCTGAAGGAAGCCGGCGCCAACAAGATCGGCGTCATCAAGGTCGTCCGCGCTCTGACCAGCCTCGGGCTGAAAGAAGCCAAGGCCAAGGTCGACGAGACTCCTTCCGTGATCCTGGAAGCCGCTGCCAAGGACGCCGCCAACGACGCCAAAAAGCAGCTTGAAGAAGCCGGCGCAAAGGTTGAAATCAAGTAGTTTTTTGCTTCTTGCCTGACTTTCCGTAAAGAGTGTAAGGGGAGAAAACCTCTTACACTCTTTACGCCTTTTTATGTAATTCCACGCTTCACGGGCCGCGCCCGCGCCCGAACGAGGCTTTCATATATAGCAGCCTATCCTGGCTGAAACGCTTTGCCTGCCCAGCAACCTCCCATTTCCTGAGGGGAAACGATGAACAAACTGATCAAGAAATTCGGACGAATCAAAGATTCCATTGAGATCCCTCATCTTTTAAGCCTTCAGCTTGATTCCTACAACAAATTTCTCCAGACCGACGTTCCCCCCAGCATGCGCACGGACATCGGGCTCGAAGGCGTGTTTCGTTCTGTCTTTCCCATTCATGATTTCAACAAGACTGCCACCCTCGAATACGTCAGCTACGAAATCGGCAAGCCCAAGTATGACGTCGACGAGTGCATCGCCAAGGGCCTGACCTTTGAAGCACCCCTGCGCATCAAGGTCCGCCTCGCCGTCTACGATGTGGACGAAGCGTCCGGCAGCCGCACCATCCATGACATCAAGGAACAGGACATATATTTCGGAACCATTCCCCTCATCACCCAGAAGGGAACGTTCCTGATCAACGGCACGGAACGGGTCATCGTCAACCAGCTGCAGCGTTCGCCCGGTATCATTTTCGAACACGACTCGGGCAAGACCCATTCCAGCCGCAAGATCCTCTACAGCTGTCGCATCATTCCCATGCGCGGTTCCTGGCTCGATTTCGATTTCGACCACAAGGACATCCTCTATGTCCGCATCGACCGTCGACGGAAGATGCCCGCCACGATCCTGCTCAAGGCCATGGGCATGACCAGTGAGGACATTCTGGCCTTCTACTACGACAAGGACACGTTCCGCCTCGATGGGACCAGGGTCCTGCGCAAGGTCGAGGAGTATAATTTCCGCAAGGAAGTTTCCCAGGCCGATATCGTTGCACCCGATGGCACTGTTGTCGTGGCTGCCGGCAAGGCCATGACCAAGGCCATGTGGCGGCGCATGATCAAGGCCGGCGTCGAATACTACGAGGTCCGCCCTGAATCCCTGGAGACGGAATTCGCCGCCGTGGACATCGTGGACCCGCAGACCGGCGAGGTCGTGCTGCGAGCCGGAGACCCCCTGACCGCCTCGGCTGTCGAAAAATGCCAGGCTGCCGGGATAATCGAGCTGAACGGCATTTTTTCCTCCGGCGCCGAAGTGTCCTCGTGCATGCGCGACACCTTGGCCATGGACAAGTGCGAGGACATGGAAAGCGCCCAGATCGACATCTACAAGCGCCTGCGCCCCAGCTCCCCGCCGACCGCCGAGATTTCAGCCAGCTTTTTCGACAACCTGTTCCGCAACCCCGACTATTACGACCTTTCGCCGGTGGGGCGGTACAAGCTTAATTCCCGTCTTGGCCTGAACCTGCCCATCGACCACCGCACCCTGTCCAACGAGGACATTTTTCGGTCGGTCAAGAAGCTCGTTCAGCTCAAGGACTCCCACGGTCCGGCCGATGACATCGACCACCTCGGAAACCGTCGCGTCCGCCCGGTCGGCGAACTGGTCGAGAACCAGTACCGCATCGGCCTCGTTCGCATGGAGCGCGCCATCAAGGAGCGCATGAGCCTGCAGGAAGTCGCCACGCTCATGCCCCACGACCTGGTCAACCCCAAGCCGGTCACGGCCGTGCTCAAGGAGTTCTTCGGCACGTCGCAGCTGTCCCAGTTCATGGACCAGACCAACCCCCTGTCCGAGGTCACGCACAAGCGCCGCCTGTCCGCCCTCGGGCCCGGCGGTCTGACGCGTGAACGGGCCGGTTTCGAGGTCCGCGACGTTCACCTCAGCCATTACGGCCGCATCTGTCCCATCGAGACTCCCGAAGGTCCGAACATTGGTCTGATCGTGTCTCTGACCACTCATGGCCTGGTGAACGACTACGGTTTCATCGAAACCCCGTACCGCGTGGTCAAGGACGGGTACGTCACCGACGACGTCCAGTACATGGAGGCGTCCACGGAGTCCGGGCACATCATCGCCCAGGCCAACGCCATCTTCGGCGACGACAGGCGATTCGTGAACCCCCTTGTCGAGGCCCGCGTGGAAGGTGAATTCGCCATTGTGCCCCGCGAGGAAGTGACCCTCATGGACATTTCCCCGGGACAGATCGTGTCCATCTCCTCGGCGCTCATCCCGTTCCTGGAGCACGACGACGCGAACCGCGCCCTCATGGGATCAAACATGCAGCGTCAGTCCGTGCCGCTGCTCGTGACCGAGGAGCCGCTGGTCGGCACCGGCATCGAGGGCAAGGTGGCTCAGGATTCCGGCAGCTGCCTGATGTCCGAGGGCGACGGCGAGGTGATGTACGTCGATGCGGACCGCGTCATCGTGGCCTACTCGGGCGATCTGTACCCCGAGTCGGGCGGCGTGCGGTTCTATGATCTGCAGAAATATCACAAGTCCAACCAGAACAGCTGCTTCGGGCAGAAGCCCCGCGTTCAGATCGGCGACACTGTCCGCAAGGGCGTGGTCCTGGCCGACGGCCCCGCCATCAGCGACGGTGAGCTGGCCCTGGGCAAGAACCTGCTGGTGGCCTTCATGCCCTGGTGCGGCTACAACTACGAAGACTCCATCCTCATCTCCGAGCGCGTGGTGAAGGAGGACATCTACACCTCCATCCACATCGAGGAGTTCGACGTCTTCGCCCGCGACACCAAGCTCGGGCCCGAGGAAGTGACCCGCGACATCCCCAACGTCGGCGAGGAGATGCTCCGCAACCTTGACGAAAGCGGCATCATCCGCATCGGCGCCAAGGTCAAACCCGACGATATCCTCGTCGGCAAGATCACGCCCAAGGGCGAGACGCAGCTTACTCCCGAGGAACGACTGCTGCGGGCCATCTTCGGCGACAAGGCGCGCGACGTGAAGAACACCTCCCTCAAGGTCCCGCCGGGAATCGAGGGCACAGTCATCGACGTGAAGGTCTTCAACCGTCGTTCCGGCGACAAGGATGAGCGCACCCGCCAGATCGAGAACTATGAACTCGAAGGGATAGACGTCCGCGAACGTCAGCACGCCGCGGCCCTGACCGAGGCTACCCGTCGCAAGATCTGGGAAGCCTGCAAGGGCAAGAGCGTGGCCAAGACCATCATGGGCAAGCGCAAGGGCGAGGTGCTTCTCGAAGCCAACCAGCCTATCAGGGAAGACGTGTTCGCCGAGATCCCGTTGAAGAAGCTCGCCGGCGCTTTCGCTGCCAAGGAGGTCAACGAGGCGGTCAAGGCGCAGCTCGATTACTTCGACCTGCAGCTCAAATTCATCAAGGACGTCTACGAGAACAAGCGCGGCAAGGTCACCGAGGGTGACGATCTGCCCCCCGGCGTGATCAAGATGGCCAAGGTGTACGTGGCTGTGAAGCGTAAGCTCAACGTCGGTGACAAGATGGCCGGCCGTCACGGCAACAAGGGCGTCGTGTCCAACATCCTGCCGGAAGAGGACATGCCGTTCTTCGCCGACGGGACCCCCATGGATGTCGTGCTGAACCCTCTGGGCGTGCCTTCGCGCATGAACATCGGCCAGATCATGGAGACACACCTTGGTTGGGCCGCCAAGACCCTGGGTCAGCAGATCGCTGCCATGGTCGCCGAAGGCGCCGCCATGGTGCGCAGGGAAATCAAGGACATCTTCGATTCTCCCGAAACCTCGGCCCTGATCGACTCCATGAGTGACGACGAGGTCATCGAGTCGGCGCGGGCCCTGAACAAGGGCATCGTCATGAAGACCCCGGTCTTCGACGGCGCCGATGAAAGCGAAATCTGGGGGCTGCTCAAGCGGGCCGGCCTGCCCGAGGACGGCAAGGCCCGTCTCTTCGACGGCCGTACCGGCGTCCCATTCCACAACCGGGTCACCGTGGGCTACATGTACTACCTGAAGCTCCATCACCTGGTCGACGAGAAGATCCACGCCCGATCCACGGGTCCCTACTCCCTGGTTACGCAGCAGCCCCTGGGCGGCAAGGCCCAGTTCGGCGGACAGCGTCTGGGCGAAATGGAAGTCTGGGCTCTGGAAGCCTACGGCGCGGCCTATCTGCTGCAGGAATTCCTGACGGTGAAGTCCGACGACGTGAACGGGCGCGTGAAAATGTACGAAAAGATTGTGAAGGGATCCAATTTCCTCGAAAGCGGCATGCCCGAATCATTCAACGTCTTGGTCAAGGAAATGATGGCCCTGGGTCTGGAGGTCACCCTCGTCGAGGATGACCGCAAGCGTCCGCGCAAGAGGTAGACCCTGCCTGCGGCAACGGATTTTCACTTCGACCACAGAATGAGGAATATACGATGAGTCTTGATGATCTTTTTACACAACGGGGCAGTGCGACCAGCTCTTTCAACAGCCAGAACCTGAAGGCGATCGGCATCAGCGTCGCTTCTCCGGAAAAGATCCGCGAATGGTCCTTCGGCGAGGTCAAGAAGCCCGAAACGATCAACTACCGCACGTTCAAGCCGGAGCGGGACGGCCTGTTCTGCGCCAAGATATTCGGTCCCGTGAAGGACTATGAGTGCAACTGCGGCAAATACAAGCGAATGAAGCACCGCGGCATCGTCTGCGAAAAGTGCGGCGTCGAGGTCATTGCCTCCAAGGTCCGCCGCGAGCGCATGGGCCACATCGAGCTCGCCGCGCCCGTGGCGCACATCTGGTTCCTGAAGTCCCTGCCTTCCAAGATCGGCACCCTGCTGGATATGACCATGGCCGATCTGGAGAAGGTGCTGTACTTCGATTCCTACATCATCCTCGATCCGGGTGAGACGACCCTGCAGAAGAAGCAGGTCATCTCCGAGGAGCAGTACTTTCAGATCCTCGACCACTACAATGACAACGCCATCACCGTGGGCATGGGCGCCGAGTCCATCAAGATCCTGCTGCAGGAGATTGATCTGGCCAGCCTGCGCGTGGAGCTGCGCGAGGAATCCCAGTCCACCCGGTCCCAGACCAAGAAGAAGAAGCTCGCCAAACGGCTGAAGATTGTCGAGGCGTTCCTGGAGTCCGGCAACAAGCCCGAGTGGATGATCATGGACGTGATCCCGATCATTCCGCCCGAACTTCGCCCGTTGGTTCCCCTGGACGGCGGACGTTTCGCCACGTCTGACCTGAACGATCTGTACCGCCGCGTCATCAACCGCAACAACCGCCTGAAGCGCCTCCTCGAACTGGGCGCCCCGGACATCATCATCCGCAACGAAAAGCGCATGCTGCAGGAGTCCGTGGACGCGCTGTTTGACAACGGCCGCCGCGGCCGGGCCATCACCGGAACCAACGGCCGCCCCCTGAAGTCCCTGTCGGACATGATCAAGGGCAAGCAGGGCCGCTTCCGCCAGAACCTGCTGGGCAAGCGCGTCGACTACTCCGGCCGTTCCGTCATCGTGGTCGGCCCGTACCTCAAGCTGCACCAGTGCGGTCTGCCCAAGAAGATGGCCCTGGAGCTGTTCAAGCCGTTCATCTACTCCAAGCTCGAGGAACGCGGCTACGCCAGCACCATCAAGAGCGCCAAGAAGATGGTCGAGCGCGAGGAAGTGGCGGTCTGGGATATCCTCGAAGAGGTCGTGCGCGAGTACCCCATTCTGCTCAACCGCGCGCCCACTCTGCACCGTCTCGGCATCCAGGCCTTCGAGCCCATTCTGGTGGAAGGAAAGGCCATCCGCCTGCACCCGCTGGTCTGTACGGCCTTCAACGCCGACTTCGACGGTGACCAGATGGCCGTGCACGTGCCCCTGTCTGTCGAGGCGCAGATCGAGTGCCGCGTGCTCATGATGTCCACGAACAACATTCTGTCGCCGGCCAACGGCTCCCCGATCATCGTGCCGTCCCAGGACATCGTCCTGGGCCTGTACTTCCTGACCGTGGAGCGTCCCTTCGAGCGGGGCGAGGGCATGATCTTCGCCGACCCGGAGGAGGTCATCTGCGCCTATGACTCCGGTCACGTGGAGCTGCACGCCCGCGTCAAGGTCCGCATCGACGGCCAGCTCGTCAACACCACGCCCGGCCGCATCATCATCCGCGAGATCGTGCCCGTCGAGGTGCCCTTCGACGTCTACAACCGCGAGATGAGCAAGAAGGTCATCGGCCGTCTGGTGGGCGAGGCCTACCGTTTGGCCGGCACCAAGGCCACGGTCATTCTCTGCGACAAGCTGAAGGACCTGGGCTTTGAATATTCGACCCAGGCCGGCATCACCGTCGGCGTAAAGGACCTGACCATCCCGCCTGCCAAGTCGGGCATTCTCGACCGTTCGCACACCGAGGTGGCCGACATCGAGCAGCAGTACCGCGAGGGCATCATCACCCGCACGGAAAAATACAACAAGGTGGTCGACGTCTGGACCAAGGCGACCAACGAAGTGGCTGACGCCATGATGCGCGAGCTGAAGTACGATACCGTACCGAATCCGAACCAGGACGCGGCGGTCGAGCGGAAGCATGCGCTTCGCTGGCATGTGTCTTCGGCACCGGAGGAGCGCTGCAACAGCTTCAACTCGGTCTTCATGATGGCCAACTCCGGCGCACGAGGCAACCAGGACCAGATGCGCCAGCTGGCCGGCATGCGCGGCCTGATGGCCAAGCCTTCGGGCGAGATCATCGAGACGCCCATCACGTCGTCCTTCCGTGAAGGCCTGACCATTCTGCAGTACTTCACCTCCACGCACGGCGCACGCAAGGGTCTGGCCGACACGGCGCTCAAAACCGCCAACTCGGGTTACCTGACCCGTCGTCTGGTCGACGTCGTGCAGGATGTCATCGTCAGCGAGCATGACTGCAAGACCGTGGACGGCATCGAGCTGTCCCACGTGACCAAGAGCGGTGAGATCACAGTGCGCCTGAGCGAACGCGTGCTCGGCCGCGTGGCCATGTACGATGTCCTCGATCCCGATACGGGCGAGGTCTTCATCCCGGCCAACACCATCATCAACGAAGAGCTGGTGCAGGAGATCGAGCGTCGCGGCATCGCGACCATCACCATCCGCTCGGCCCTGACCTGCAAGGCCAAGCACGGCGTATGCGCGCTCTGTTACGGCCGCGACCTGGCCCGCGGGCACCTGGTCAACGTGGGCGAGGCCGTCGGCATCATCGCCGCGCAGTCCATCGGCGAGCCGGGCACCCAGCTGACCATGAGAACGTTCCACATCGGCGGCACGGCCTCCAAGGAGATCGAACAGAGCCGATACGAGGCCATGAACAAGGGCCGCATCGTGCTGTCCCGCGTGCGCACCGTCACCAACAACCGTGGCGAGCGCATGGTGCTGGGCAAGAGCGGCCAACTGCGCATCGTGGACGACCAGGGTGTCGAGCGCGAGAAGTACGCGCTGCCTTCAGGCGCCAAGCTGTACTTCGAGAACGGGGCCGAGGTGAAGAAGGGCGAGCGCCTGGCCGAGTGGGACCCCTTCAACGAGCCGTTCGTCACGGACGTCGAGGGTGTCGTCCACTTCACGGACATCATCGAAGGCCGCACGGTGCAGGAGCGCATCGACGAGGCCACGGGCAAGTCGACGCTGACGGTCATCGAGTTCCGTTCGTCGAGCTTCCGCCCCGGCATCTCCATCTGCGACGAGAACGGCGTGTGCAAGACCAAGCCGGACACCGGGACCCAGGCATCCTACACCCTGCCTGTGGGCGCCATCGTCATGGTCAATGACGGCGACTCGGTCCAGCCCGGCGACATCATCGCCCGTAAGCCGCGCGAAACCATGAAGACCAAGGACATCGTCGGCGGTCTGCCGCGCGTCGCCGAGCTCTTCGAAGTCCGTAAACCCAAGGACCAGGCCATCCTGTCCGAGATCGACGGCATCGTGAGTTTCGGTCCGGACTCCAAGGGCAAGCGCAAGCTCATCGTCGAGCCCGAAGTCGGCGAGGCGCGCGTGTACCTGATTCCCAAGGGCAAGCACATCAGTGTCGGCGAGGGCGACTTCGTCGAGAGCGGCGAACTGCTGACCGAAGGAACGCCGGACCTGCACGATCTGCTGAAGATCAAGGGCGAGAAGTATCTGGCCTTCTACTTGGTCGACGGCGTGCAGGACGTGTACCGGTTCCAGGGCGTTTACATCAACGACAAGCACATTGAGATCATTGTCCGCCAGATGCTCAAGAAGCTCTCTATTTTGGATCCCGGCGACACCGGTTTCCTCATGGGCGAGCAGGTGGACAAGATGCGGTTCACGGACACCAACGCCACGTGCATGGCCACGGGAATGCAGCCGGCGGTGGCCGAGCCTCTGGTTCTGGGCATCACCCAGGCGTCGCTGTCCACGGAATCCTTCATCTCCGCGGCGTCGTTCCAGGAGACGACCAAGGTCCTGACCGAGTCCGCCCTGATCGGTAAGAAGGATTACCTCTACGGCCTGAAGGAAAACGTCATCGTCGGCAGGCTGGTCAATGCCGGCACGGGCTTCAGGGCCTACATCGAAAATGACATCATTGTTCCGGACCAGCCGGAAAGTCCCGACAAGTTCCTGGAGGACCTGGAAAAAGATCCTTTTTTCATGGAACAGTAAGTTTGATCTGGCCAGAGTGTCGAGTTGACAAGGGGAGGGGAGTTCGATTATGAACCCCCTTCTCAAAAAGTTTATTCATGGAGTTTGAAATGCCCACTATCAATCAGTTGGTCCGCAAGGCGCGGGTCCTCCAGGTGAAAGGCACAAAAAGAGCCGCGCTGCAGGGATGCCCGCAGCGTCGGGGAGTTTGTGTGCGCGTGTATACCACGACGCCCAAGAAGCCGAACTCGGCTCTTCGTAAGGTCGCGAGAGTGCGACTGACCAACGGAATCGAAGTGACTTCGTACATCCCCGGCGAAGGGCACAACCTGCAGGAGCACTCCGTGGTCATGATCCTCGGCGGTCGTGTCAAGGATTTGCCCGGTGTCCGCTACAAGATTATCAGAGGTACGCTGGACGCGGCCGGTGTTCAGGATCGCCGGAAGAGCCGCTCCAAGTACGGAGCCAAACGTCCTAAATAGGTACAAGGAGATTGACGTATGCCTCGCAAGGGAGCCACGCCGAAGCGTGAAGTGCTGCCGGATCCGAAGTACGGAAGCCGGGTGGTCACAAAGTTTGTGAACCAGATGATGTATGACGGCAAGAAAAGCGTTGCCGAGAAGATATTCTATGATGCCATTGAAGAGCTGGGGAAGCGCACTGACAGCGAGCCTCTGAAGGCCTTCGAGCAGGTTATCGAGAAGGTTAAGCCGCAGATGGAAGTCAAATCCCGTCGTGTCGGCGGCGCCACGTACCAGGTTCCCATGGAAGTTCGTCCGGCCCGCCAGGAAGCCCTGGCCATCCGCTGGCTGGTCAACTACTCCCGCACTCGCGGCGAAAAGGGCATGGTCCTGCGCCTGGCTGCTGAATTCCTTGACGCTTTCAACGATCGCGGTGGTGCCATCAAGAAGCGTGAGGACACCCACAGAATGGCCGAAGCCAACAAGGCTTTCGCGCATTACCGCTGGTAAAAGAGGTTCTTTTCGTGTCTAAACGAGTCCCAATAGAAAATCAGCGCAATATCGGTATCATGGCCCACATCGATGCGGGCAAGACCACGACTACCGAGCGTATCCTTTATTATACCGGTGTCTCCCACAAGCTTGGCGAGGTGCATGACGGTCAGGCGACCATGGACTGGATGGAGCAGGAGCAGGAGCGTGGCATCACGATCACTTCCGCTGCGACGACCTGTTTCTGGCGCGATTGCCGGGTCAACATCATCGATACTCCCGGCCACGTCGACTTCACCGTTGAAGTGGAGCGCTCGCTGCGCGTCCTCGACGGCGCCGTCGCCGTTTTCTGCGCCGTCGGCGGTGTCGAGCCCCAGTCCGAGACCGTGTGGCGCCAGGCGGACAGATATCGTGTCCCCCGCATCGCCTTTGTCAACAAGATGGACCGCTCGGGCGCTGATTTCTACCGAGTCGTCGACATGATCAAGGATCGTCTCAAGGCCAAGCCCGTGCCGCTGCACCTGCCGATCGGTTCCGAAGAGAACTTCCAGGGACAGATCGACCTCGTGCGCAAGGTGGCCCTTTTCTATGATGAGGCCTCCAAGGGCGAGTCCATCGACGTGCGCGACATCCCCGAAGACATGATCGACCTTGTCGACGAGTGGCGCATGAATCTCGTCGAGGCCATTGCCGAAGAGGACGAGAGCCTGCTCGAGAAATACCTCGGCGGCGAGGAACTTCAGCCGGAAGAAATCATGGCGGGCATTCGCGCCGCGACCATCGGCATGAAGATCTGCCCGGTCATCTGCGGATCCGCGTTCAAGAACAAGGGCGTTCAGGCTCTGCTCGACTGCGTTGTGGACTACCTGCCTTCACCGGTGGACATTCCGGCCATGACGGGCACCGATCCCGACACCGGAAACGAGATCGTCTGCGAATGCTCCGACGATTTGCCCCTGAGCGCGCTGGCCTTCAAGCTGATGGCCGATCCGTTCATCGGGCACCTGACCTTCCTGCGCATCTATTCCGGCGTGCTGGAAACCGGAGTCACGGTCCTGAACGCCGCTTCCGGCAAGAAGGAGCGCGTCGGCCGCCTGCTGAAGATGCACGCCAACAAGCGTGAAGACATCAAGGAAGCCCACGCCGGTGACATCGTCGCCGCCGTCGGCCTGAAGCAGACCGCCACGGGCGAGACCCTGTGCGACCTGAAGCGTCCGGTGCTCCTGGAGTCCATGGACTTCCCGGAACCGGTCATTGAAGTCGCCATCGAGCCCAAGACCAAGACCGACCGCGACGCTCTCGGTCAGGCCCTCGGAAAGCTGGTCAAGGAAGACCCGTCCTTCAGGGTCAAGACCAACGAGGAGACCGGGCAGACCCTGATCGCCGGCATGGGCGAGCTGCACCTCGAAATCATCGTTGACCGTCTGACCCGCGAGTTCAAGGTCGACGCCAATGTCGGCCAGCCCCAGGTCGCCTACCGCGAGACCATCTCCAAGCCCAGCGAGAAGGATCTCAAGTACGCCAAGCAGTCCGGCGGACGTGGCCAGTACGGCCACGTGGTCATCAAGGTCTACCCGCAGGAACCCGGCGCAGGTTATGAATTTGTGAACGGTATCGTTGGCGGCGTCATTCCCAAGGAATACATCCCCGCCATCGACAAGGGCATCAAGGACGCCCTGCTGAACGGCGTCATGGCCGGTTTCCCCATGGTCGATATCAAGGTCGAGCTGGTCCACGGCTCCTACCACGAAGTCGACTCTTCGGAGCAGGCGTTCTACATCGCCGGATCCATGGCCGTTAAGGAAGCCTGTCATAAGGCGGCCCCTGTTCTTCTGGAGCCCATCATGTTCGTCGAAGTGCTGACTCCCGACGATTACATGGGCGACGTCATGGGTGATCTGAACGGCCGTCGCGGCCGGATCGTGAGCCTCGAAATGCGGCACGGGATGCAGATCATCCGCGCAAACGTGCCGTTGAGCAGCATGTTCGGCTATGCGACGGATCTGCGTTCCAAGACCCAGGGGCGGGCGACGTACACCATGTTGTTCGACCACTATGACCGCGTGCCCGCGAGTCTTGCCGAAGAATTGACCAAGAAATGAGAATGGAGATGAATCATGGCCAAGCAGAAATTTGAAAGAAAGAAGCCGCACGTCAATATCGGTACCATTGGTCATATCGACCACGGCAAGACGACCCTGACCGCGGCGATCACCAAGATCGCGAGCCTCAAGGGCGGCGGTTCCTTCGTCGCCTTTGACGAGATCGACAAGGCTCCCGAAGAGAAGGAGCGCGGCATCACCATCGCCACCGCGCACGTCGAATACGAAACCGCCAAGCGTCACTACGCCCACGTGGATTGCCCCGGTCACGCCGACTACATCAAGAACATGATCACCGGCGCGGCCCAGATGGACGGCGCGATCATCGTTGTCGCGGCCACCGACGGCCCCATGCCCCAGACCCGTGAGCACATCCTGCTCGCCCGTCAGGTCGGCGTGCCCTACCTGGTCGTGTTCCTGAACAAGGTCGACCTGGTCGACGACGAGGAGCTGATCGAGCTGGTCGAGATGGAAGTCCGCGAACTGCTGTCCAAGTACGAATTCCCGGGTGACGACGTTCCGGTCATCCGTGGCTCCGCCCTGAAGGCCCTGGAGAGCGACAGCGCCGACGCCGATGACGCCAAGTGCATCCTCGAGCTGCTGGACGCCTGCGACGCCTACATTCCCGAGCCGGTGCGCGAGACGGACAAGCCCTTCCTGATGCCCATCGAAGACGTGTTCTCCATCTCCGGCCGCGGCACCGTCGTGACCGGCCGTGTCGAGCGCGGCATTGTCCGCGTGGGCGAGGAAGTGGAAATCGTCGGCATCAACGACACCCGCAAGACGACCTGTACGGGCGTTGAAATGTTCCGCAAGCTGCTGGACGAAGGCCAGGCCGGCGACAACATCGGCGCGCTGCTTCGCGGCGTGAAGCGTGACGAAGTCGAGCGCGGTCAGGTTCTGGCCAAGCCGGGCAGCATCACCCCGCACACGAAGTTCTCCGCCGAAGTGTACGTTCTGAGCAAGGAAGAAGGCGGCCGTCACACTCCGTTCTTCTCGGGCTACCGTCCGCAGTTCTACTTCCGCACCACGGACATCACGGGCGTTGTGACCCTGGACGAAGGTGTCGAGATGATCATGCCCGGTGACAACACGACGTTCCATGTGCACCTGATCAACCCGATCGCCATGGAAAAGGGCCTGCGCTTCGCCATCCGTGAAGGCGGCCGTACCGTCGGCGCCGGCGTTGTTTCCGAAATTCAGGAGTAATGGGGCAAAGCCATCATGAACAGTGATAAAATTCGCATTAAGTTGAGAGCGTACGACTACCGCATTTTGGACAAGGCTGTTGCCGAGATCGTTGACTCCGCACGTAACACCGGCGCATCCATTGCCGGCCCGATTCCGTTGCCGACTCGTATCCATAAGCAGACCATTCAGAAGTCTGTGCATGTGGACAAGAAATCTCGTGAACAGTTTGAAATGCGTGTGCACAAGCGCCTTTTAGACATTCTTGAACCCACCCAACAGACAGTTGATGCGCTGGGCAAGCTGAATCTTCCCGCTGGCGTTGATGTAGAAATCAAGCTGTAGGGATAACGAGAGGCTATCATGAAACAGACTTTGGGAATTGTTGGGCGCAAGATCGGTATGACCAGGATTTACGGAGCTGACGGCAACGTCATTCCTGTCACGGTCATCCAAGCCGGTCCTTGTCCTGTTATTGACAAAAAGGTCAGTGAAAAAGACGGCTACACTGCTTTGCAGGTAGGTTTCGAAGAAGTTGCTGCGCATCGTCTGAACAAACCTGAGCAGGGCCATCAGCAGAAGGCAAATTGTGGCTTTTACAAAATGCTGAAGGAAATCCGTCTCGGTAACGTCGATGAATATGAAATCGGACAGAAACTGACTGTCGAAATGTTCACCCCCGGTGAAAAGGTTCGCGTGACCGGCACCTCCAAGGGTCGCGGCTTCGCGGGCGTCATCCGCCGTTGGAACTTCGCCGGCGCTCCGGCCACGCACGGACATGAGCAGGTTCACAGAAAGCCCGGTTCCATTGGCCAGTGCGCCTGGCCGAGCAAGGTATTCAAGGGCAAGAAGCTTCCGGGTCAGCTCGGAAACAAGACGGCGACCATGCTCAACATCGAGATCGTCGACGTCCGCCCTGAGGACAATGTCGTGTTGGTTCGCGGCCAGGTCCCGGGACCCAAGCAGGGGATCGTTGTCCTCAGCAAGATGAAATAGGGGTGAAGATAATGGCAAACGCGAAAGTATATGATCAGAACAGGAAGGAAGTCGGCGAGATTTCCCTGGCTGACGATGTCTTCCAGGTCGAGGTCAAGCCTGAATTGCTGCACCTCGCCGTGCGCTCCCACCTGGCCAAGCTCCGCGCCGGCACCGTCGGCGTGAAGACCCGCGGCCTGGTCAGCGGCGGCGGCAAGAAGCCTTGGCGCCAGAAGGGCACCGGCCGTGCCCGCGCCGGATCCAGCCGCTCCCCTCTGTGGCGCAGCGGTGCCATCGTGCACGGACCGCAGGCTCGGGGTTACGGCTTCAAGATCAACAAGCAGGTCCGCAAGCTGGCCCTGAAGATGGCGCTGTCCTCCAGGTTCACGACCGACAGCCTGCTCGTTGTCGACCAGCTCCGCTTCGACGACATCAAGACCAAGAACTTCGTGGCCTGCAAGAATACCTTGGGTCTGAAAAAAGCCTTGATTGTTGTTGCCGAAAAAGATACCAACCTTGCTCTTTCGGCCAGGAACGTTCCTGGCATTCTCGTGTTGGATCCGCAATCGGTCAACGTCTACGAAATCCTCAAGTATCCTCAGATGGTCCTGGACCAGGGCGCTGTCGCCGTGTTGCAGGAGAGGTTGAAATAATGGAAAGCACGCAAGTATTACTCAGGCCGCTGATCTCGGAGAAATCCACGGGCCTCAAGGAGCTTGGCAATCAGGTTGCTTTTTATGTGCATACTGCCGCGAACAAGATCGATGTTCAGCGGGCCGTTGAAGATGTCTTCAACGTGAAGGTCACTGCGGTGAACATCGTTAACTACCGTCCGCGGACCAAAAAGAAGTTCGGTCGCGCGGTCGGCAAGCTCAGCGGTTACAAGAAAGCTTACGTCTCTCTCGCTGCCGGCGAAAAGATCGATTTCTTTGAAGGGGTATAACCATGGCAATTCGCAAGCTTAAACCCACATCTGCCGGACGCCGGTCGATGACGGTGCTCACGTATGATGAGATCACCCGTACGACCCCTGAGAAGTCCCTGACCAAGGGTTTGACCAAGAAAAGCGGTCGCAACCATTTTGGCCGCGTGACCATGCGTCGTCGCGGCGGTGGAAACAAGTCGCTGTATCGCTTGATCGATTTCAAGCGCAACAAGTTGGACATTCCCGCCAAGGTTGCCACCATCGAATACGATCCGAACAGAAGCGCTCGCATCGCCCTGCTGCATTACGCAGACGGCGAGAAGCGTTACATCATCTGTCCTGTCGGCATCAATGTCGGTGACCAGATTCTGGCCGGCGAAAAGGCCGACATCAAGCCCGGCAACGCGCTGCCTCTGGCCAGGATTCCCTTGGGTACCCTCGTGCACAACGTGGAGCTTTACCCGGGTCGCGGCGGACAGCTTGTCCGTTCCGCCGGTTCCTACGCTCAGGTTATCGCCAAGGAAGACAAGTATGTCCTCTTGAGACTGCCGTCCGGTGAAGTCCGCAAGGTGCTGGCCGTGAACTCGGCCACTGTCGGACAGGTCGGCAATATCGAACACGAGAACGTTTCCATCGGCAAGGCCGGCCGCAACAGATGGCTCGGCAAGCGGCCCAAGGTCCGTGGCGTGGCCATGAACCCGGTCGATCATCCGCTTGGCGGCGGCGAGGGCAGAAGCTCCGGCGGACGTCACCCCGTGACTCCTTGGGGCAAGCCCACGAAGGGTTACAAGACCCGTTCGCCCAAGAAGAGTTCTTCCAAGCTTATCGTCAAACGCCGCGGAACTAAGTAGGAGTTGATATGCCAAGGTCTCTGAAAAAAGGCCCCTTTGTGGACGGCCATCTTATCGCCAAGGTGGAGAAGTCCAACGCTGAAAGAAGCCGTCAGGTGATCAAGACCTGGTCCCGCCGGTCCACGATTATTCCCGAGATGGTCGGTCTTACCTTTGCTGTGCATAACGGTAAGAAGTTTATCCCGGTGTTTGTGTCCGAAAATATGGTCGGTCACAAACTTGGTGAATTCGCACCCACCCGGACATATTTTGGCCACGCTGCTGATAAGAAGAAGAAATAGGCAGGAAGTTTCACATGGAAGCAAGATCTGTTGCCAAGTTTATACGCGTTTCTCCGCAGAAAGCCAGGTTGGTCGCACGTAACGTGACCGGCAAGCCTGTCGAGGATGCGTTGAATGTCCTGAAATTCACCCCGAAGAAAGCTGCCCGTCTGATCGAGAAGGTCCTGACGACTGCGATTGCCGATGCCGAGCACAACTACAAGCTGAACGTCGACAACCTCTATGTAAAGGAAGTTCGCATCGACGGCGGCCCGAGCTGGAAACGCATACAGTCGCGAGCGATGGGCCGGGCTTACAGAATTATCAAGCGCACCAGCCACATTACTGTGGTTGTCGATGAACTCTAGGAGGGCAGTGCTTTGGGTCATAAAGTTCATCCTTACGGATTCCGTTTAGGGTACAACAAAAACTGGAAGTCCCGTTGGTTCAGCGACAAGAAGTATGCCGAGTATGTTTTCGAGGACAGCAAGCTTCGGAAATACGTGAAGGAAAAGCTCTTTCACGCCGGCATTGCGAAGATCGAAATCGAAAGAGCTGCCGACAAGGTTCGTTTGATTCTTTTCACTGCGCGCCCCGGTATTGTTATCGGACGGAAAGGCGTTGAAATTGAAAAGCTGCGGGCTGAACTGAAAGGTAAGTTCGGTCGCGAGTTCGTGATCGAAGTCAATGAAATCCGCCGCCCCGAAACCGACGCCCAGCTCGTCGCCGAGTCCATTGCCCAGCAGCTTGAGCGCCGCGTGGCTTTCCGCCGCGCCATCAAGAAGACTCTGGGCATGGCCCAGAAGTTCGGCGCCCAGGGCATCAAGGTGCAGTGTGGCGGTCGTCTGGGTGGTGCGGAAATCGCTCGCACCGAGTGGGCGAGAGAAGGCCGGGTGCCTTTGCACACCCTTCGTGCCGACATCGATTACGGCGTAGCGTTGGCCAAGACCACCTACGGCGTCATTGGCATCAAGGTGTGGGTGTTCAAGGGAGAGATCCTGAGCGAGGTGGATAACTGATGCTGAGTCCCAAGAAAGTCAAATTTCGGAAGCAGCAGAAGGGTCGTATTCGCGGCTTAGCGCAGCGTGCGACCACGGTTGCTTTTGGTGATATCGGTTTGAAGGCTATGGAGTGTGGAAAGATCACGAGCCAGCAGATCGAAGCCGCTCGTATCGCTATGATGCGACATATCAAGAGAGGCGGTAAGGTCTTCATTCGAATCTTCCCCGACAAGACGATCACTGCCAAGCCCCTGGAAGTACGTCAGGGTAAAGGTAAGGGTTCTCCGGTAGGCTGGTGCGCTCCTGTGCAGAGAGGTCGCATTATTTACGAAATTAAAGGCGTGGATGTTGAGCTGGCCAAAGAAGCATTGCAAAGAGCTGCCTACAAGCTGCCTATCAAGACTCTCATAGTCGAAAAGGAGTAAGACAGGATGAATGCTCAACAGTTACGTGAATTGGATTCTGTGAAACTCCAGGAAAAGCTTGGTGAATTTCGCAAGGAATTGATGAATCTTCGTTTTCAGCACGCGACGGCGCAGCTTGAAAATAGTCAGAGAATACCGCTTGTTAAGAAATCCATTGCTCGGATTTTGACGATTATGAAAGCGAAGGACATGGAGACAGGTGATGAGTAACAGCGGAAAGACATCAAACAAGAGAACTCTTGTTGGCTTCGTAGTGAGCGATAAGAACGACAAGACTATAGTCGTCCGTGTCGAGACTCTGGTCAAACATCCTGTTCTTAAAAAATATATCCGCCGCAGAAAGAAATTCATGGCTCATGACCCCAACAATGAATGTCACATTGGGGATAAGGTTCAGATCGTCGAACACCGCCCCTTGAGTGCGCGGAAGAATTGGCATCTGGTCAAAATCATTGAAAGAGCTTTGTAGGGGATTGCAAAATGATTCAAATGCAGACGACTTTGGATGTCGCAGACAATTCCGGAGCCAAAAAGGTTGCCTGCATCAAGGTGCTAGGCGGTAGCAAGAGGCGCTATGCTCGTGTCGGCGACATTATCATGGTCTCCGTCAAAGAAGCCATCCCTCATGGCAAGGTCAAGAAGGGCGATGTTCTCCAGGCAGTAGTTGTCAGAACAACAAAGGAGATTGGACGCCCCGACGGAACCTTCATCCGCTTCGACAACAATTCGGCAGTGCTGCTGAATAAGAACCTTGAGCCTATGGGTACTCGTATTTTTGGACCTGTTGCGCGTGAATTGCGGGCGAAGAACTTTATGAAGATCGTATCTTTAGCCCCCGAGGTGTTGTAAGTTATGTCTACCAAGGTTTGGAAAATTCACAAAGATGACAACGTCATTATTCTTGCCGGAAAAGACAAGGGCAAGATCGGTAAGGTTGTCAAGATTCTGCGCAGCAAGAAGCAGGTTATTGTCGAGAAGGCTAACATGGTGAAGAAGCACACCAAGCCCAATCCCTACAACAACCAGCCGGGTGGGATTGTCGAGAAGGAAATGCCCCTGGATATTTCCAATGTTCAGGTGATTTGCAACGCCTGCTCCAAGCCGACTCGCCTCGGCTACAAGATTACCGACGATAACAAGAAAGTTCGTTATTGCAAAAAATGCAATGAAACGATCAGCTAAGGTGCAGCAATGAGTAGTTTCGAAACGATCTACAAAGATAAAGTCGCTCCCGAACTCGCGAAGGAATTCAATTACAAGTCTGTAATGCAGATTCCTTCGATCAAGTGCGTCTCATTGAACATGGGACTTGGTGAGGGTAGCCAGAATAACAAAATCATTCAGGATTCTGTACGCGATTTGTCTCTGATTGCTGGTCAGCGGGCTGTTGTAACGCGGGCAAAGAAGTCCATCGCCGCTTTCAAGCTGCGCGAGGGAATGCCTGTAGGCTGCCGTGTATCGCTTCGCGGAGACGCAATGTGGGCTTTCCTCGAAAAGCTCATTGTCATCGCCCTTCCCCGAGTCCGCGACTTCCGCGGTGTTCCGGACAGAGGCTTTGACGGACGTGGAAATTATACCCTGGGCATCAAGGAACATACGATCTTTCCGGAAATTGAAATGGACAAGATCGAGAAGCCTGTGGGTATGAATATTACAGTCGTAACTACTGCCCAGACTGACAAAGAAGGCAAGACGCTGTTGAAGCTTCTTGGAATGCCCTTCAAGAAGTAAGGAGGAGTGTAACTTGACTCGCACATCACTCATGGTCAAGGCGCAGCGGAAGCCCAAATTTTCCACACGCCAGTACAACAGGTGTCCTATTTGCGGCCGTCCCAGGGCCTTTATGCGCAAGTTTGGCATTTGCAGAATCTGCTTCAGGAATATGGCCCTTGCCGGTGAATTGCCAGGCGTAAGAAAATCTAGTTGGTAAATGAGGTACGCTCATGTCTGTCATAGATCCTATCGCAGATTTGTTGACTCGAATTCGTAATGCATACAAGGCGATGCATTCCAGTGTCTCCGTTCCGCCCAGTCGCACCCGCGAGGCGCTGCTTAAAATATTGAACGAAGAAGGCTATATCAACGGGTATGCCAAGGAGAACGAAGCTCTCCTGGTCGATCTGAAATACCACGAGAACAAGCCCGTCGTCGCTGGTCTGAAGAGAATCAGCAAGCCCGGCCGCCGTATTTATGTCGGTGCTAAGTCGATTCCTTCTGTCCAGAATGGCCTCGGCATCTGCATCTTGTCGACCTCCAAGGGCATCCTTGAAGGCAAAAAGGCTGCCGAAATCGGCGTTGGCGGCGAACTTCTTTGTGAGATTTGGTAGGAGATCGCTATGTCTCGTGTAGGAAAACAGCCCATCAGCATCCCCAGCGGTGTTGATTTCAAAATTGCGGAGGGCGTGATCGAAGTGAAGGGGCCCAAGGGCGCTCTTTCCCTGGCCACGCACCCCGCCATTGAAGTTAAGGTCGAAAACAACACGATTTTCGTGACCCCTGCGGAAGACACCCGCATTGCTCGTCAGCAGCACGGGCTGCGGAGAACCTTGCTGGCCAACGCCGTCACCGGCGTGACCAAGGGCTTCGAGAAGACTCTCGACGTCATTGGTGTCGGCTACAAGGTCAACGTCCAGGGTAACACGGTCGTTCTTAATGTCGGCTTTTCGCATCCGGTCAACTTCGTGCTCCCCGCCGGGGTACAGGCCAAGGTGGACAACACCAAGATCACCATTTCCGGTTGCGACAAGCAGGTTGTCGGCGAAGTGGCCGCTCAGATTCGTCGTGTGCGTCCGCCGGAACCGTACAAGGGCAAGGGCATTAAGTACTCTGATGAGACTATCCGTCGCAAGGCCGGCAAATCCGGCGGCAAGAAATAGGATACGCCATGAAATTATCACGTGAAGAAGCCCGTAAGAACCGCAAGACCCGGATTCGCAAAAAGGTCAACGGCTCGCCCGACCGTCCGCGTCTGGTTGTTTACCGGTCTAACAAGCACATTTACGCCCAGATCATCGACGATCTTGCCGGCGCGACCCTGGCTTCTGCTTCCACGCTGAGCCTGGAAGGCGACAACACTCGCCTGACTGTCGAGAACGCGAAGTTGGTGGGAAAGAAAGTTGCCGAAGAGGCGATCAAGAAGAGCATCACTTCCGTGGTCTTTGATCGCAACGGCTTCGTGTACCATGGCCGGATCAAGGCCGTTGCCGATGGAGCCAGAGAAGGCGGCTTAAATTTTTAATAGAGGACATCCATGCAACAGAACGAATTTGAACTCATTGAGAAAATAGTCTATCTCAATCGCGTCGCCAAAGTTGTGAAGGGTGGCCGCCGATTCAGTTTCAGCGCTCTGGTCGTCGTCGGCGATGGCAAGGGTACCGTCGGATTCGGCCTGGGTAAGGCCAACCAGGTGCCGGACGCCATCAAGAAAGCTACCGACCGTGCCAGGAAAAGCATGCAGAAGGTTGAACTTCTGGATGGCACCATTCCCTACGAGATCGTTGGGAACTTCGGCGCCGGGCACGTGCTCCTCAAGCCCGCGTCCGCAGGTACCGGCATCATCGCCGGCGGACCGGTTCGTGCTGTCATGGAGGCCGTCGGCGTCCATGACATCCTGACCAAGGCCATTGGCACGAACAATCCGCACAATGTTCTTCGCGCCACGTTTGCCGGATTGCGCTCGCTTCGTAGCGCCGAACACGTCGGACGGATGAGGGGCAAGTCCCTCACCATCAAGAGAAAATAGGTGCAGTTATGATCACGATTAAACTGACAAAGAGCCTGATCACGCAGAATCCCGCTCAGAAGCGCACCGTGAAGGCTCTCGGTTTCACCAAGCTCAACCAGGTCCGTACGCTTCCCGACAACGAATGCGTTCGCGGGATGATCAATAAAGTCAAGCATCTTGTCGAGGTTATTCAATAATGAACCTGCACGAACTCTATCCGTTTCCCGAGGAACGCGCCAAGGTGAAGAGAATTGGCCGCGGCACCGCGTCCGGCCAGGGCGGAACCTCCGGCAAGGGCCACAAGGGTCAGAACGCCCGCGCCGGCGGCGGCGTGGCTCCGTGGTTTGAAGGCGGCCAGATGCGCCTTTATCGCCGATTGCCCAAGCGTGGGTTCAAGAATCCCTTCCGTGTCGTGTACCAGGGCCTGAACCTGTCCACAGTGTACGCCGCTTTCGCCGACAAGAGCGAAGTGACCATCGAGGATTTGTATGCTGCCGGTCTCGTCGATCGCAACATGCCCGTCAAGATCCTCGGCGACGGTGAGGCCGGCAAGGCGCTGAAGATCACTGCACACAAGTTCAGCAAGCAGGCCGTCGAGAAGATCACTGCCGCTGGTGGTGAAGCAATCTCCATCGAAGGATAACTATTGTGAGTATATCCAAAGGCGCAAACACTGGCACGTCGGAGCTGAAAAGCAAGTTCATCTGGACTTTTCTTCTTCTGGCCGTATACCGTGTCGGTGTGCATCTGCCGATACCCGGTGTTGACGGTAACGCCCTGGCGGACTTCTTTGCCAACGCCCAGAACACGCTCTTCGGTCTCTTTGACATGTTCTCGGGCGGCGGTCTCAAGAATCTGTCCATTTTCGCCTTGGGCATCATGCCGTACATCTCCGCTTCCATCATCCTGCAGCTCCTGACCGTTGTCAGTCCCGAACTCAAGAGACTGAGCAAGGAGGAGGGAGCTGCCGGACGGAAGAAGATCACTCAGTACACCAGATATGGCACTGTTCTCATTTCCGTCATCCAGGGTCTTGGAATCGCCGTTGGCGTCGAAAGCATGACCAGCCCCACCGGGGCTGCCATCGTGTATATGCCCGGCTGGGGATTCCGTCTGATCACCGTCCTGACCCTTACGGCCGGGACGATATTCATTATGTGGCTCGGCGAGAAGATCACGGAAAAAGGGATCGGCAACGGCATCAGCCTCATTATCTGCGCTGGCATCATCGCAGGTCTGCCCAGCGGGATCGGAAAGTCGTTCCGCCTGTTTACGGCGGGCGACGTATCCCTGTTCACTGTGCTGCTCGTTCTGGTCGTCATGGCCGGAGTGCTCGTGGGCATTACGTTCATGGAACGTGCGCAGCGCAGAATCCCCATCCATTACGCAAAACGGATGGTCGGGCGGAAAATGTACGGTGGGCAGACGAGTCACCTTCCTCTGCGCATCAATACCGCCGGTGTCATTCCGCCGATCTTCGCCTCTTCGATTCTGATGTTTCCTGCGACGATCGCTAACTTCTCCCATGTCGAGTTCCTGAATCGCATGTCCGATTATTTCCGGCCCGATTCGTTGCTCTATAACATTTGTTTTGTCGGCTTCATCGTCTTTTTTTGCTTCTTCTATACCGCCATCGTCTTCGATCCCAAGGAAATCTCCGAAAACCTCAAGAAACAAGGGGCTTTCGTTCCAGGCATCCGTCCTGGTTTCAAGACGAACGAGTATATCGACAAGGTTCTGACGCGTTTGACTTTGTGGGGCGCTTTGTATATCTCCACCGTCTGCGTTTTGCCCATGGTGCTCATGAAGCAGTTCAATGTGCCCTTCTATTATGGCGGCACGTCGCTGCTCATTGTCGTGGGCGTAGCCATGGACACCATGGCCCAGGTCCAGTCCCATCTCATTTCGGGGCGTTATGACGGCCTGTTGGCCAAGGCAAAGATCAAGGGCAGACAGGGTTGAAAAAGCATAGAGGCATCTTCCTGAAAAATGATCAGGAGATAGCTCTACTCCGGGAAGCCAACCGCATCGGTGCTCTTATTCTCGATGCACTCGGGCAGATGGTGGCTCCCGGAGTTTCATCCTGGGACCTTGAGGAAAAGGCGAACGACCTCTGTGCTCACTACGGGGTTGTTCCGGCGTTCAAGGGGTATCTTGGTTTTCCGTACGCGCTCTGCTGCTCGCTCAACGAAGTGGTCGTGCACGGTTTTCCCACCAAGGCGCCTTTGCGGGACGGAGACATTCTGTCCATAGATTTTGGTGTGAAGTTTCAGGGTTTTTACGGTGATACCGCAAGGACCTTTCCTGTAGGAAATATCAGTGAGGGCGCGGCCCGTTTGCTGGAAGTCACCCGGGACTCCCTGTATAGAGGGATTGCCCAGGCCAAGCCAGGAAACGACCTTTACGATATTTCACGGGCTGTACAGGAATGTGTCGAAGCTCAAGGGTACTCCGTAGTCAAGCGTTTCGTAGGGCATGGAATTGGCCGGATGCTTCATGAGAAGCCGGAAATCCCCAATTTCGTGCCGCGGGACAGCTCGAGACTGCCTTTGAAGCCGGGTATGGTGCTCGCCATTGAGCCAATGGTTGCCATGGGGTCCGACCAGGTCGAAATCCTCTCCGACGGGTGGACCGCTGTAACCAAAGATAGAAGCCTGTCAGCTCATTTTGAACATTCTGTGGCGATTACCAAGGACGGACCAATCATTCTCAGCCAGGTGTAAGCCGACTGGGATCCAATTGAAAAGCTTCGGGGGATTCAATGAAAGTTAGACCTTCAGTTCGCAAGATTTGTCCCAAATGCAAGATCATCAAGCGCAAAGGCGTGCTTCGTGTGATCTGCGACAATACGCGGCATAAACAAAGACAGGGTTAAGGATAGGGGGATATTGTGGCAAGATTAGTTGGTGTAGATTTGCCGAGAAATAAAAGGCTCGATATTGCATTGACATATATTTACGGGATCGGCCGGGCTACAGCTCTCAAAATCCTTGATTCTACGGGCATTGATTGGACCAAGAACAGTGATGACCTCACTGCGGACGACGTCAACATCCTGCGCAAAGAACTTGAGGCCAATTACAAGGTCGAGGGTGATCTGCGTCGCGAAGTCGTTGCCAACATCAAGCGCCTCATGGACATTGGTTGCTACAGAGGACTGAGACATCGACGCGGCTTGCCTTGTCGCGGACAGCGCACGCATACCAACGCGCGCACACGCAAGGGTCCACGCAGAGCCATTGTTGGTAAGAAGAAAAAGTAACTGGGTGGAGACAGACACATGGCAAGACCTCAGAGAGTCATCAAGAAAAAGGAAAAGAGAAATATCCCCACGGGTATCGCTCATGTGAACAGCACGTTCAATAATACGATCATCACGTTCACCGATCCCACGGGGAACGTCATCAGCTGGGCGAGTTCCGGTGCATCCGGGTTCAAGGGGTCCCGCAAGAACACCCCCTTCGCGGCTCAGAAAGCAGCGGAGACCGCTGCCCGCAAAGCCATGGACTGCGGCATGCGCACCGTCGGCATTCTCGTGAAGGGACCCGGTTCCGGACGTGAGTCCGCCATGCGCGCCATCAACGCCGTCGGCCTGCGAGTCGCCTTTATCCGCGACGTCACGCCGATTCCGCACAATGGTTGTCGTCCGCCCAAACGTCGTAGAGTATAGGGGGTTTTACCTTGGCTAGATATACAGGCCCAAAATGCAGGATTTGCCGTAGAGAAGGCGGAAAGCTTTTTCTGAAAGGCGATAGATGTTACACGGACAAGTGTGCTTTCGAGCGTCGCGCCTATGCGCCCGGCGATCACGGCAAAGCGCGCAAGAAACCCAGTGATTACGCTCTCCAGCTGCGCGAGAAGCAGAAGGTGAGAAAGATGTACGGCATTCTCGAGGGCCAGTTCCGCCGTTATTTCGAGGAAGCCGAACGCCGCAAGGGTGTCACCGGTACGAATCTGCTGACCCTGCTTGAAACGCGCATCGACAACGTCGCGTACAAGCTCGGTTTCGCCAATTCGCGCAGCCAGGCCCGTCAGATGGTTCGGCATGGGATTTTCCTCATGAACGGCCGTCGCGTCAGCGTGCCGTCGATTCAGATGAAGCCGGGTGACGTTCTTGAAGTGCGCGACCGCACCAAGAAGAACCTCGTCATTAACGAAGCTTTGGAAGTTGTCGCCCGTCGTGGCGTGCCTGCATGGCTCGAGATTGATGCTCCTGCCCTGAAGGGATCCGTCAAGGCTTTCCCGACCAGAGAAGATATCACTTTCCCGATGACGGAGCAGTTGATTGTTGAACTCTACTCCAAATAGCAGGCGGTAAACATGAGTTCTACGTATAGCGGAGACAAAAAGGTTTACGTCCGGAATTGGGCAGAGCTTGTCAGGCCCGAACAGCTGGAAAAGGATTCGAAGAGCGACGCCATGTACGGGCGGTTCGTCTGCGAACCCCTTGAACGGGGGTTCGGGACCACCATCGGAAACGCATTGCGTAGGGTGCTGCTGTCCTCCTTGCAGGGCGCTGCGCCCGTATCGGTCAAGATTCAGGGCATTCAGCACGAATTCACGACCATCCCGGGCGTGAATGAAGATGTCACGGACATCGTCCTTAACCTCAAGCAATTGCGCGTGGCCATGAACACCCCTGAACCCCAGCGGGTTCAGCTCATTGCCAACGCAAAGGGCGAGGTCAAGGCCTCGGCCATTGTAGAGAACCAGCACATCAAAATCCTCAACCCCGAACTGCACATCGCCACCCTGTCCGAGGACATCGACCTCGTCATGGACCTGGAGATTCGCATGGGCAAGGGATAC
Organism: Desulfomicrobium salsuginis; assembly: GCF_054657795.1. Classification (NCBI taxonomy): domain Bacteria; kingdom Pseudomonadati; phylum Thermodesulfobacteriota; class Desulfovibrionia; order Desulfovibrionales; family Desulfomicrobiaceae; genus Desulfomicrobium; species Desulfomicrobium salsuginis. Next base: position 2,324,822 of record NZ_BAAHYA010000002.1, on the reverse strand, counting down.
GTGCCTGCCGAAATGCATGAGGATCTGGACAACGAAATTGGCGTGATCACTCTTGACTCGAGCTTCTCCCCCATCCGCAAGGTTGCGTATGCCGTGGAGCAGGCGCGTGTCGGTCAGATGACCAACTACGACAAGCTGATCATGGAAGTGTGGACGGACGGCTCCATCACGCCTGACGATGCACTTGCCTACAGCGCCAAGATTCTGAAGGAACAGCTGACCGTCTTCATCAATTTTGACGAAGGGTCGGCCGACATCGAGAAGGCCAAGACCAAGCCTCAGGACAAGGTCAACGAGAACTTGTTCAAGAACATCGAGGATCTGGAATTACCCGTGCGGGCAAGCAACTGCCTCAAAAGCGCCGGCATCCATATCGTCGGTGAACTGGTTCAGAAGACCGAGGCCGACCTGCTCAAGACCAAGAACTTCGGCCGCAAGTCCCTTGAGGACATCCGCCGGGTGCTGGAGAGCATGGGCCTGGATTTTGGCATCAGAGTCGATAATTTCGATGAATTGTACCAGGATTGGTTAAAGAGGAACGAAGAAGATGAGGCATAGAAACTCTGGTCGAAAACTGGGGCGCACGTGGGAACACCGCAAGGCCCTGATGAAGAATATGGCCCGTTCCCTGGTCGAGCACGAGCGCATCCGGACCACGGAAGCCAAGGCCAAGGAACTGCGCATCCTGGCCGACAAGCTGGTCACCATGGCCCTCGTGGATAGCCTGCACGCCCGCCGTCAAGCCTATGCGATACTGGGCAGCCATCACAGCGTGCAGAAGCTCTTCAACGAGATCGGCCCGCGCTTCAAGGAAATCCCCGGCGGTTACACGCGTGTGGTCAAGTTCGGCATCCCGCGCGTCGGTGACAGTGCCCCCATGGCCATGATCGAATTCACTCGACTGGCCGAATCCGCACCTGCTGAGGAAACTGGCAAGAGCGAAGAATAGTTGAGCAAAAATAAGGCAGCACGGCTGCCTTATTTTTTAACCATACCTATCGCTTTTATCTATGCCAAGGATTGCTCATTATGGATATACGGAAGATTGAAGCGTTTTCCAAGGTGTATGAAAACCGGAGTTTTTCTCGGGCCGGGAAGGAGCTGTATCTTTCCCAGCCGACCATCAGCGCGCATGTCGCATCGCTTGAGCAGGAACTCGAAGTGCAGCTTTTCGACCGCATCGGTCGAACCGTGGTGCCAACCAAGGCCGGAGACGTGCTTTATCAGCATGCCAAGCGCATATTCGAAGCATCTGAACTTGCCATTTCCGAAATCCGGAAGCTGCAGGATCGCATCACCGGCAAGCTCGACCTCGGCGGAAGCACCATTCCGGCCAATTACATCCTGCCGCCTCTTCTGGCCGGATTCTGGCAGACCTACCCAGAGGTCATCATGGACCTGCACATCGCAGACTCCGAAGACATCGTCAGCCGGGTTCGCGACAACGCGTTGATGCTCGGGGTGGTCGGCGGCCATTTCGAGTCTCCCGACCTTCATTTCGAGCCTATCGCCACGGACTCCCTCGTGCTTGTCATGACACCGGCCCTGAGAGATCGCACCGCGCATCTTCCCCCTGAGGAGTTGCTGCGCAGCCTGCCGTGGGTCATGCGCGAGGAGGGCTCCGGCACGAGGATGGCAATGGCGGCGAGTCTGGCCGGCTTCTCCATCGACGTGAATTCGCTGCGCACCGTCATGATGGTCCGCAATGCCGGCGCCATGGCGCGCTGTCTCTCGGCCGGGATGGGCGCCGCAATAACCTCCGCGATCACCGTTGGCCCCGAATTGCGAACAGGGCGCCTGGTCGCCTTGGATTTGCCCGATCTGCAGATGGAACGCTCGTTTTACGTCGTGTTCAACACGAAGCGTTCCCTCTTTCCGGCAGCCCTGAAGCTGATAGAATATCTCAAAAACAACGCTGAAAATCAGGTGAGGACACAGTCGTGAACAAGACGCCTCTTGTACAGACAGTCACTGCCGCGGGTTGAGCCTCCAAGCTCTCTCCAGGGGACCTGGAGCAGGCGCTTAGCGGGCTCGACGTGAGTCCGGACGACCGAATCCTTACGGGGCTGGGAAACAGCGAGGACGCGGCCGTCGTCCTTTTCCCTCCCGGCAAGGCCTTGGTCCAGACTCTCGATTTCTTCACGCCCATCGTCAACGATCCATTCCGGTTCGGTCAGATCGCCGCGGCCAACTCCCTGTCGGATGTCTACGCCATGGGGGGGGAAGCCTATGCGGTCATGAACATTGTGTGCTTCCCGTCGTCGTCGATGGAAATTTCGGTGCTGCGCGAGATACTGCGCGGCGGCCTGGTCAAGATCCGCGAGGCGGGCGCGATGCTCGTCGGTGGGCACAGCGTCCAGGACAAGGAACTCAAATACGGCCTCTCGGTGTCCGGGATCATCGATCCGGAGCGGTACGCGACCAATGCCGGGCTGCGTCCCGGCGATACCCTGATCCTGACGAAGCCCATCGGTTCGGGAGTCCTGGCGACGGCCATCAAGGCCGGCTGGGACGGTGCGGAAGCCGACGAAGAGGAGCTCTTCACGTGGGCGGCGCGGTTGAACCGGACCGCGGGGGCGGCGATCGCCGCATTCGGCCTGCGCGCGGCAACGGACGTAACCGGGTTCGGGCTGGGCGGGCACCTGCTTGAAATGGCCACGGCCTCGGGATGTACTGTCCGTCTGCAAACCGGTGCCGTGCCCATCATGGGTCGCGCGGCGGAACTGGCCGGAATCGGCCTCTTGCCGGTCGGCAGCCATGCCAACAGGCATTATTGTGACAAGACCGTCATGCAGATTCCTGGGCTTGACCCGATTACGGTGGACCTCATGTTCGACGCGCAGACCTCGGGCGGTATGGTGCTGGCCGTGCCAGAGGAACTGGTCGACGAGGTGCGCGCATGGCTTACGGCGCAGGGCGAAATGGCCGCGATCATCGGTGGCGTCGAGCGACAGAGAAGCGACGGCAGGCGTCTTGTCCTGTGCTGACGATCGAAATACGACAGCATTCCGGCGAAGTTGAATCCATTAGCGTCGCGTCGGGCCGTTCCTTCCTGAACGCGTTGTTCGAGGCCGGCGTCGGCCGTGGCCGACTCGTGTGCGGTGGAAGCGGGCTGTGCGGCAAATGCAGAATCCGCTTTTTGACGTCGGCGCCCTCGCCGTGTCCCGAGGACTTTCTGCGCCTTGGGGCGGACGAGGTGGCTGCCGGATGGCGCCTGTCCTGCCGGCATGAGGCGACAGTTTCCTGTCGGATAGAGGATCCCGGCCCGCCGCCGGCCATGCCGAAGTTTGGTCGTGCAGACGGGGTGGCGATCGATGTCGGGACCACGCGTATCAAATGGGCTCTCCGGCGAGGCGATGAGCATGGCCGCGAATATGCGGTGTTCAATCCGCAGATGGCCGTTGGCAGCGAAATCATGTCCAGGCTGCGCTACGCTCTTGCGTCCCCGGCCGGACGCAGTCATCTCCGGGAATCCGTACTGCGGGTGCTGCGGGATGTGGTCGGAGCGAGCGGCGCTACGGCCATGGCCCTTTCCGCGAACAGCGCCATGGTCTCCCTCCTGCTCGACGTTTCCCTGACTGGCCTGGCCTACGCGCCGTACAGCCTGCCATGGCGGGGCGGCGAGGTCGTCGATCTCGGTCCGGACTTGCCGCCGGCGTACATTCCGCCCCTGCTGGGGCCATTCATCGGGGCCGACGTCAGCGCCGGCCTGGCCTGCATTACCGCGCAACGCCCCCGCTACCCCTATATACTCGCCGATCTTGGGACAAACGGCGAGTTCGTCCTCGCCGTGGATGAACGACGGTATTTCGCGTGCAGCGTGCCCATGGGACCGGCCATCGAGGGCGTGGGGCTGTGCTGCGGCGCCGCAGCCGGGGAGGGCGTCCTGAGCAGGGCCGAACTGACACCGGGCGGCCTGCGGTGGGATACGCGGAACATGACGGGCATCTCCGGGACGGGTTACATGTCGCTGCTGGCTCTGCTGCTCCGGCTGGGGCTTGTCGGCATGGACGGACACTTCCGGGCGGGATCCATGCCCCTGGCGCGCAAGGTCGGGACACGGGTGCGCGAACATCCCTTGGGCAGGATCTTCGAGCTGGATGGAGATGTTTTCCTGGCGGAACGGGATGTCGAGGAGTTTTTGAAGGCCAAGGCCGGCGTCAATGTCGGTCTCAGGACATTGGTCGGGCTTGCGGGCTTGGCCGAGGGGGACGTGGCGGCGGTCTATCTGGCCGGCGCCCTCGGGGAGCACTCGCAGACCGAGGATCTGGTCGCCCTGGGCTTCCTGCCGGAGGTGTGGAAAGACCGGGTCACGATGGCCGGCAACACGTCGTTGGCGGGGACCATGCTGGCCTTGCGCGATGAGGGAACCCGGCGGTGGCTCGCCGGGTTGCCCCCGTTGGTCAGGGTGGAGTCGTTGGTGGAAAGGGATGATTTCGGCCCCGCGTTCATGAAGGCCATGCGCTTTGCATGGACGTAGCGGCGAGCCGCGGGTGCCGTCGGGCTACTACAGCTTGGCGCCGATGGCGTCGTGAATGCGCCGTGACGCCTGTTCGTCTCCCAGGTATCCCACGCGGATGGAAATCTCGGTGGTTGTCGAACTCTGCGTCTTGAGATTGATCCACACCTCACGCTCTCCGTCCCTGGTCTTGACCGTCGCCTGGCTCAACTGCATTTCGCGTTCGAGCACAGGGAGTCCCAGGGATTCGCAGCCTGCGATGGACGCCCGATATGCCCCGTCGAGATTCACGTTGTAGGTTTTTTTCAACTGGCCTGCGACATACGTGTATGTCCCCACCGCAGCCGCGCCGCCGACCACGACGGCCGCGCATCCCGTGCACAGCAGCACGAGGAGAATGGCCATATTCCGTATGGCTTTCATAGGTCATTCCTCCGTTTTTTCCGTCTTCTACGTGTTTTCAGGCCCAAAGGAAAGGGCGTTCACTCGACGGCCAGGATCTCCTGGACGGACAGCTCGATCTGCATCAGACCGTTGAACTTTGACAAGCGGGGGGTGTAGGCGATCTTGACCCTTCGGCCTTCAAGTGATGTGTCCTGCCAGCGTTCGCCCTGGCGCCAGGCAACGGCGCGCATGCTCGTTTGGTCGGTGGTGTCGGAGAGGTGGAGTTCCAGATGCTTCTTCTGGCTGAAAAAGCGGTGGCGCAGGATATTCAGGGGCGGCGAGAGAAAGATGGGTCTCGGATTGCCCTGGCCGTAGGGCTGCAGCAGCTCCAGCTCCTTGAGAAAGGTATGGTCGATGAACGAGAAGGGCAGTTCGGCGTCCAGCTCCAGTATGGGCGGCGCCGGATTCGCCCCGAGCTGCTCCTCCACGGCCCAGGCGAAGAGATTCTTGAGGTTGGCCAGCTGGAATGGCTCGAGCTTGAGGCCCGCAGCCTGGCGGTGTCCTCCGAACTTGTAGAGGCACTGCTTGCAGGACAGCAGGGCCTGGTAGAGGTCGAAGGTCGGCGTGGAGCGGCCGGACCCCTTGAAGATGCCGTTTTCCTTGGTCAGGATGAGGCAGGGGCGGTGGAAGCGCTCCACGATACGCGAGGCGACGATGCCGATGATGCCGGAGTGCCAGTGCTCCGAGTGCAGGACCAGTCCCGGCAGATGGAGCTGTGATTCGGCCTGGATGATGGCCTCCTCGAGGATGCGCTGCTCCTCGACCTTGCGCTTGGTGTTGAGCCGGTCGAGCTGCTCGGCCATGATGCGGGCTTCGTCGCGGTTTTTCTCCAGAAGCAGGCGCACGGCCAGGTCCGGGTCGCCGATGCGCCCGGCGGCATTGATGCGCGGGGCCAGGGCGAAGCCGATGGCCCCGGTGCCGACGCTCTCCTCCGGCGTCAGGCCGCTGATTTCCTTGAGGGCCTGGATGCCGAAGCGGCGGCCTTCCTTGATGAGGAGCAGACCGTTCTTGACCAGGATCCTGTTCTGGTCGTCAAGCGGGACCACGTCGGCCACGGTGCCGAGAGCGACAAGGTCCAGGAAATCCCGGATGTCGACCTGGGGGCCGGGCAGAATGCGGTTCAGGGCGCCCATGAGCAGAAAACTCACGCCCACGCCGGAAAGATTGGGGGAGGGCCAGCCGCCAAGCTTGGGATTGATGATGATGTCGGCGCCAGGGAGCTCCTGCCCGGGCAGATGATGGTCGGTGACGATGACCTGCATGCCCAGATCCTTGGCCGCGCGGATCTCTTCCGTGCTGGCGATGCCGCAATCCACGGTCAGCAGCAGCCCGACGCCCTTGTCGGCCAGATCCCGGATGCCGTCCAGGTGCAGACCGTAGCCGAAGTCGAGCCTGTCGGGGATGAAGTGCAGGATGTCGACGCCCCGGGCGGCCATGAAATCCTTGACCAGGGCCGTGGCAGTGATGCCGTCCACGTCGTAGTCGCCCCACACGGCGATCCTGCGTCCTTCCTCGACGGCCTGGCGCATGAGTTCCGCGCCCGCCTCGACGCCGGGCCATCTGTCCAGGGGGTGCAGATAGCGCAGGCCGGGGCTCAGGAACTTGTCCATGTCCCGTTCGGAAGCCAGACCGCGCAGGGACAGCAGATGGACGAGCAACGGGCTGACCTCGAGGCGTTGGGCAATCCGCTCCTGCTCGGCCCGGGGCAGGGCCGCCTCGGGCGGTGGGGTCTTGAGCCTCCAGGTGGGCTGGTTTTCCGACATGGCCTATCCAGAAAAACGGTGATTGACGCTTTGACAGTCAAGGGCCACAAAGTATAATTGTTTTTGGCTCGACTGCAAGAGCTTTGATTTCTTGAATTTTTGATCCGTCTCAAACCGGCCGTAATTGTTGCCTATCTTGACCTGCGAGGTTTCATGGACATCACATTCAGCCCCATCTCCCTGGAGGGGCAGACAGAATACAACCGGCATCTGGCGTTGTGCGGTCAGAAGCCGTCTGACTACAGTTTCGTCAACCTGTGGGGATGGGGCCGGGAATACGGACTGGAATGGGCTTTCCTCGAAGGGTGCGTGCTCATCCGGCAGACCTTTCCCCAGACCCTTTATTGGGCGCCGGTCGGGGATTGGACGGGCGTGGACTGGGTGTCGCTGCGCGAGACCCTGCCCGGCGACGCCTGCTTCATCCGCATCCCCGAGCATCTCAAGATCATCTGGGAGACGACGATGTCCGGCATCCGGGTCGAGGAGTGCCGCGACCATTGGGACTATCTCTACGACGTGGCCGAACTCGTCGAGCTCAAGGGGCGCAAGTTCCACAAGAAGAAGAACCTGCTGAACCAGTTCCTGCGCGATTATGACGCCCGTTTCGTGCTGCTGGACGAGAAGACCGTGGAGTGCGCCTTGGCCCTGCAGACGGACTGGTTCCTGTGGCGAAACACCGAGAACGACCGGACCCTGGAGGCCGAAAACCTGGCCATCGTCAAGGTCATGCACGACTGGTCGCGCCTGCACGGCCTCATCGGCGCCGGACTGGTGGTCGACGACAAGATGATCGCCTACACCATCGCCGAGGCACTGGACGAGACGAGCGTCGTCATCCACTTCGAAAAGGGGTGTCCCAATTTCAAGGGGGTGTACCAGGCCATCAACCAGATGTTCCTGGAGCGGTGCTGCCAGGGGTTCCGGGTCGTCAACAGGGAGCAGGATCTGGGCGACGAGGGTCTGCGCAAGGCGAAGATGAGCTACAACCCGTTGGACTTTTTGAAGAAGTATTCGGTCTGTCTGCGCGGCTAAGCCGGCTGCTCGATCTTCTCCCAGTAGCCGCATTCCTTCTTCGGGCAGGCCAGGTGGGGGCCCTTGGCCTTGGACTCCTTGCGCACGAGGATCTTGGACCCGCAGAGGGGGCACGGCTTGGCCACAGGGTAGTCCCAGACCGCGTAGTCGCATTTGGGGTACTTGCTGCAGGAGTAGAAGGGCTTGCCGCGGCGACTGGTCTTTTCCACCAGTTCCCCGTCGCACCCTTCGCGGGGGCAGGCCACGCCGGTGCCGACTGATTCGGCGTGCCGGCATTCCGGGTAGTTGGAGCAGGCCACGAAACGTCCGCCGGTCTTGGTCTTCTTGACCACGAGGCGGCCGGTCTTGCACTTGGGGCACAGGCCGAGTTCCTCGGGGGGCTCCTCCTTGACCAGCTGGATCTGTCCGGCGGCGTCGCGCGTGTAGTTGCTGGTGAAGGCGCAGGCGGGATAGTTGGTGCAGCCCAGGAACGTGCCGTTCTTGCCGAATTTGACGACAAGCCGGCCGTCCTCGCACTGCGGGCACGAAAGTCCCGTGTCCATGCCGGCCTTGATCTGGGCCATGGTCTCGCGGGCCTTGTCCAGGGTGGGGTAGAAATCCTTCGCGAAATCCTTCAGCAGTTCCACCCAGTCCGTGTCGCCCTCGGCCACGTGGTCCAGGCCCTCTTCCATGCGCGCCGTGAAACCGGCGTCCATGAGCTGCCCGAAATGCTCCACCAGCAGGTCGCAGACGATGACGCCCAGGTCCGTGGGCTCGAAATGCTTTTCGGCCATGCGCACATAGTCGCGCTCGGTCAGGGTCGAGATGATGGCGGCGTAGGTGGACGGGCGGCCGATGCCCAGTTCTTCCAGCCTGTGAACAAGGGAAGCTTCGGAGAATCTGGCCGGAGGTTGGGTGAACTTCTGCTCCTTGTGCAGCTTGTCCAGGCGCAGCCCCTGGCCCTTTTCCAGGCCCGGCAGGGTCGCCGTGGCCGAGTCCTCGACCTGGGGCCAGACGCGCAGGAAGCCCGGGAAGATGAGGCGTTCGCCCTTGGCCCGCCATTGGGCCGGGCCGCTGGCCACGGTCACGACCGTGTCCCAGAAGCGGGCCGAGGCCATCTGCGAGGCCATGAAGCGCTCCCAGATGAGGCGGTAGAGCTTGTACTGCTCCGGGGGCAGGGCGTTCTTGATGGAGTCCGGGGTCAGGGACGGGTCCACGGGACGGATGGCTTCGTGGGCGTCCTGGGCCGAGCCCTTGCTTTTGTAAACCCTGGCGGTCTGGGGGTAGAAATCCGGGCCGAGGTTGGCCGTGATCCACTCGCGGGCTGCGTCGCGGGCTTCGTCGGAGACGCGCACCGAGTCGGTACGCATGTAGGTGATGAGCGCCGTGGTGCCGCGTTCGCCCAGTTCCACGCCTTCGTAGAGGCGCTGGGCCACGGACATGGTCCGCTTGGCGTTGAAGCCGAGCTTGTTGCTGGCGTCCTGCTGCAGGGTGGAAGTGATGAAGGGCGGGCGCGGCTGGCGCTGGCGCTCCTTCTCGACCACGTCCTCCACCAGGAACGGCTGTCCCGCGATGCGTCCTTCCAGGGCCAGGGCCGCGTCCTCGTCGCCGATGACGGGCTTGGCGCCGTCGACCTTCCACAGGTCGGCCTCGAAGGGCGGGGGCGTGGCGCCTTCCAGCGTGACCTTGAAGAGCCAGTACTCCTCGGAGACGAAGGCCTGGCGTTCGCGCTCGCGGTCCACGATGAGGCGCAGGGCCACGGACTGGACTCGGCCGGCGGACAGTCCTCGCTTGACCTTCTTCCAGAGGAGCGGAGAAATCTTGTAGCCCACGAGCCGGTCCAGGATGCGCCTGGCCTGCTGGGAATCGAAGAGGGGCTTGCGCAGTTCGGTCGGGTGGGCCAGGGCCTCTTTGACCGCCTTGGCCGTGATCTCGTTGAACTGGATGCGCTTGAGATTGGTGTTGGAGCCCTTGATGATCTCGGCCACGTGCCAGGCGATGGCCTCGCCCTCGCGGTCGGGGTCCGGGGCCAGGTAGACCGTGTCGGCCGCCTTGGCTGCGGATTTGAGCTTGCTGACGACCTTGGCTTTGCCGGGGATGATCTGATACTCCGGCGTGAAGTCGTGTTCCTCGTCCACGCCGAGGGTCTTGGCCGGGAGATCCCGCACGTGACCCACGGACGCTTCCACTTCGTAACCGCTGCCCAAAAACTTCTTGATGGTTTTGATTTTGGCGGGTGATTCGACGATGATTAAGTCCTTGCCCATAATGTTTGGGGCCTATATCCAGATTCCGAAGCGCAGGGCAAGGGGTATTTCCCGACATTCCCGTGCTTATCCCCGTGACGGGTTTTCAACCCGGCAATATCCTTTTACAAAGATTGCATGGAAATGACGCAAAGCACATACAAAGCCGGCTTCATCGCCCTCATCGGGCCCCCCAACGCCGGGAAATCCACCTTTCTGAACGCCGTCCTGGGAGAGAAGATCGCCATCGTCTCGCCCAAGCCCCAGACCACCCGCACGAGCATCACCGGCATCCGCACCACGGCCGAGGAGCAGATCGTCTTTCTGGACACGCCCGGCATCCACGCCGCCCGCGGCAAGCTGAACCGCTTCCTGGTCGACGCGGCCTGGGGCGCGGTGCAGGAGGCCAACGGCGTGGTGCTGTTCCTCGACGGCTCCAAGTACGCGGGCAACGCCAAGGCCCTCGAACGCGACCTGCGGCCCATGGCGGCCAAGCTCGGTACCCTGGGCGTGCCCATGGCCGTGGCCCTGAACAAGGTCGACCAGATCAAGCCAAAGGAACGCCTGCTGGGCCTGCTGGCCGACTGCGCCGCCCTTTGGCCGGGCGTCGAACTCGTCCCCGTCTCGGCCAGGACCGGCGAGGGCCTGGAGACGCTTCTGAAGATCATCCGCGAGTTCCTGCCGGTCAGTCCGCCGCTCTTCCCCGAGGACCAGCTGAGCACGGCCTCGGTGCGCTTCCTGGCTTCGGAGATCATCCGCGAGAAGCTTTTTCTGGGCCTCGAACAGGAATTGCCCTACAACGTGGCCGTGGAGATCGAGAGCTGGGAGGAAATCCCGGAAGAGAACATGACCATGATCTCGGCCACGATCTATACGTCAAAAAACAGTCACAAGGGCATGATCGTCGGCCGGCAGGGGCAGAATCTCAAGAAGGTCGGCCAGCTGGCCCGTCAGGAGATCAAGGGTCTGCTGGGCGGCAAGGTCCACCTGGAGCTGTGGGTCAAGGTCCGCGAGGGCTGGACCGAGGACGGCCAGTTCATGATCTCCCTGGGCCTGGGGTCCTGAGGAGGGCGGGCATGGAAGCGGCGGAGATGAGGCAGAGGTGGCGCGAAGTGCTGGAGCGCATGGACGCGGCGGCCCGTACGGCCGGGCGCGAGGCGGGTGACGTGCGCCTCGTGGCCGTGTCCAAGCTGCATCCCGCCGACGCCGTGAGGGCCCTGTACGAGGCGGGCCAGCGTGAGTTCGGGGAGAATTACGTGCAGGAGGCCGAGGCCAAGATGGCCGTCCTGCCCCCGGAAATTTCATGGCACTTCATCGGTCATCTACAGACGAACAAGGCCAGGAACGTGGTGGGGCGTTTCAGTCTGATCCACGGCGTAGATTCCCTGAAGCTGGCTCGTTCGTTGCATGACAGGGCCCGGGCCATGGACCTGGTCCAGGACGTGCTCGTGCAGGTCAATCTGGCCGGCGAGAGCCGGAAGAGCGGCATCCTCGAAGGGGATTTGCCGCCGCTGGCGGAGTTCCTGGCGGGCTCGGCGCATCTGCAGTGGCGCGGGCTCATGCTCATGCCTCCGTTCTTCGACGACCCGGAGCGGGCGCGCCCCTGGTTCGCGCGCCTGCGCGGCCTGGCCGAGTCCCTGCGCGCAGGCTTCGGGCTCCCGCTCCCGGACCTGTCCATGGGCATGACCGGGGATTTCGAGGCCGCAATCGAGGAAGGGGCCACGCTGGTGCGCATCGGCACGCGGATATTCGGGGAACGCGACACGAACTAACGGCCAAAGGGGAAGCTTGTCTTATGGATCTGGCCACCATCATCGGAATCCTGGTTGCCTTCGGGCTGGTCATCGCCGCCTTGGGCCGGGACTTCATGCTCTTCTTCGATTTCTCCTCGGTCCTCATCGTCTTCGGCGGCACCCTCGGCGCGGTGCTGGTGACGTACCCGCTGGAGAGCGTGCTCGGCGTGGCGCGCATCATGGGCAAGACCTTCACCTCCAAGGCCCAGGAGCCTGGGGAGCTCATCGCCCAGTTCACGGACTACGCCACGCGCGTGCGGCGCGAGGGCATCCTGTCCCTGGAGGCGCATCTCAAGAGCATTCCCGACGACTTTCTGCGCAAGGGCCTGCAGTTGACCGTCGACGGCCTCGACCCCCAGCTCATCCAGGAGATTCTGGAGACCGAGATCGCCTGCCTGGAAGAGCGCCACCTCAAGGGCGCGGAGATCCTGCAGACGTTCGGGAGCCTGGCCCCGGGCATGGGCATGGTCGGCACCATCATTGGCCTGGTGCTCATGCTCAAGCGCATGAACGATCCCAGCACCATCGGGCCGGCCATGGCCGTGGCCCTGCTGACCACGTTCTACGGGGCGATCCTGGCCAACCTCGTCTTCAACCCCATGGCCGGCAAGCTCCGGGCCCGCAGCCGGGAAGAAGTCCTGGTGCGGACCATGATCGTCGAGGGGATCATGTCCATCTCGCGGGGCGAGAACCCGCGCATCCTCGAAGAGAAGATGAACAGCTACCTGCCGCCCAAGGAGCGCAGGTTCAGACCCTGAAGGACGGCCGGGGAACGCCATGCTCAAACGCAGGGAAAAGCGCCAGGAACCCGACTCCGGGCTCCCGTCCTGGATGATCACCTTTTCGGACATGGTCACCCTGATGATGACGTTTTTCATCGTGCTGGTGTCCATGGCCTCCATGACGGACGTCTACAAGCGCAAGGTGGCGCTTGGCTCGGTTTCCGGCACCTTCGGGACGGGCGCTCCCAGCCTGGATGACCTGACCATCTCCGACACCCGTACGCGCGTCGATCCCGGTCCGATCAATGTTTTTCACGACCTTTCGCCGGTCAAGGAGCGGCTGCAGGAAGACCCGGACAAGGATCTGCGCTTCGAGTCCAACCGGTTCATCCAGCGCCTGTCCATGGACGCCGCGGCCCTGTTCGCGCCCGGGACGGCCGAATTGACCGAGCATGGGCGCGCCCTGCTGGCCAAGGTCCTGCCCGTGGTGGCCGCGAGCGCGTACCCCATGGGGCTGTCGGGGCACACCGCCGAAGGCATGGACGAATACGGGCCGGATTATCTGCCCAAACCGTGGGTCAAGGTCGATTTCTCCTGGGAACTCTCTCTGGCCCGGGTTGTGGCCGTGTACCGCTATTTCCTCGAAGCCGGCATCCCGCAGGACAAGCTGCGCCTGGAAGCCTACGGGCGCTTTCGGCCGCGTGTCGGCGGGGACAGCCGTGAAGGCAGGCAGGCCAACCGGAGGGTGGAGCTCACGCTGGATCACCGCATCGGCAGTTGGAGCGCCGAACTGGCCGCGCAGAAGGCGCTGGAGGAAGAGAAGGCGCGCGTGAAGGACAGCTTCAGCGTGGACGATTTCCTCTTCCGCTTCGACCTGCCGGGGAAGCCCTGAGATGGCCCTCAAGCGCAAACCCTACCGGAGCCTGGCGCCGGGAGCGGCCTGGATGGTCACCTTCGCGGACATGGTCACCCTCCTGCTGGCCTTCTTCGTGCTGCTCCTGTCCATGTCCTCCATGGACAGGTCTGTGCTGCGCGACGTGGTCTCGAATTTCGCGGGCGACATGGGCCTGGCCCCGAAGAAGGGCGCAGGCAGGATTCCGACGCGCTTCACCCTCGTGCAGATGGCCATCGAGAATCCGGCCGACGTGCTGGAGAATCCGCAGCGTATCAAGGACCTGCTTTTTCCCGATGAGGTCCTGCCCGAGGGCATGTCCAGAAGCACCCTGAACGCCAATCTTCAGATCCTGGCGAGGCCCGAAGGGCTGGCCCTGGTGCTGTCCGACGGGCTGCTCTTCGAGACCGGCGGGAGCGAACTCAGCGAAGGCAGCCGCAAGCTGCTGGCCGAGTTCGCCAGATTTCTGGCCACGACGACCATGCCGGTCAACGTGGCCGGGTATACGGACAGCGTGCCCGGAACAACCAAGGACAACTACACCTTGTCTGCGGAAAGGGCCATGGCCGTGCTCGGCGTTTTTCTGCAGACGGGTTTCGATCCCGGACGGTTTTCGGTTTCCGCCTATGGCGAGGCCTTTCCTTTGGGCGACAACGCCACGCCCGAAGGCCGGGCCAGGAACAGGCGCGTGGAAATATTGCTGAAAACCACAGGCAGAACGTATCTTTAGGCCCGGTTTTCGCATGAACGACGAAGGAGGAACAAATGGCCGACAAAAAAGCGCAGGCCCCGGAAAAGGAAGCCAAAAAAAAGGGCGGAAAGCTCAAGCTGATCATCATCCTGGTTCTGGTGCTGGCCGTGCTGGGCGGCGGCGGGTTTGCGGCCTGGAAGTTCTATCTGCAGCCCAAGCTGGCGGGAGACGCGGCGGCCGGGCACGAAGCGTCGGCCGAAGGTGAGACGGCCGCGGCAGGCAAGGCCGAAGGGGAGAAGAAGGACGCCGCGGCGCCCGCAACAGGCGGCCAGCTGGTCACTCTCGACGCCTTCGTGGTCAACCTGTCCGATCCCATGGGCCGGCGATACCTGAAGACCACCATGGACGTGGAAGTGGCCGACGCCGCGGCCGCGGCCGCACTGACCGCGGCCATGCCCAAGGTCAAGGACACGCTGTTGCTCCTGCTGTCGAGCAAGACCTTCGAGGAGATCAGCAGCATGGATCGCAAGATCGAACTCAAGAACCAGATCGTTGAGCGCCTGAACCAGATTCTGGGCAAGGGCAAGGTGCGCAACGTCTATTTCACGGAATTCGTGGTCCAGTAGGGCCTGCGGGAAGTCTATGAGCAAGATCCTGAACCAGGACGAGGTCGATGCCCTGTTGCGGGGCATCTCGGGCGGGGAGATCGAGACCGAGGAGGAGGTCGTCGAGGATCAGAGCGGCGTCGTGTCCTTCGACCTGGCCAACCAGGACCGCATTATCCGCGGGCGCATGCCGGTGCTCGAGATCATCAACGACCGCTTCTCGCGCCTGTGCACCAGCGCCCTGGCCAACACCATGCGCAAGCGGGTGGACGTGAACCCCATCTCCATCGACATGTCCAAGTTCGGGGACTTCATGCGCTCCCTGCCCGTGCCAACGAGCATCAACATCTTCAAGATCGACCCCCTGCGCGGCAACGCCCTGCTGGTGGTCGACACGCGCCTGGTCTTCTCCCTGGTCGAGAACTTCTTCGGCGGGGCGGGCAGCCAGCCCAAGATCGAGGGGCGCGACTTCACGCCCATCGAACAGTCCATCATCGTCAAGGTCGTCAAGATCATCCTGGCCAACCTGGAGGACGCCTGGCGGCCGGTGCACGAGGTCAGCATCGAACTCCTGCGCTCGGAGATCAACCCGCAGTTCGCGACCATCGTCCCGCCCAGCGACGTGGTCGTGGTCATCTCCTTCGAGGTGGAGTTGGAGAACGCCCTGGGCTCCATGGTCCTGGCCCTGCCCTATGCGACCATCGAACCCATCCGTTCCAAGCTCTACGCCGCCTTCCAGACCGAACGCCTGGAGATCGACCACGCCTGGATCTCCCGCTTCCGGGACCGGCTGATGGAGACGCCCGTGGACGTGGGCGTGACTTTCGGCACGACGCAGATGACCGGCCGCCAGCTTCTCGACCTGAAGGTCGGGGACATCCTGCTCTTGGATCAGGACGAGGACGATCTCCTCACTGCGCGCATCCAGGGCGTGCTCAAATTTTTGGGACATCCGGGCTTCGTCAAGGGAAACAAGGCCTTCAAGGTCATCAAGGAACAGGAACTCAATTACTAGGGGAACGGTATGGTCGAAGATCAGGACAAACTGGCGGCGGAGTGGGCCGCGGCCCTTGAAGAGCAGAGCACCGCGGAGTCCGCCGGCGGTGGCGAGCAGGATCTTGCCGACGCCTGGAGCGCGGCCCTCAAGGAGCAGGAGCCGGGCGGCTCGGACCAGGCCCTGGCTGAGGAGTGGGCCAAGGCTTTGGCCGACGAGGAGGAGGGCAAGATCCAGCGCGAGAAGAAGCAGAAGCAGCTTTCCGCCCAGAGTCGGGATTTTGAATACAAAGATTTGACGGCCGAGGCCAAGGCGCCCAAACCCGACAACCTGCGCAAGGATCTGGACTTCATCCTCGACATCCCGCTGGAGGTTTCGGCCCAGCTCGGCAGCACCAAGCTCCTCATCAACGAGCTGCTGCAGCTCGGGCAGGGATCGGTCATCGAACTGAACAAGCTGGCCGGCGAACCCCTGGAGATCCTGGTCAACGGCAAGCTCGTGGCGCGCGGCGAGGCCGTGGTCATCAACGAGAAATTCGGCGTGCGCCTGACGGACATCATCAGTCCCATCGAGCGGGTGAAGCAGCTTGGATAACGCAACCCTGACAGGCGCGGGCGCCGGGCTGGGGCTGGCCGCCGTGAAGATGGCCGCGGCGCTGCTGCTCATCCTCGGGCTCATTTTTCTGGCTTTTGCGCTCCTCAAGCGCTTCGGGCTGGCCTCACGCCTGCAGGGCCGCGGGGCGGGCTCCCTGCGGGTCGAGGAACGCGTGGCCCTTGGTCCGCGCAAACAGCTGGTGGTGGTCCGCTTCTTGAATAGGCTTCTGGTGCTGGGCGTGACCGACGCCGGCATCAACCTGATCGCGGAGCACAAGGCAGACCATGACCCCACCCCGGATTTTCAGACAGCACTGGAGCGTGAAAGCGGCCAGGATCCTTCTTCCTAGTCTTTTCCTGCTTTTCCCCCTGGCGGCCCTGGCCCAGCAGGTCCCGAGCGTCCCGTCCCTGTCCCTGTCCCTGTCCAGCGCCCAGGCTGAGCCCCAGAAGGTGGCCGTGGCCCTGGAGGTCATGGCTCTGCTGACGGTCCTGTCCCTGGCCCCGGCCATCGTGCTGACGGTCACGTCCTTCACCCGCATCATCATCGTCTTTCATTTCCTGCGGCAGGCCATGGGCACGCAGCAGATGCCGCCGAACCAGGTTCTGGCCTCCCTGGCCATTTTCATGACCGTGGTCATCATGATGCCCACGGGAAGGACCATCAACGATACGGCCCTGCAACCCTACCTGAAGGAGGAGATCGGGTACGACGTGGCCATCGGCCGAGCCGAGACGCCCCTCAGGACGTTCCTGTTCAAGCATACACGCGAGAAGGACCTGTCCGTGTTCTTTTCCATCACGGGCCTGGAGCGGCCCAAGAGCAAGGAAGACGTCCCGACCATGGTCCTGGTTCCGGCCTACGTCATCAGCGAACTCAAGACGGGCTTCCAGATCGGGTTCCTGATCTACATCCCGTTCCTGATCCTCGACATGGTCGTGGCGAGCATCCTGCTGTCCATGGGCATGATGATGCTGCCGCCGGTCATGGTGTCCCTGCCGTTCAAGATCCTGCTCTTCGTCATGGTCGACGGCTGGAACCTGCTCGTCGGCTCCCTCGTCAACAGTTTCGTCTAGCCCGAGTCAAGGAGTGAACCCATGACCCCCGAATTCGTGATAGGTTTCGCGCGGCAGTCCATCGAATTGACCCTGGCCATCTCCCTGCCCATGTTGGGCGTGGGCCTGGGGGTCGGCGTGCTGGTCAGCATCCTGCAGGCCGCGACCCAGATTCAGGAGATGACGCTGACCTTCGTGCCCAAGATCATCGCCGTCTTCGTGGCGCTGCTCATCTCCTTCCCCTGGATCATGGACAAGATGATCACCTTCACCCAGGACGTGTTCCTGAACTTCCCGCAGTACATCAAGTAGTCTCCCGCCTTCAGCTTCTGCGGCGCAGCATCTCCGTCATGATCATGGCCCCCGCCTGGGCCACGTTCAGGGAATCGAACCCGCCCCGCATGGGGATGGAGAGCATGGCCGCGCAGCGCTTGCCCACGTTCGGGCGCATTCCCTTGTCCTCGTTGCCGAGCACCAGCACCGCCGGGAAATCGAGCCTGGCCGTGAAGAGGTCCGTACTCGCCGGTCCGGCGGCGGAGCCGTAGATAGTCAGCCCCGCCTCGGCGCAGGCGTCCAGGGCCCGGGCCAGGTTGACCACCTGGCACAGGGGCAGCCGGTCCAGGGCTCCTGCCGCCGCCTTGGCCGCGGCCGGTCCGATGAAGGCCGTGCGGTCGCGCGGAAAAAGAAGGCCGGCTCCGCCCAGGGCGAGCAGGGTGCGGGCCAGGGTGCCGACGTTGCCGGGGTCCTGGACCTGATCGAGAGCCAGGATGAGGGGAAAGGAGCAGCGGCCGGTTTCGGCGATGAGGGCGTCCAGATCCATGAGCTGCCGTCCCCGCAGGCGGCCGACAACGCCCTGGTGGTTGCCGGGGAACATGCGGTCCAGTTCGGCGCGTCGCACCTTGCGGAAGCGCACGCCTGCCTCCTTGCATTGCCCGAGGACGTCCCCGAGCCCAGGCGCGTCCTCGGCCAGAAAGACCGTGTCGAGGGTCTCGGGCCGTGAGCGGAGAAGTTCGAGAACCGGCTTGCGGCCGGGGGTCAGGTGGCTTCTGAGGTCGGGATTGTCGTTCATGTGCTGATCCGTGATGAGCCGGGCTGGCGGGTTTGCAATTTCGGGTTTTTTTCTGTAGCAGGGCAAAATGCTCGATCTCGCTGGGACGGATTTTTCGCGTCCCAGGGGCCAACATTTGACCAGGAGATTGTTTTGACAGTCGATATACGAGTGATCCTGCTCGCCGTCCTGCTGGCTCTTGCCGGGTGTATGCCCGCCAAGCAGGCCCAGAACCCGGCCTCTGTCGGACCGGGTGTGGACGTGACGGCGCAGGACGCCGGAGAGGGTGCGGACGCATCCGCCGACTCCGGCAACGCAACCCAGGAAGCTTCCGCCCAGGACGAGGACTCCGAGTACGTCGATGTTCTGCAGGGCCGGGAGGACCTCCCCGCGGACAGCGTGCTGTCCGCCGAGGAAAAAAGCATCCTCGATGCGCAGATGTCCTTTCCTGTCGCCTTGGATACCGATGATAATGCGGAAGTCCAGCGCTATTTTCACTACTACGCCCACACCCACCGGGGGACCATGGAGGGGTGGCTCAAGCGGGCCCAGAACTACCTGCCGCACATCAGGGCGCGTTTTCTGGCCGAAGGCCTGCCCGAGGACCTCATCTACCTGCCCTTCGCCGAGAGCGGGTTCAACCCCTTTGCCGTCTCTTCGGCCGGCGCCGGCGGCATCTGGCAGTTTATGCCCCAGACCGGCCGGATATACGGGCTGACCGTGGACAGTTGGGTGGACGAGCGGCGCGACCCGTACATGGCCACCGAGGCGGCCATCGCGTACCTGAAGAAGCTGTATGCGGAGTTCGGGGACTGGCCTTTGGCCCTGGCGGCGTACAATGCCGGCGAGGGTGCGGTCGGTCGGGCCTTGAAGAAGACCGGAAGCGAGGACTACTTTTCCCTGTGTGAGGCCTCTGACGACCTGAAGCAGGAAACGAAACTGTACGTTCCCAAGTTTCTCGCCCTAGTCAAAGTGGCCAGGAACCTGGAGAAGCTGGGCTTTGAGCCCCTCGATCTCGACAGGCGGACCGCGACGCCCTCAAAGCTGAAGGCCGCGCCGGGTACGGATCTGCAGGCCATGGCCCGAAGCATCGGCGTAGACTGGAAGTCCTTCCGGGAGCTGAACCCCGCCCTGCGCAAGCAGGAGGCTCCGCCCACGCGGACCATACAGATCGCGGTGCCCGGCCATCTCGTGGCCCAGGCCCAAGAGTTCCTGAAGAAGCCGATCATCGTCAAACGCACGGAGTACGCCAGCCACAGGGTGCAGCCTGGCGATACCTGGTGGGGCGTGGCCAAGAAGTTCAACATCCCGGTCAAGGATCTGCAGAAGGCCAACACGGTCAGGAAGCTGAGCGTGGGGCAGGTGTTGCGCGTGCCCGGCCAGTCGTCGGGCGAAGAGGCTCCTGCCGTGGCGGAGACGAAGATGTGGGCTTCGAAGCGGGCCAACTATGTGGTCCGCCAGGGCGATACCGTATGGTCCATCGCCAAGCAGTTCGAGGCGGACCCCTCGACCCTGCTGCAGGCCAACGGGTTGCGCGGCTCAACGACCCTCAAGGTCGGCCAGAAGCTGTTCGTACCCGATGCGGGCCGCGCGGAGACCAAAAAGGCCCAGGCCCAGGCGGATACCGTGCGCAAGGATCTCGTCAGCTACCAGGTTCGGCAGGGCGATACCTTGTGGTCCATCGCCAAGCGTTTCGGCGTGAGTGCGCAGGATCTGCTCAGCTGGAACAAGCTGGCGGCCAACACCCATATCCGGCCCGGCGACCAGCTTAAGGTCTATTCCCGCTAATTTCTGCGGTCGTTCTTGCGTCAGATTGCGGCAGGCCCTCGGGCCTGCCGTTTTTATTTCGTGGATGGCGCGACGGGCAGGTCGATGATGAAGCGTGTCCATTCGCCCAGGGCCGTCTGCACGCTCATCACGCCGGCGTGGTCCTCGGTGACGATGAAATAGGACACCGACAGGCCGAGGCCTGTGCCCTTGTCCACGGGCTTGGTGGTGAAGAACGGCTCGAAGATGCGCTTGCGTACCGGTTCTTCGAGTCCCGGTCCGTTATCCTCCAGTTCGATCCGCACCCAGGGCGGGTTGTTCCGCGCCCGCAGGGTGAAGCGTGGTCCCTGCCCTCCGGGATATCTCTTCTCCCCCATGGCCTCGGCTCCGTTCCGGAACAGATTCAGGAAGACCTGCTGCAGCTTGCTTACGGAGCCCAGAATTCTGGGCAGGTCTGGTTCGTACTCTCTGATAATCTGTATTTTCTTGAAGTCGTAGTTCTTTTTCAGGTTGTAGTCCGTACTGGCCAGTTCCAGGGTCTTGTCCACGATGGCGGTGATGTCCTCCGGGACAAGGGTCGCGTCGCTCTTGCGGCTGAAGCTGAGCATGTTGCTGACGATCTGCGCCGCCTGGGCCCCGGAGCTGCGGATGGACAGGAGCATTTTCGGAATTCCCCGCAACTCGAGGTACGTGCGCAGGGCCTCCATCGAGATGCCTGCGTCCCGTGCCGCGGCCGCGTTCTGCGGCAGGGGGATGGGTCAGGCGCGTCTCCAGGACCTGCGCGTTGCCCATGATGGATGCCAGCGGATTGTTGATCTCGTGCGCCATGCCGGCGGCAAGCCCGCCGACGGAGAGCATCTTTTCCGACTGGACCAGCACGTCCTCGATGCGGACCTTGTCCGTCACGTCGTCGATGCGGATGACCGCGCCCTCCACGCCGTTGCTGATGAGGGGATAGATGGTCACGTCCTCGAAATGCGTCTCCCCGTCCACGATTCTGCGCAGTTTCCCCTCGAAAAAGGGCTTCTTGTCGGCGATGGACTGACGGATTCTGCGCATCTCCGGTTCGAGCCACGGCACGATCTCCCCGAGGGGCTTGCCGCGGGCTTCTTCTTCGGAGACGCCCGTCACGCGAGCGGCCTGCTGGTTCCATTGTGCGATGCGGCCGTCGGCGTCCACGCCGATGAGCATGGACGGCATGGAGTTGATGATGTTCGACAGCAGTGTCCGCAGACGCTGCGACTCCTTTTCCGAGCGGATGCGCTCCGTGATGTCCACGAAGGAGCCGATGATGCCGTCCGTGCGGTTGCGCTCGTCGAAAAAGACCTGCTTGGCGAAGATGACCTCGCGCAGCTGTCCGTCCTTGCCACGGACCTTGGCCTCGTATGTGCTCCTGGGCGCGCCGCGCAGCAGGGAGTGGTCGTTTTCCTCATATGTGGTCGAAAGGTCCGGCCATAGGTCCCGTGTGGTCTTTCCCTGCAGTTCCTCGCGGCTTACGCCCATGACCTCGGTGAAGGCGCGGTTGCAGCCGAGATAGCGCAGGCTCGAGTCCTTGTAGAACAGGGGGATGGGGATGGCGTCGAGGAGAACCTCCGTGAAGCGGAAGTTCCTGGTCAGTTCGGCATGGGCCTCCCTGAGCCGCTCCTCGGCCATGCGCCTGCGTTTGTTCTCCATGATCAGCGCCACCTGGTCGGCGACGCGGCCGGCGAAGGTGATCTCGTCGGGCTGCCACGCGCGGGGACTTGCGGTGTGCTCAAAGGAGATGATGCCGGCGATTTCGCCTTCGATCTGCACGGGCACGTCGAGCATGGACTCGATGCCGTGGGGAGCGAGGTAGGACGAGGCGAAGGCCATGGTCCGGGGGTCCGTGTGCACGTTGTCCACGGCCACGACTTCCCGGACTATGGCCGCGTGGTATGTCGGGAACTCTTCGAGTTTGAGAATCTGGCCCGAACTGTGGGCGTCGTAGCGGGCATCGAACTTGTCCAGGCAGATGAACCGTTCGCCCTGCCTGATCCAGAGGCCTGTCCGGCTGACCTCCAGGGCATGGCTCATCTTGACGGTGATCATGGGGGCCGCGTCCCGCAGCCGGCCGTGGAACACGTTGGGGTCCGTCGAAATCTCGGCCATGACGGCCTGCTGCCGGCTGATGCGCGCCAGGGTCTGGCGCAGCGTGTTTTCCGCGCGCCACCGTTCGGATATCTCGTTCTGCAGCTCCCGGATCTTCTGCTGCAGCATGGGATAATAGCTCTTGCGGCCCGAGGACTCGCTCAGGCCGACAATCTTGTCGCGCAGGGACGTCGTATCGGCCGCCTGCTCGTCAGGTCGCTTCTTCATAGATGACTTGGATGTCGCGGGTGGTGGCGGTTTTGGGGTTGGTCACCAGGCACGGGTCGAGCACGGCCTTGGCCGAGAGCACCGGGATGTCGCCGGTGCGGATTCCCTTTTGCCCGAGGTGCTCGCGGATGCCGACGGCGTTGCGCAGCTCGATCATGGCCTGCAGGAGGCGCGTCCGGATTTCCTTGGTGTTCAGCCCGCGGCAGTCGATGCCCATGGTTTCGGCGATGACGCGGAAGCGCTCGGGCGCCGCCGGGAAGTTGAAGTCGATGACGTGGGGCAGGAGCATGGCGTTGCACTCGCCGTGGGGCAGGTCCTTGTAGCCGCCCAGGCTGTGGGCCATGGCGTGGACCGCCCCGAGGCTGGCGTTGAAGAAGGCCAGGCCGGCCTGCATGCTGCCGAGCATGGTCTTGGCGCGCAGTTCCATGTCGCCGGGGTTCTGCAGGGAGGCCAGGAGGCTGCTCGTCACGAGCCGGATGGCCTCCAGGGCGTGCAGGTCGCTCATGGGCGAATGGGCGCTGGAGACGAAGGCCTCAATGGCGTGGACCAGGGCGTCCATGCCGGTGCAGGCCACGAGGTAGGGGCTCTTGGTGGTCAGGGTTTGCGGGTCGATGAGCGCCACATCGGGGATGATGGTCTTGCTGATGATGGCGATCTTGGTCTTGCGCTCGGTGTCGTTGATGATGGCGAACTGCGACACGTCGGCCGAGGTGCCGGCCGTGGTCGGGATGCCGATGAGCGGCGGCATGGGCACGATGATCTTGTCCACGCCCTCGTAATCGAGAATGTGGCCGCCGTTGGAAACCACGATGCCGATGCCCTTGGCGCAGTCCATGGGGCTGCCACCGCCCACGGCCACCAGGCCGTCGCAGCCGTGCTCCATGTACGTCATGGCCCCGGCCATGACTTCCTCGGCCCTGGGATTGGGCGACACCGCGGAGAAGAGGACCCCTTCGATGTCGAAGGCCGCCAGGCTCTCCAGAACCTTGCCGGCCCAACCCGCCTCCACGATTCCCGGATCGGTCACCACGAGGGGGCGCATCATGCCGAACTTGCTGGCGTACTGCCCGGCCACGAGCAGGGCGCCGACGCCGAAGATCGTTTCAGGTGCGACGAATTTGCGCAGTTCCGTAAAGCTCATGCCGCATCCCTCCGCGGAAGTTACCGGCACGGTCCAGCCGGCTCAGGGAAAGAGAAACTGCGTGGAAAATATACGATTTTTCCCGGCAAAGCCAGACATAACTTTGTTTCGGCGTGCGTGGCGAGCGCTCGGTCGCCGTCTGCGGCCTCAGGGCCCAGCGGGCGCGTCCAGCAGCTCGCGCCGCCGGAAACAGTCGAGGCTGTGGTCGTTGACCAGGCCCGTGGCCTGCATGAGCGCGTAGCAGGTGGTGGAGCCGAGGAAGGCGAAGCCCCTGGATTTGAGGTCCCTGGCCAGGGCGTCGGACTGGGCGATGGTCACGGGATAGTCGGCCAGGGTGCGCAGGGTGTGAACAATGGGACGTCCGTCCACGAACCGCCACAGGTACTCGGCGAAGGAGCCGAAACTCTCCCGCACCCGCAGGAAGGCGCGGGCGTTGCCGACGGCGGCCTCGATCTTGCGGCGGTTGCGGATGATGCCGGGGTCCGCCATGAGCCGCTCCACGTCGGCCGGGGTGAAGGCTGCCACGGCCTGCGGGTCGAATCCGGCGAAGACCGCCCGGTAGCCCTCGCGCTTGCGCAGCACCGTGTACCAGGAAAGCCCGGCCTGGGCGGACTCGAGGACCAGGTATTCAAACAGCGTGCGGTCGTCGCGGACAGGCACGCCCCACTCCTCGTCATGGTAGCGGACGTAGTCGGGCTTTGCCTGGTCGACCCAGGGGCAGCGGATCACGCCTTGCCCCTGGACGCCAGGGTTTCCTCCAAGAGGACCATGGCCTGCGGCAGCGGAAAGCGCCGGCCGGTCCAGAGTTCGAACTGGGCCAGGGCCTGGTGCACGAACATGGGCAGGCCGTGCACGACGTCCACGCCTTCGCGCTCGGCCTGGAGCAGCAGCGGGGTCTCCCGCGGGTTGTAGACCAGGTCGTAGACCAGGGACACGCCGGCAAGGGGGCCTTTCCACGGCGAGAGGCCCTGGAAGGGGCCCGACATGCCCAGGGGCGTGGTGTTGACCAGCAGATCCGGCCGCACTTCGTGCCGCTCGCTCCACGGCACGTGTTCGGCCTGGAAGGAGTGGGCCAGCCTGTCGGCCCTTGTGCCCGTGCGGGCCGAGAGAAGGACATTCCACCCTGCCCGGTGCAGGCCGCAGACCGCCGCGCGGGCCGCGCCGCCCGCACCCAGGACCAGGACCGTGCCGGGAGGCGTGCCGCGCTCCAGAAGCGGGGCCATGAAGCCCGTGACGTCGGTGTTTTCCCCCCACAGCCTTCCGTCTTCCCAGTACAGGGTGTTGACGGCGCCGATCTCCCGGGCGTTGGCCGTCAGCCTGTCCACGAGGGGCATGACGGGTTCCTTGTGGGGGATGGTGACGCTTGCGCCGTGGATGGGCAGGGTGCGCAGGGCGGACATGAAGGCCGGGAGCTTATCCGGCAGGGTGTCCCAGACGTGGTAGGAGGCCTGGATGCCCAGTTCGCGGAATCCCCAGTTGTGCAGGACTGGGCTCAAGGTATGGGAGAGGGGGTGGCCGATGATGCCGAGAAGAAGCATGTCGCACCTCGGGCGGTTCGGGTGGAGAGACGGGGCCGCGAGGACAAAAAAGCCGGGGCCGCGAGGGCCCCGGCGGTGCTACTTGTACTGGCCGTTGGCGATGACGTAGTCCGCGCCGGCCTGGATGGCCGCCGCGTTCTTGGGGATCATGTGGCTGTAGTGGGCCGAGATGACCGACCCGAGGCTGTCCTGGACCTGCTTGACCGGCAGGACGCCCGTGGCCTGCACGTAGGCCCCGATGGCCACCATGTTGGCCATGCGGGCGTTGCCCAGGCCGTCGGCGATCTCGTTGACCGGCACGGCGTAGACCTTGACCCGGTCCTTCTCGGTCTTGACCGGGTCGATGAGGGACGAGTTGAGGATCATGACGCCGCCGTCCTGCAGCTGCGGCTGGAACTTGTCCAGGGACGGGCCGTTCATGATGATGAGGCTCACGGGCGAGCGGATGATGGGCGAACCGATGACGTCGTCGGAGACCACGACGGTGCAGTTGGCCGTGCCGCCGCGCATCTCAGGGCCGTAGACCGGGATGTAGGTCACATTCAGCCCAGCATCCATGCCCGCGTAGGCCAGGAGGTTGCCGATGAGCATGACGCCCTGGCCGCCGAACCCGGCGATGATTGCATCCTGGTAAATGCTCATTTCTCCTCCTTTGCCAGCACGTCCTTGAAGTTGCCCAGGGGGAAGTAGGGGATCATTTCCGTTTCCACGCGCTTGTTGGCCTGCAGCGGCGTCATGTGCCAGTTTGTCGGGCAGGTGGCCAGGATCTCCACGAAGGAGAATCCGATCTCCTTCGTCTGGTACTCGAAGGCCTTGGCCACGGCCTTCTTGGCCTTCATGATGTTCTTGACGTTGTTCACGGCCACGCGCTCGGCATAGGCCACGCCGCCCAAGGAGGCGATGATCTCGGTCATGCGGATGGGCATGCCCTCGTTCTCGCGGCAGCGGCCGCCGGGACAGGTGGTGGTCTTCTGGCCGACCAGGGTGGTCGGGGCCATCTGGCCGCCGGTCATGCCGTAGACCGTGTTGTTGACGAAGATCGTGGTGATGTTCTCGCCGCGGTTGGCGCAATGCATGATCTCGGCCATGCCGATGGAGGCCAGGTCGCCGTCGCCCTGGTAGGTGAAGACGATCTTGTCGGGCCGGGCGCGCTTGACGCCCGTGGCCACCGCCGGGGCGCGGCCGTGGGGCGACTCGATGGCGTCCAGCGTCAGGTAGTTGTAGATGAAGACCGAACAGCCGATGGAGCCGATGAGGATGCTTTTGTCCACCAGGCCCAGATCTGTGATGGCCTCGGCCACCAGGCGGTGCGCCGTGCCGTGGTGGCAGCCGGGGCAGTAGTGGGTCGGCCGGTCGGTCAGGACCTCGGGGTAGTTGGTGACGCGAATTTCCTGGGTCATGCTCAGCCCTCCAGCGCCTTCAAGATGGGTTCTTCGAAATCGTCCGGCGTCGGCAGGTTGCCCGGAAGTTGGGCGTGGAACGCCGAATCCGCCACGGTGCGGATGGACAGGCGCACGTCCTCGACCATCTGCCCCATGTTGTGCTCGATGGTCAGGAAGCGCTTGCCCTGCCTGGCCAGGCCCAGCAGCACGTCCGACGGGAACGGGAACAGGGTGATGGGCCGCACCAGGCCGACCTTCTTGCCCTGGGCGCGGAGCTTGCGCACGGTGCTCTTGGCGATGCGGCCGATGGACCCGAAGGCCACGACGATGAGCTCGGCGTCCTCGGTCAGGAAGAGCTCCTGGTCCACCTCGGCCTGCATGGCCTGGTACTTGGCCTGGAGCTTCAGGTTCTGGCCGGCCAGGGCCCCGTCGTCGAGAAAGAGGGACTTGATCAGCCGCGGGCCGCGGTTCACCGCGCCCTGCAGACCCCAATCCTGACCCTCGGCGGGGTCCCGTTTCTCGGGCACCCACGGCACCACCGGCTCCTTCATCTGGCCGATGATGGCGTCGGCCAGAACCATGACCGGATTTCTGTACTTGAAGGCCAGATCGAAGGCCTTGATGGTCAGGTCATAGGCTTCCTGCACCGTGCCGGGAGCCAGGACCAGGAGCTTGTAGTCGCCGTGTCCGCCGCCCTTGACGGCTTGGAAATAGTCGCCCTGGGACGGGCCGATGTCGCCCAGGCCCGGTCCGCCGCGACTGACGTTGACGATGACGCCCGGGATCTCGCTGCCGGCCATGTAGGAGATGGCCTCCTGCTTGAGGGACATGCCCGGGCTCGACGAGGACGTCATGGCCCGGATGCCGCAGGCCGCCGCGCCCATGAGCATGTTGGCCGCGGCCACTTCGCTCTCGGCCTGCACGAACTCGCCGCCCGCCTCGGGCAGGGCCTGGGACAGGAATTCGGGGATGTCGTTCTGGGGCGTGATGGGGTAGCCGAAGAAGCACTTCATCCCGGCGGCCAGGGCGCCGCGGGAGATGGCCTCATTGCCTTTGACGAAGATGCGCTTGGGGGTGCTCATTTCTTCCCTCCTTTGGCCTGCTTCGCCGTGAAGACGTTGATGCAGAAATCAGGGCACATCATGGCGCAGAACGCGCAGCCCTTGCACTGGCTCATTTTTTCGGGGGTGATCTCCACGACCTTGTACCCCTTCTGGTTGAACCGACTCGATTGATGGATGATGCCGGTCGGGCAGACTTCGGTGCAGAGCAGGCAGCCCTTGCAGCGGTCCTCCCGGAACTCGACTCTGCTAGGCATGGAATACCTCCACGGGGGGATGATGGTGAACGGAGCTTGCGGGGTCAGCGGATCAGCATGGCGTCGCCGTAGGAAAAAAAGCGGAAGCCCTGCCGTACCGCGTGGTTGTAGGCATCGATAATCTGTCGCCTGCCCGCGAGTGTGCTGACCATAATGATTAGGGATGAGCGGGGCAAGTGGAAGTTGGTGATGAGCTGGTCCACCACCTTGAAGCTGTAGCCCGGGCGAATGAAGATGTCGGTCCAGCCCCGGAAGGGGCCGATCTCTCCGAGGTGCGAGGCCATGCTCTCCAGGGTGCGGGTCGTGGTCGTGCCCACTGCCACCACGGGACGCCCTTCGGTCCTGGCCCTGGCGATGGCCGCGGCGGTTTCCTCCGGCACCTCGGCGTACTCGGCGTGCATGACGTGTTCACGGATGTCGTCGCAGCGCACCGGGCTGAAGGTGCCGTAGCCGACGTAGAGCGTGACCTCGGCCGTGCGGATGCCGCGTTCTTCCAGGGCGGCCATGATGCCCGGCGTGAAGTGCAAGCCGGCCGTGGGCGCGGCCACGGAGCCGAGCTTGTCCTCTCGGGAGTACACGGTCTGGTAGCGGTCGCGGTCCGCGCTCGTGTCCTCGCGGCGGATGTAGGGGGGCAGGGGGATGTGCCCTTGCCGCAGGAAGTGGTCGGCCAGCTCTCCCCGCCAGCTCAGGCGGACGCGGCTGCGGCCGAACTCGCCCTTTTCCAGCACCAGGAGTTCCACGCCGTCGAAAAGCAGACGCTCGCCCGGCCTGGGGCCCTTGGAGGCCTTGAGCAGACCTTCGACTTCGGCCGTGCTCCAACCGTCGGTGCGGGCTTCGGGCTCGATCAGGGACAGGGGCGTGAGGAGCAGGAACTCCGCCTTGCCGCCCGACTCCTTGCGTCCGATGAGCCGGGCCGGGAGGACCTTGGTGTTGTTGACCACCAGCAGCGCGTCCCTGGGCAGCAGTTGCGCGATGTCCGCGAACATGCAGTCGCGCACCTCGCCGCTGGCGCGGTCGAGCACCAGCAGCCGCGACGCCCCGCGCCGCTCGGCAGGGTCCTGGGCTATCTGGGACTCGGGCAGGTCGAAATCGTAGGATTGAAGATTGAATTCCTCGGGGATAGTCGTCATGTTTTTCCTCGTGTCCACGTGCTGCTAGTCCAAGCGGACCGGAAGCGCAATTCCCGCCAACAGCCCAAAACAGGCTTCACCCATGAACAACGACATTCTCGACTTCGACCGCCGGCACATCTGGCACCCCTACACGTCCACAACCGCGCCCCTGCCCGTGCGCCAGGTCGTCTCGGCCTCGGGCGTGAGGCTGAAGCTGGCCGACGGCCGCGAACTCATCGACGGCATGTCCTCGTGGTGGGCCGCCGTCCACGGCTACAACCACCCCGCGCTCAACGCGGCCGTGACGGACCAGCTCGCCCGCATGGCCCACGTCATGTTCGGCGGCCTGACCCACGAGCCGGCCGTGGAGCTGTGCCGCAAGCTGGTCGGGATGACCCCGGCGCCCCTGACCCGCGTCTTCCTGGCCGATTCGGGCTCCGTGGCCGTGGAGGTGGCCATCAAGATGGCCTTCCAGTTCTGGATCTGCCGGGGACGGCCCGAGAAGAGCCGGCTGCTGGCCATCCGGGGCGGCTACCACGGCGACACCTTCGCGGCCATGAGCGTCTGCGACCCCGTGAACGGGATGCATGAGATTTTCGCCAATGTCCTGCCGCACCACCTTTTCGTGCCCCGTCCGCGCTGCCGCTTCGGGGATGACTGGGACGAAGAGGACATCACCCCCATGCGCGAGGCCCTGGAGCGCCACCACCGGGAGATCGCGGCCGTCATCCTCGAACCCGTGGTCCAGGGCGCGGGGGGCATGCATTTCTACCATCCCATGTACCTGCGGCGGGTACGCGAACTGTGCGACGCCTTCGACGTGCTGCTCATCGCCGACGAGATCGCCACGGGCTTCGGCCGCACGGGCCGGCTCTTCGCCTGCGAGCACGCCGGGGTGTGCCCCGACATCATGTGCCTGGGCAAGGCCCTGACCGGCGGCTATATGACCCTGGCCGCCACCCTGGCCACGGAGCGCGTGGCCGAGGGCGTGTGCGAAGGCTCGCCCGGCGTGTTTATGCACGGCCCCACGTTCATGGGCAATCCCCTGGCCTGCGCCGTGGCGCGGGCGTCCCTCAACCTGCTGGAAAGTAACGACTGGGCCGCGCAAGTGGCGCGGATCGGGCGTTTGTTGGCGGACGGCCTTGCCCCGTGCGCCGATTTGTCCTACACTGTGGACGTGCGCACCCTGGGCGCCATCGGGGTGGTGGAGCTCAAGGAGCCGGTGCGCATGGCCGAAATTCAGACCGCTTTTGTCGAAGAAGGCGTCTGGGTTCGTCCCTTTGGCCGTTTGGTGTACGTGATGCCCCCATTCATCATGGACGACCAGGACCTGGCCGTATTGACCACTTCCTTGGTGAGGGTGGTGGCAGGGCATCGCAGGTGATGCTCTCCGCTCTCCGCCGCAAACGACCCGGGTCGCTACGGCGGCCCGAAAAGGAGAACATCGGATGCGACAAAGTTCAGTGTGGTTTTTCTTCCTGGCCGTCCTCGGCCTGGGAACGCTCGGCATTCTGCCCGAAGCCTGGGCCGCGGGCGGCGACCTGCACCACGCCGCCGAGGAGATCGGCAAGGAGCTGAGCGTCGTGTGGGTCGTGCCCTTCGCCTGCATGCTCCTGTCCATCGCCGTCATGCCCCTGGCCGTGCCGCATTTCTGGCACCACAACTACGGCAAAGTGTCCGCCTTCTGGGGGCTGGCCTTCCTGGTGCCCTTCGCCATCGTGCACGGGTTCGAACTGGCCGCGTACTCCGTGGCCCATACCCTGTTTCTCGAATACATCTCCTTCATCGTCCTGCTCTTCTCCCTCTTCACCATCGCCGGCGGCGTGTGCCTGCGCGGCTCCCTGGTGGGCAAGCCGCAGGTCAACACGGTCATCCTCCTGATCGGCACGCTGCTGGCGAGCTGGATGGGAACCACCGGCGCGGCCATGCTGCTCATCCGGCCCCTGATGCGGGCCATCGCGCACCGCAGGTACAAGGTCCACACCATCGTCTTTTTCATCTTCCTGGTGGCCAATATCGGCGGCAGCCTCACGCCGCTCGGCGACCCGCCGCTGTTCCTGGGCTTTCTGAAGGGCGTGTCCTTCTTCTGGACCACGGTCCACATGTTCGTGCCCTTCGCGGTCCTGTCGGCCATCCTGCTGGTGTTGTACTTCGCCATCGACACCTTCCTCTTCAACAAGGAGGGCCGCCCCGAATCCCCAGACGCGGGCCAGGACGGCAAACTGCGCCTCGAAGGCACCTTCAACCTGTTGCTGCTGGGCGGCGTGGTCGCCGGCGTGCTCATGAGCGGCATATGGAAGCCCGAAGGCGGCGTGACGGTCTACCATGTGCACATCGAGCTGCAGAACATCGTGCGCGACGTCCTGCTCCTGGTCCTGGCCGGCGTGAGCCTCAAGGTCACGGCCCCCGAAATCCGGCGCCGCAACGAGTTTGACTGGGAGCCCATCCGCGAGGTGGCCAAGCTCTTCGCCGGCATCTTCATCTCCATGATCCCGGCCATCTCCATCCTGCGCGCGGGCATGGACGGCGCCCTGCAGGGCCTCATCTCCATGGTCAAGACGGCCGACGGCCTGGACAACCACACCATGTTCTTCTGGCTGACGGGCGTGCTGTCGAGCTTCCTGGACAACGCCCCGACCTACCTGGTCTTCTTCAACACGGCGGGCGGCGACCCGCAGCGCCTCATGTCGGAGGTGGGCACCCTGCTGGCCATCTCGGCGGGCGCGGTGTTCATGGGCGCCAACACGTACATCGGCAATGCCCCCAACTTCATGGTCCGGTCCATCGCCGAGTCCGGCGGCATCAAGATGCCCAGTTTCTTCGGCTATATGGCCTGGTCCGTGGGCATCCTCGTCCCCTGTTTCCTTTTGATGAACTTCCTGTTCTTCCATTAATCAGAAGAATCAAAGGCGTGATGATCGCCATGGAGAGAGAATCATGATCAAAGTCGAAAAAGTGCTCATCCCGGTGGACGGGTCGGATTCGTCGAGGAACGCGGCCAAGTACGGCGCGCATCTGGTCAATTCCCGCAACCCCAAGATATACCTGCTGAACATCTGGGAGCCGGTCAATATGACCATCGGCGGCGAGATGGCCGAACGGCTTCGTCAGAATGCCCACGAGAAGTCCATGGCGCTTTTGGAGGAGTACAAAAAGCTGCTCGAACCCTGCGGCATGGACGTCGAACTCATCTCCCGCAGCGGCCGTCCGGACTATGTCATCCTGAACGTCCAGGAAGAACTGGACTGCGACCTCATCGTCATCGGCTCCCGCGGCCTCTCGGTCCTGGAGAACGTGATCATGGGCAGCGTGGTCACGCGCGTGCTGGAGGGAGCGACCTGCCCGGTGCTGGTCACGCGCAACCTGCGCCTCAAGTACCTGCAGGACGCCTGCGGACTGTAGACGCCTTTCGCGTCGCGCCGATCCGAGGCCGTCTCCCGCAAGGGGGGCGGCCTTTTTTCTGACCGGCAAGCTCGGAATGATTCCGGCCACATGGCTTTGAGAAGTTTGGGCGCAAACAATTCCCTCCGTCCCGGGACGATTTCCGCCGTCCGCGCCCGGCGAGCCAGACAGACCGCCGACCGGCGGGGGGTATTGCTCCAGCGGCCGATATGGCATATGCACCCGCCGTGCGTGAAAAAGGTCCGTGAATGCGCGTTGACGCAGGAGGCCTTGCGCATGGACGAAAGCCGGGTGGGAGGCGCAGGATGCGTTGCCGGGTTTCGCCCTTCGGCCGTTGGAGTCCATGATTGGGAAATGGGCGACCAGGGGCCTGTTTTTTTGGAAAAGGGAGAGGAGAGGCTGGGCATTGGTCACGATGCCCTGAACGTTCACGCGAACGGGACGCCGCTTTCGGCGGCGGCCCAAAAGGAGAACAAGGGATGCGCAAGAGTTCTGTCTGGTTTTTTTGCCTGGCGGTCGTCGCCCTGGCAGTTCTTGGAGTGTTGCCGGACGTGTGGGCTTCCGGCGGCGACCTGCATCATGAGGCCGAGGAGATCGGCAAGCACCTGGGCGTCCTGTGGGTCGTGCCCTTCGCCTGCATGCTCCTGTCCATCGCCGTCATGCCGTTGGCCGTCCCGCACTTCTGGCACCACCACTACGGCAAGGTGGCCGCTTTCTGGAGCGTCGCATTTCTGCTGCCTTTCGCCCTGTTTCACGGCTTCGAGCTGGCGACGTATTCCGTGGTCCACACCATCGCCCTGGAATACGTGTCGTTCCTGATACTGCTTTTCTCCCTTTTCACCATCGCCGGCGGCGTGTGCCTGCGCGGCTCCCTGGTGGGCACGCCGCAGGTCAACACGGTCATCCTGCTCATCGGCACTCTGCTGGCGAGCTGGATGGGAACCACCGGCGCGGCCATGCTGCTCATCCGTCCCCTTATGCGGGCCATCTCGCACCGCAAGTACAAGGTCCACACCATCGTCTTCTTCATCTTCCTGGTGGCCAACATCGGCGGCAGCCTGACGCCCCTGGGCGACCCGCCGCTGTTTCTGGGCTTTCTGAAGGGCGTGTCCTTCTTCTGGACCACGGTCCACCTGTTCATGCCCTTTGCGGCCATGTCGGCCATCCTGCTGACCCTGTACTTCATCATCGACACGGTGCTGTTCGGCAAGGAAGGCCGTCCCCAGTCTCCTGACGCGGGCCAGGACGGCAAGTTGCGCCTCGAAGGCTCCCTGAACCTGCTCCTGCTGGGCGGCGTGGTCGCCGGCGTGCTCATGAGCGGCATGTGGAAGCCCGAAGGCGGGTTCACCCTCTACCACGTGCACGTGGAGCTGCAGAACGTCGCCCGCGACGTCCTGCTCCTCATCCTCGCCGGCGTCAGCCTCAAGACCACGGCCTTGGACATCCGCCGCCGCAACGAGTTCAACTGGGAGCCCATCATCGAGGTGGCCAAGCTCTTCGCCGGCATCTTCCTGACCATGATCCCGGCCATCGCCATCCTGCGCGCGGGCATGGACGGCGCCCTGTCGGGCATCATCGCCCTGGTCTCCACCGACGGCGTAGCCAACAACGCCATGTACTTCTGGCTGACCGGGGCGCTTTCGAGCTTCCTGGACAACGCCCCGACCTATCTGGTCTTCTTCAACACCGCCGGCGGCGACGCGTCCTTCCTCATGGAGCATGTGCACACCCTCATGGCCATCTCGGCGGGCGCGGTGTTCATGGGCGCCAACACGTACATCGGCAATGCCCCGAACTTCATGGTCCGGTCCATCGCGGAATCGTCCGGTATCAAGATGCCCAGTTTTTTCGGCTACATGGCCTGGTCCGTGGGCATCCTGATCCCGAGCTTCGTGCTCATGACCGTTCTTTTCTTCTAACGTCGCTGCAAACACACTGGAGACAAGAAGATGATCAAAGTTGAAAAAGTGCTCATCCCGGTTGACGGGTCGGATTCCTCCAGGAACGCGGCCAAGTACGGGACCATGCTGGTCAATGCCCGCAACCCCAAGATATACCTGCTGAACGTCTGGGAACCCGTCAACATGACCATCGGCGGCGAGATGGCCGAGAAGCTGCGCCAGAGCGCCCAGGCCTCGTCCATGGCCATGCTTGAGGAATACAAGAAGATGCTCGAGCCCTGCGGCATGGAGGTCGAACTCATCTCCCGCAGCGGCCGCCCGGACTATGTCATCCTGAACGTCCAGGACGAGTTGGACTGCGACCTCATCGTCATCGGCTCCCGCGGCCTCTCGGTCCTGGAGAACGTGATCATGGGCAGCGTGGTCACGCGCGTGCTGGAAGGGGCCAACTGCCCGGTGCTGGTCACGCGCAACCTGCGCTACAAGTACCTGCGGGACGCCTGCGGGATCTGAATCCCGACGGACGTATGAAATGCAGAAGCCGGCTCCCTCGGGGGCCGGCTTCTTTCATCTGGTGGTCAGGCCGTATTTCTTCAGACGGTATTGCAGGGTGCGGCGGCTGATGCCCAGGGCCTGGGCCGTGCGTTCCCGGTGCCCGGCATACCTGCGCAGGGTCTCTTCCAGGGCGTGCCGCTCGGCGGCTTCCAGAGGGTTTTCGGCCGGCGTTGTCGCGGCGGACATGGCGGTCGTGCGGGCGGGGGAGAGCAGGTGCTCCGGCAGGTCCCGCACGTCGAGGACGTCGCCGCGGCAGAGGATGAGGCAGCGTTCGAGCACGTTCTCCAACTCGCGCACGTTGCCCCGCCACTCGTGGCGCGTGAGGGCGTCGAGGAAGTCACGGCTCACGGAGCGCACGGGACGGTTGTTCTTGCGGCAGAGCTTGGCCAGCAGGTGGTCCGTCAGCAACGCGATGTCCTCGGTCCGGTCGCGCAGGGGCGGGATGCGGATTTCGAGGACGTTGAGGCGGTAGTAGAGGTCCTCGCGGAATTTGCCGTCGGCGATCATGGCCTGCAGGTCACGGTTGGTGGCGGCGATGAAGCGCACATCCACGCTGACCGGGCTCACGCCGCCCAGCGGCTCGACGATGCGCTCCTGCAGCGCGCGCAGGATCTTGGCCTGCAGGGTCATGGGCAGCTCGCCGATCTCGTCCAGGAAAAGGGTGCCTCCGGCGGCGAGCTGAAAGCGACCGGGCTTGTCCTGGGTGGCGCCGGTGAAGGCGCCGCGCACGTAGCCGAAGAGTTCGCTTTCGAGCAGCGTCTCGGGCAGGGCCGCGCAGTTGACCTTCACCAGCGCCCCGTCCTTGCGCAGGCTGTGCTCGTGCAGCAGTTGGGCCACCAGCTCCTTGCCGGTGCCGGACTCGCCGAGAATGAGCACGTTGGCCTCGCTGGGCCCCACCTGCTCGATGAGCTCCACAACCCGGCGCATGGCCGGACTGTCGCCGATGAGACGGGTATTCCGCAGTTGGCCGATCTGCTTCTTCAGATCGCTGTTTTCCCGCGTCAGGCGCACATGGTCGTAGGCCTTATGCACCACGGCCAGAAGCTCGTCGTTGTCCGTGGGCTTGGTCAGGTAGTCCCAGGCCCCGGCTTTCATGGCCTCCACGGCGTTGCCCACGCTGCCGAAGGCCGTGAGCATGATGACCGGCGGGCAGCTGCCGCTTTCCTGCAGGCGCTGCAGCACCTCCTGGCCGCTCATGCCGGGCATGCGCATGTCCAACAGGATCACGTCCACGGGCCGGGTGCGCACTGCGGCCAACCCGGCCGGGCCGTTGTCGGCTTCCAGGACCTTGAAGCCGGCATCGCCCAGGACGACGCGGACCATGAGCCGGTGCGCGGGTTCGTCGTCGATGATGAGCACGGTGGGGGTCATGACGGGCTCTCCGATTGGCTGTGGTTGCGGGGGAAGAAGAGGGCCACGGTGGTGCCGCCGTCCGGGGCGGTTTCGATGTCGATGGTGCCCCCATGTTCCTGCATGATGGTGTGCACGATGGCCAGGCCCAATCCCGTGCCCTTGTCGCGCGTGGTGAAGAACGGCTCCAGGGCGTGCTCGCGCTCCTCGGCCGTCATGCCGCGGCCGTTGTCCCGGACCAGAACCCACGTACCCCTGTCGTCCTCGCGGCTTTGGAGCCGGATGAGGCCATCGCTTTCGGGCAGGGCCTCGATGCCGTTCATGGTCAGGTTGATGAGGGCCTGCTTGAGCGCGTCGCGGTCCGCCGTGACGGTCCCGGCCGCAGGATCCTGTTCCAGCCTGCCGTTTTTCGCCTGGGCGTCCATGGACAAGAGAGTATGCACCTCCCCGAAGACCTCCGCAAGGGGGACCTGGTCGAAGGTCAGCCGTCGGGGCCGGGCCAGGAAGAGGAGGTCCGTGATGACGCGGTTCAGGCGGTCGGCCTCCTGGACCATGGTGCGCGCGTAGAGTTCTTCGGGGTCCTTGCCGGCCAGCTTCTTGGCGAAGAACTGGGCGAAGCCGCGCAGGGCCGAGAGGGGGTTGCGGATCTCGTGAGCCACGCCCGCGGCCATGCGGCCGATGGCGGCCAGCTTCTCGTTCAGATGCAGTTCACGTTCCAGGCCGGCCAGCTCGGTGCGGTCGCGCAGCAGCACGAGGCTCTGGCCCGAGCCGTCCCGCAGGGGCAGCTGCCGGATTTCGAGGTGCTTGTCGCCCGTCGTCAGGGTCGTCCATTCCTGGGAGCCGATCTTTTCGGGCGGCAGTCCGAGGCTGTCGAGTATTGTCGCGAGGGGTTCGCCCATGAGCATGAAGCCGTCCATGAGGCTCTGGGCTGCGGGGTTGGCGGCCACGATGGTCCCCTCGGCCGACAGGGTCAGCAGGCCGTCGGGCATGTTGTCCAGGAGGCGCGCGTTGAAGG
The DNA here is from genome assembly GCF_054657795.1 of Desulfomicrobium salsuginis. NCBI lineage: Bacteria > Pseudomonadati > Thermodesulfobacteriota > Desulfovibrionia > Desulfovibrionales > Desulfomicrobiaceae > Desulfomicrobium > Desulfomicrobium salsuginis. The sequence continues at coordinate 2,287,690 of NZ_BAAHYA010000002.1, read as the reverse complement.
ATTCCAATCGCGCCAGCCGCCGTCCCTGCTCCTTGCGCTGCAAGACGCCCATGAGCAGCAGCCAGAAGACGATGGTCACGGCCAGGATGTAGCCGGTCTGCAGGATGGCCGTGCGCCTGTACTTGCCGAAGGCTTCGAGATGTTGGGTCATGTCCACGCCGATGAGGAGCATCGGCGGTTTGCGCTCGGGCGGACACTGGTCGTCCAGACAGTCCAGGTCCGCGCTCAGGTGGCTGATCCGGCCCAGGACCATGATGGGGCGGCCCTCGAAATTCATCTCGCCGCTCCATTCCCCCGCATTGCCCATGCTCGCCCAGGCGATGGTCGGCAGTTGCTCGTTGATGGCCTTGGGGTCGTCGTGGGAGGAGAAGAGGATGTGCCCCATGGGGTTGTAGAGGCCGATGAAACGGGCGTCGGAGCGGGTGATGTAGTCCTTGAGGAGGTCCTTGGCCAGGGCGCGCTGGAGATTGAGCAGGGCGGTGGCGTGCTCGGGCGAGGGCGGCAGGCGCAGTTCCCTGCGCAGGTTGATCTCGATGCCGGCGGCGATGGCCCTGGCCGTGACCACGGCATGCTCGCGGAAGGATTCCTGCTGCTGCCGCAGGTTGCGCCAGGTGGAGAAGCTCAGGGCCAGGCCGAGGACGAACACGGCCATGGTGGCCATGAGCGTGACGGTGCGGCTGCTGCGGGGTGGGAGGGCGATGTCCATGGCCGGCTCCTGGCTTGAAAAGGCAAAGGCCGCAGGGGGTGCGGCCTTTGCCAGGTAGGGGGGAGGGGATGAGCGGTTACAGGGTTTGGGCTGGAGAGGCGGGTGCGTCGCCGGCGCCGGTCCCGGCGCCGCTGGAGTATGCTCCGCACCCGGCTGCGCCTGCGCAGCCTCTCTGGGATTCCAAGGGAACGGGCTTGCCGGTGATTTCGGTCAGCTCGATGCGGTAGTCGGCATTGAGCTTGGCCTTCTTCGCCTGCAGTTCGTTCACTTCGGCCATGGCCTTATCCACGGCCGCCTTGTCCACCGGTACTGCGGCGAACAGGGCTTCCATGGCGTCGTGCTTGGCCTTCAGCTCCTTGTGGAGGGCAAAGAGCTGTTCGTGATGCACGTCGGTCAGTTTCTGGACCTTTTCCTGCTGCTCGGGGGTCAGGCCGGACATGAAGTCCTGGTAGTGTCCCTGTCCCGGACAGCCGCCTTTGTAAGCCTGGGCCCCGGCAGCGAGGATGAGGACCAGAAGGAGGGAGAGGATGAGGTGTCTTGCGTACATGAATGCTCCTGTCACACTGTGGAGGTAGTGGTGTGATGTTGGACTGCGTATAGCATCGTGTGTGCCATTGTTGAATATTTTGTAAATTCGAATGGTTGCAAAAAGAGGGTAGCCTTGGAGGGTGGTTTTTGTGCATCTTGTTGCACAAGTTGTCGCATTGTGCAAACAGGCCGCCGTCTCCCCGGTCTTGCCTTCGTGCGGGAAAGGATTACGATCATGGCGTCATCACACAGCAATTTGCCTGGAAACAGGTGCAAGGAGGCTCATATGTGCAAAGGATGCGGATGCCTGCGCGGCAAGGCCACCACGACGGTGGTCAAGCACGATCACGAACATTCCCACGGTGACCTGACCCACAGTCACCCTCACGACCACGCTCACGACCACACCCATGACGAGAAGGACGCTCCGGTCCACGAGGACCACAAGCACTAGAGGCAACGGCGAGAAATCGGGCCGCCTGACCACGGGAGGGCGGCCCTTCCTTTTTCCAAGGAGAGACGCATGGACACGACGGGAATGATCGTCCTCGGCCACGGCAGCCGGCGCAGGGAAGTGGGCGAGGCCTTTACCGCCATGGTCGGGCGGGTGGCGCGGCAACTGCCGGGCATGACGGTGCTGCCGGCCTTCTTCTCCCTGGGCGAGCCGACCCTGGCCGACCAGGTGCGCAAGCTGGCCTCGGGCGGCTGCTCGCGGATCGTCATCATGCAGTACTTTCTCTACAACGGCGTGCACATCGAGCAGGACATCCCCGAAATGATCGCCGAGCTGCGCCGGGAGATGCCGGGACTTCAGTTCGTCGTCCAGCCGACCCTGCAGGACGACCCGGCCATGGAGCGGCTCATCGCGGACCGCCTTCGTGCCGCGGCCCCCTAGGGTTGTCATGGAGCCTCCTCGCCGCCGTCGCCGATCCGCAACATGCGGGGCATAGGGTGAGCCAACGGTTGGAAGGTTTCCTCCGGGCGGGCCGGAGGGTCCTGGCGACCACAATCCAGGAGGCTCCCCCATGTCGCATTGCAGGAACATGCATCAGGGCATCGAACGTCAGCTGCGGGAAAAGTACGTCACAATCGAGCGTGAAATCGAAGATCTTCGGGAAGTTATGCGTCAGGACCGCGCCCTGGAGCCCGATCCGGCCGACCAGGCCTGCACTGCTTCCTCCCAGGACTGGAACATGATACGCTTCAATCGCAACGTGAAGCTGCTCAAAGACATCGCCGTCGCCCTCAAGGCCATCGACAACGATTCCTACGGGGTGTGCGAGCTCTGCGGGGACGACATTTCCGGCCGCAGGCTGCTGGCCATCCCGAGCGCGCGCTACTGCATCGAGTGCCAGGAGATGATCGACGCGCACCCCGGCGAGTTCGGACGCACCGGGATAGGGGGCGGGGTGCTGGCAGCGGTTTGAGGCCGGCCGCCTTTCCCTCAACGGTCCTGACCGGGGTTCTCGGCCCCTAAGGATTGCTTCCGTCCATGCAGAAGAATTACGTCCTCGACACCAATGTGCTCCTCGACAACCCTTCCTGCATCCGCACCCTGCGCAACGGCCAGGAGAACCGCGTCATCCTGCCGTACACGGTCCTGCGCGAGCTGGACAAGCTCAAGCGCGAGCCGCGGGTGTCCCACATCGTGGCCCAGGCCATCGCCGTCCTTCAGGACGACCCCGACATCCTCTTTCTGCCGCCGCGGGCCTTTGACGACGCCGAAAGCAAGGTCGGCGACGATCTGATCCTCGAGGAGCTGAAGGACAGCGGGGTGGATGCCCCCATCCTGGTTACCAACGACCGCATCTTGCAGCTCAAGGCCCGCATCCACGCCATCGCCAGCGAAGGCTTCCGCGACTCCAACCCCTTCCGCTCCGAGTCCCAGTCCTACACGGGCTTCGTGCGCGAGGGCGAGGAACCCATCCCCAACAGCTTCGCCTGGGTCGGCGGCCAGCCCTACATGCACGCCGCCTCGGGCCCGCGTTTCATCGACTACCAGCACAGCGTCTGGAACGTGCGGCCGCGCAACGTCTACCAGAACCTGGCCCTGGAGCTGATGCTCGACCACGCCGTGAACCTGGTCACCCTGCAGTCGGAGGCCGGCTACGGAAAGACCTTCCTGGCCTTGGCCGCGGCCCTGTTCCTGGCCCTGGAGCAGAAGGACAACCCCTACCGCAAGATCTACCTGGTCAAGCCCGTCATCGAGATCGGGGCCAAGCTCGGCTACCTGCCCGGCGACCTGGAGGAGAAGATGGCGCCCTACGTGCGCTACGTCGGCGACCTGATCATGAAGCTGCACGACCTGCGCCCGGCCAACCGCATCTTCATGGACAGCGAGGGCGGCAATTTCCGCTTCAACCCCAAGCGCTTCGAGATCCTGCCCATCGCCTTCATCCGGGGCATGAACCTGGAGAACGCCGTGGTCATCGTCGATGAGATGCAGAACCTGTCCCGCGCCGAGACCAGGGCCCTGCTGACCCGCATGGGTGAGAACGTGAAGTGCATCTGCCTGGGCGACACTCGCCAGGTGGACAACCCCTACCTGAATGAATCCAACAACGGCCTGAACTGGACCGTGAAGATGCTCAAAGGCCTGCCCGGCTACGGCCACATCGTGCTCAAGGGCGAGCGCTCACGCGGGCCCATCACGGACATGGTCATCAGGACCGGACTCTAGAACGACGTGCGGAGGGCGGGTGGCGCGTTCGGCGCCGGTCCCGCCTTTCGTCTCGTCACGTCAGGCCGCGGATGCGGCGCCATCCCTGTACATCTCCCACATGGTCATGAAGGCGGAGTCGAAGCTCCGACTTTCGGCGAAGGCCCGTGCGCTCAGGCCCATGGCCTTCAGCCGGGTGCGGTCGGCGCAGAGTTCGGCCATGGCTCGAGCCAGGGCACCGGCGTCCCGGCCCGGGACCACGAGGCCCGTCTCGCCGGTTTCGATATTCTCCATGGGGCCGCCCTTGTCGCTGACGATGACCGGCAGCCCCGAGGCCTGGGCCTCCAGTACGACGTTGCCGAAGGTGTCCGTGGTCGAGGGGAAGACGAAAAGGTCAGCCGAGGCGTAGGCCGCGGCCAGGGACTCGCCGTGCAGCATGCCGGTGAAGATCGCCGGCAGGCCGGCCAGTTCCCGCTCCATCTCCTCCCTGTAGGGTCCGTCGCCGACGATGACCAGGCGCACGTCCTGGCCGTCCAGAAGATCCTGTGCCTGGCGGAAGGCTGCGGCCAGCACGTCCAGGTCCTTCTCGCGGGAGACGCGGCCGACATAGAGGAGCTTGAACGCATCCGCGCCGTTCCACGGACGGTAGAAGCCGTTGCGCTTGGCCGGGTCGAAGCGGGCCGTGTCCACGCCGCGCGGGTAGACCCTGATGGCCCCCGGGGCGACCCCGAGGGCTTCGAGTTCCAGGGCGATGGCCCGGGACGGGGCGTAGACCGTGTCCATCTGCCTGTAGAACCACGACATGTACCTGCGCGTCATGTCCTCAAGGCCCGCGTCCCCGGTCAGGGAGCCGACGTACTGCGGAAAGGCGGTGTGGTAGGTGCCGTGGATGGGGATCTGCAGGATGCGGCTGATGCCCAGGGCCGCCAGACCCACGGGGCCCGGCGTGGCGGCCAGGATGAGGGCCGGGTCCAGTTCCAGGCAGTGTTCAAGCATGGCCAGGAAGGGAGGATAGGCCACGGACAGCTCCGGGTATTCCGGCGCGGCGAAGGTCCCGGTGGGGCCGAAGGTCTTGAGGCCCGGCCCGTCCTGGCCCTGGCCGCAGGTGATCACGGTCATGCCCTTGCCGTTCTCGCGGGCCAGCTCCAGCTGCTGGCGGATGGTCCAGGACACGCCGTTGACGTCCTCGAAGGTGTCCGTGAAATGAGCCATGTTCCATGGCTCTTCGACCTCCTGGCCGAAGGCGCGGGCGCACCGGCGGCTGAATCCGCGTTCCCGGGCGAAAAGACCGAAGGACACGAAATACGGGGCCAGCAGGGCGTAGAGGGACCCGGCCGTGCCGATGGTGCTGAAGATGTCGAAGATGTCCGCGCCCACGGCACCGGTCAGGAGTCGGTTCAGGAAATTCGAGAATAGCTCGTCCGAGGCGCGGCCCACGAAGCGGAACCACTCGCGGTCCATGTCGGCGCCGCCTTCTCCCCTGGCCAGGGCCGAGAAGCCTGGGTCTGCCTCGATGATGCGCGTTCCCTCCTTCAGCAGGAGCGCCTTGATGCCGTCGGCGTCGGAGAGTTTCAGCCAGGCCGAGCTTTTGCGCTTGCCGATGGCCGAGTGGATTCTCGAGAGGATGCCGCTCTCGCGTTCGTGGGCGCTGCCGAGCATCCGCTCGGCGAAGTGCATGCATAGCATCTTGGATGCGGCCTGCCCCATCCCCGAGCGGTTGCGGTAGAACTGGTACGCGATGGAATAGAGATTGCGCGCCAGGGCGTGCCCCGTGGCCGGGGTGCCGGCGTGCCGGCCTCCGCCCGCGCGCACCGCTTCGAGGAAACCAGCGGCGTCGTCCCCTGCGGCCAGGGTGTGCATGCTCGCGATGTTGAGGCCGGAATGGTCGTCGGACCCTCCGGTCATGCCTTTTTTCCAGGGCGTTTCCCCGAGGGGCGCCAGACCGTGCCGGTCGGCCAGCATGTCCATGGTCACTTTGTCCAAATCCTTCAGAATCCCTTCCAGTACGCGGTTCTGCATGGCGTCACGGCACCCGTTGGCCTCGAAGAGGTCGAAGAGCAGCAGGCACTTTTCGAAATGATCCACCTGCAGCTTGTCGTTCACGGCGAAGAGCGGGTGGGCCAGGGCGTGCGGCAGGCGCTCCCGGCGCAGATAGCCGCAGAGGTCGTAGACGTTCTCGCGGATGCGCTGAATCTCCCGGTGCTGGGCCTCGGTGATACCGTAGACCAGGACGTGCACCTTGCATTTGTCCTCGGGGAAGTGGGCCGTAACCTCCTCGCTAACGAAAGCCCCGGGCAGGTGGGCGATTTCGAGGGCGCCGTCGATGACGTTGTGGTCGGTGATGGTCACGAAATCCATCCCCACGGCCCGGGCCTTGTCGTAGATGAAGGCCGGTTCGGTGAAGCTCTCCGGACAGCCAAGTTTCTTGAGGATCCATTGGGACGGTCGGCTGGAATACTTCGAATGCACGTGCAGATCCGCTTTGCGCATGGGGGCCATGTTCTACCTCGCTATGGTTTACACCCCATATCTCTGGTTTGAGTATTTTCTGTGACGGTATCGTGTCGATAATGCATCGAAAATTTTGCTACGCCTGCTCCTGTGTGGTTTGTAACATTGTTGTGACACAAACGACACGGTTTTGAGATTGACTTTAAATAGGGGTTGTCGCAGACGATATTCATTTTCCTCCACTTTTCAAAAAGGACACGAATATGACTTCAAAACGGAAGTACAGCTGGAACCTCTCCCGGGCGGAGGCGGCCGATCTGTTGCGCAGGGTGGCCGACACCCTGGAAACCGGCTCCGGCGAGGTGGAGCATTACGGCATCAGCCTGGCCGAACTGATCAAGTTCAAGATCAAGATCGATCTGGACGCCACCGAGTCGATGGAGGTCAAGTTCACCGGCAAGGGGGCCAAGGTCTGCGGGGGAGAGGAGTCGTGCGGATCGAGCGGCGTGTGCGAAAAATATTCGTCCCTCAAGAAGCGCATGCAGGTCTATTTCAAGGCCCTGCGCGAGAGCGTCACGGCCGGGGTCATGCCGTCCAGGGAGATCGTCTCGGTCTTTCTCTCGGACTCCGAGAAGATGCTGGCCTACCCCGGGTACGGAGACGAGTTCTACCCGGCCTACGCGGACATCTGCCGGCGGCTGCGCGAAGCCGTGGACGCCGAGGACCTGGCGGGGACCGGCGCGGCCATCGGCGAACTGGCCGAGGCCAAGAAGAATTGCCACGCTCGCTACAAATAGGGGGCGGGTCAACCGATGCGCACCACCGACCCCATGAATCCCGCCGCCTGGGATTCGGCCGTCACGGAAGAGGACGAGGCCCTCTTCCTGCGCGTGACGAGCATTGACCTGAGCGACGGGACGCTGGCCTCCCTGGCCGACCCGCAACTCGTGTTGCCCGGACAGCGCAGCGTCATGGCCGTGCACTGGCACCCCGAGTTCGTGCCCATGCCGGTCGTCAGGCAGCGGGTGGAGAGCATGTACCCGAACATGGCCGAGAGCCTCGTCATCCCCACCCAGCACAACGAGATCATGACCTACGACGACGAGTTCAGCGGCGTGGAGGTGGACTGCTACTCCCACGGCTTCAACCAGAAGGTGCAGCTGCTGCTGCACTTCCGGGCCTCCCGCCTGGAAAGCGCCCACACGCTCAAAGCCATGCTCCGGCACACCAGGACCTACCGCGTCTCCCAGCTCTTCGACTTCATGCACACCATCACTGCGCCCATGGAGGACAGGATCGAGGAGGCCGCTCGCACCACGGGCGCGGATCTCGACCTGGTCGAGTTCGTGCGCCATCACGTGGGCAAGATCCAGCGCATGGTCGAGGAGCGCCGTCACGAGCTTTCCGAGGACGCCCTGAAGAACAAGCTGCTGCGCAACTACTTCGACGCCCTGCGCCCCCGCTTCGACGGCGGCCTCATCGATCGCATCCAGACCTACCTCTCGGCCGTCAAGGCCATCGTCAAGCGTCACTTCACCCTGCGCTACTTCTACCGCACCTCCGAGGTCATCGAGGAGGCCAGGGCCCTTGGCGCCGGCGTGATCATCCCTCACCCCGAACAGTTCTGGCCCATCCTCCTGGCCGACTACGACGTGGACGGCTACGAGGTCTGGAACCCCCAGTCCCAGCGCTACACCGACTTCCTCATCACCACCGTGGGCCGCGCCAACTCCTGCCTGGGGCCGTCGTCGCGCCGCAAGCTCGTCTTCATGGGCGATGACACGCACATGGGCGAGAAGGTCAAGGCGGTCGCCGAGCAGAATCTCGAGAAGGTGGGCCGCGAGATCGGCTACCAGCCGGCCTGGGACGACCTGGAAATCTCCAAGCGCCTCATCCTCTCGGGCATGAGCCGCGAAATCGCCATCCGCGAATACCGCGACCGCCTCCTAGGCTGACATCCACAAGGAAACGCCATGTCTCAAGATGAAAAATTCGAGTTCGAGTCCGTCCAGGACTGCCGGACCATCCAGAAATACCTGCAGGCCCTGCTTGAGGGCTTCGACCAGGGCCGCCTCGTGCTTTCCGCCGAAGGGTCGGAGATCGTCCTGCACCCTACGGGCTACATGAAGTTCGAAGTGACGGTGAAGAAGAAGGGCCAGGAAAACAAGCTGGCCATCAAGGTCGGCTGGAAGGACAGGGACGACCAGGCTGCGGAATCGGGAACCATCTCCATTTCTTCCTAGGAATTCCCATGCACAGACATTTCGAAGGCCTGGACGAGAATTTCCGGTTCCTGATCCTGGAAGTCCAGAACCAGATCAAGGCCACCATCGAGTTCCTGCTCGCCCCCACGCCGGGCACCTACGACAAGATCATCAACAAGGACGACTACATCGACAACCTCAAAAACGTCATCGAGAACACGTGCTTCACGACCCTGAGCCAGACCAAGCTCTCGGCCGAGCAGATGAAGTACCTGCGCGCGGTGCACGTCATCTCCATCAACCTGGAGCGCATCGGCGACTACTGCGTGAACATCGCCAAGCAGATGGGCTACCTTTCGAGCCCCCGCTTTCTGGAAAATTTCGACTACCGCGAGAGCTTCCTCAAGATCCACCAGACCATAAGCGACATCCTGCCGACCCTGCACAAGGCCAACCTGTCCGGCGCCCTGGCCATCTGCCGCATGGAGGCCGAGCTGGACGCCATGTACAAGGGGAACTTCGACAAGATCATGATCCACCTGCGCATCGGCCGCAACGTGGAGGACCACATCACCTCGCTCTTCATCATCCGCTACCTGGAGCGCATCGGCGACAGCCTGCTGAACATCGGCGAGGCCCTGCTCTTCGTCATCATCGGCGAGCGCATCAAGATCCAGCAGTTCCAGGCCCTGCAGCGCAACCTGACCAAGTCGGGCTTGCAGGGCGAGGTCACGGACGTGGACTTCCAGGGCATCTGGGGGTCGCGCTCGGGCTGCCGCATCGCCCGGGTGGAGGGGAAGAACACCCCCCAGGCCCGCGACTCCATCTTCAAGGAGGGCAACCTGCGCAAGATCAGGCAGGAGAAGATCAACCTCGAATGCTGGAACGAGATTTTCCCGGGCCTGGTGCCCCGCGTGTTCAGCTATCAGGAGGAGGGCGAGAACGCCTCCCTGCTGACGGAGTTCCTGGCCGGGTGCACCCTGGACGAGGCCATCTTCAACCCCGACGAGGAGATCCTCGAGAACGCCCTGTTCATCTTCGAGCAGACCCTGCAGCACATCTGGGAGCAGACCCTGAACAGATTCGAACTGCCGACGAACATGATGCGCCAGGTCGGGGACCGCATGTCCTCCATCCTGCAGGTTCACCCTGAACTCATGCGGCCGCCCCTGGGCATCGGCTCCCAGCCCATCCCCTCGGCCGGGGAGCTGATCAAGGGCTGCATGGACATCGAGGCCAGGTACCCCGCGCCTTTCTCGGTCTTCACCCACGGCGACTTCAACATCAACAACGTCATCTACAACCACCAGAATCAGAAGGTCTACTTCATCGACCTGCACCGTTCCCAGCACGCGGACTACGTGCAGGACGTCTCCGTCTTCCTGGTCTCCAACTTCCGGCTGTCGGCCTTCGACCCCCTGTCGCGTGGGCGCATCAACCAGACCATCGCCAGCTTCTACGCCTTCGCCAAATCCTTCGCTCAGGCCCACGACGACCCGAGTTTCGACATCCGCCTGGGTTTGGGGGTGGCCCGGTCGCTCTACACCTCCACCCGGTTCGAACTGAACCGGTCCTTTGCCCACGACATGTACAACCGCGGGCTCTTCCTCATGGAACGGCTCACGGAGAAGGCCCCGGAAGAGCTTGCCGGCTTTTCCTTCCCCCTGGAAATACTCTACTATTAGGTGCGATCATGAAAATAGGAGTTGTCGGCACGCGCGGAGGCTGGTCCTCGGAGCTGCTGGCGGACACGGTGGCCGCCAGGACGGGATACCGCCTGCTGGTGGACATGGAGCAGGTCTGCCTGGACCTGGATGCGGGCTCGGCCAGGTTCCAGGGCGTGGATCTGGCCGGCCTCGACGGCCTCATCGTCAAGAAGATCGGCGCGCGCTACTCCCCGGACCTGCTGGACCGGCTTGAGCTGCTGCGCTTCCTGGCCGAGCGCGGGCTGCCCATCTTTTCCGCGCCCCTGTCCATCATGCGCGTCCTGGACCGGCTGAGCTGCACCGTGACCCTGCGTCTGGGCGGCATCCCCATGCCGCCGACGACCATCACCGAGTCCGTGGACGAGGCCCTGGCCGCCGTCGGGCGCTACGGGGAGGCGGTCTTCAAGCCACTCTTCACCTCCAAGGCCCGCGGCATGACCGTCATTGCGGAAGGGCCCGCGGCGCGCGAGGCCGTCGAGGCCTTCCACGCCGAGAACCCCATCATGTACCTGCAGCAGAAGATCGAGCTGCCCGGCCAGGATCTGGGCATCGTCTTCCTGGGCGGCAATTACATGACCACCTACGCGCGCTGCGGAACCGGGGCCTGGAACACGACCACCGAGTCGGGGGGCAGATACGCGTCGGCCGTCCCTTCGCCCGAGGCATTGGCTGTCGCGCAGAAGGCTCAGGCGCTGTTCGACCTCGATTTCACCTGCGTGGACGTGGTGGAGACGGCCGCCGGGCCCGTGGTCTTCGAAGTCTCGGCCTTCGGCGGCTTCCGGGGCATCCAGGAAGCCTGCGGCCTGGACGCCGCGGCCATGTACACCGACTACGTCATGGAGAAGATCCGTGGAAGCTAGAATGCACTGCTCGGACCTCATCGACCGTCTGACCGCGGGCGCCGACACCCCGCACCGCGTCTTCCTGGCCATGGGCGACTGCCGCTTCCGGGTCGAGACCAACTCCGAGACCCTGGCAGGCGAGCTGACGACATACTTCGCGCCGTTCCTCTGTTCCCCCGGTGCCACCGACATCGCGGTGACCGCCCTGCAGGGACCCGTCCCGGACCTGGGGCTGACCTTTCAGGTCAAGGAACCCGACCCGGGCAAGACCAAGGTCAAGGAGGAATGGGCCGATCTGCCGGGCGGCCGCGTCGTGCGCAAGCGCCTGACCGGACTGCACTTCCTTTTCGGGGGAGGGCGGAACCTGGCCGTGGGCGACTGCGAGGCCAACCCCAACCAGATCGTCAATTTCGTCAACAACCGCTTCATCGAGCGCAAGCTGCACGACGGCTGCCTCCTGGCCCACGCCGCCGGGGTAGCCCTGTGCGAGACGGGCATGGCCCTGGCCGGCTTCTCGGGCATGGGCAAGTCCACCCTGGCCCTGCATCTGGTCAGCAAGGGCGTGACCTTCGTCAGCAACGACCGGCTCATGGTCCGCCCCGGCGCCCCCTGTCCGGCCATGTTCGGCGTGGCCAAGCATCCGCGCATCAACCCCGGCACGGCCCTGCACAACCCGGACCTCGCAAGCATCATCACCGACGAGGACAGGGAGAGCTTCCTGCGCATGACGCCCGAGGAGCTCTGGAATCTGGAGCACAAGTACGACGCCCTCATCGACCGCATCTTCGGGTCCGACCGCTTCATCCTGCAGAGCCCCATGCGCTATCTGGTGCTGTTGAACTGGAACCGGGACATCACGGCAACCCGCTTCGAGGAGATCGACGTGCACGCCCGCCACGACCTCCTGGCCGCCTTCATGAAGGACACGGGGCTTTTTTTCGTGGCCGAGGGCGACTACGCGCCGACGGCCTCGGACTATGCCAGGGCCCTGGACGGCTGCCGGGTCTTCGAGATCAGCGGAGGCGTCGATTTCGACTTCGCTGCCGCGGGGTGCCTGCGGCTTCTGGAAACGGCATGAGCAGGGCGCCCATCCGCGTCACCCGCGCCATCCGCATCCCGGACCCCATCCGCGTGGTCAGGACCCGGCGCAGTCCGGACCTCGGTCCGCGCATCCTGTTTTTCACGGGCGGGACGGCCCTCAGGGAGACGAGCCAGGCTCTGGTGGAGTATACCCACAACTCCGTGCACCTGGTCACGCCCTTTGATTCGGGGGGAAGTTCGGCCGCGCTGCGCCGCCACTTCGACATGCCGGCCGTCGGGGACCTGCGCAGCCGGCTCATGGCCCTGGCCGACCGGAGCCTGCACGGGTACCCGGAGATCTACAGCCTCTTCGCCCATCGTCTGCCGAAGACGTCGAGCCCCGACCAGCTCCGGGCGGAACTCGATGCCCTGGCGAACGGCGTGCACCCGCTGATCGCCAAGGTTTCGGACCCCATGCGCAAGATCATCCGCCACCACCTGCAGATCTTCGCCAAGGCCGCCGGCGGCGACTTCGACCTGCGCGGGGCGAGCGTCGGCAACCTCATCCTCACGGCCGGCTATCTGGACAGCAGGCGGCATATCGACCCCATCGTCTTCATCTATTCCAAGCTCGTGCAGGTCCGGGGCGAGGTGCGGCTGCTCATCAACTCGAATCTGCAGCTCAGGGCCCAGCTCGAAGGGGGAGGGCACCTCATCGGCCAGCATCTCATCACGGGCAAGGAAACCCCGCCCCTGACCAAGCCCATCGCCGAACTGTCCCTCGTCGACCCGGCCAGGGGGAATGCGCCCGTGCGGCCCATGATCCGCGACAAAATCCGTGCGGCCATAGGCGCCTGCGACCTGATCTGCTATCCCGTCGGCAGCTTCTACAGCTCCCTGATCGCCACGCTGCTGCCCGCTGGCGTGGGCAAGGCCGTCAGCCAGACCCATTGCCCCAAGGTCTTCATCCCCAACACGTTTCACGATCCCGAAAGCATCGGCATGTCCCTGGAAAACCAGGTGCGCACGCTGCTGCGCCACCTGCGGGCCGACGACCCCGACACCATCGCCATCGGCGACGTGCTGGACTTCGTCCTGCTCGATCCCGCAATCGCATACCCCGGCGCCGCAAACCCCGAACGTGAGCTGGCCCCTCTGGGAGTTCAGGTCATCAGGACGCCCCTCACGGTCCCGGAAACCGGAGCCATCGACCCGCATCTACTCTGCCAGGCGCTCATTTCCCTGGTGTGACACAACCTCGGAGGATCATATGGGAAAGGACAAGCTCAAACTCAAGAGCATCATGACCAGGGACGAAGCGGCCGCGTACCTGGAAACAATTCTCGTCGGCCTGAGGCAGGGCTCGCTCATTCTCGACAGCGAGGAGCGTCCGCTCATCCTGCGCCCGTCCGACTCCATCGAAGCGGAGCTCGAAATCAAGCAGAAGAGCGACAAGGAGAAGGTCGAAGTCAAGCTCTCCTGGGCGCCCAACAGGATGCAGCCCCTGACCCACCTCGTGGCCCAAGCGGATTCCCCGGCGGATGACGCGGCAAAAAAAAAAATGAACTGACACCGGATGACGGCACGGACGCGGCGGGGCAAGGCGGAGTTCCGGAGGAAGCCGCAACGGAAGGCCATGTGCCTGCGCCCTGCGCGGACCCGGCATGCCTGCTAGGCGCAGACGCGCCATGTCCCTCGCGGCCGAATCTCACGAGTCCGGCCGTGAGGGCGCTGTTCGCCGTCGTTCGCGAAGCCCTGGGGGAAGGCCTGGATGTGCGCCTGCCTGGCCTGGGCGTACTGAAGGTCAGGGACTTCGCCGCCCGGCAAGGCAGGAATCCCCGCACCGGCGCTGCGGTCCTGATCCCGGCGGGCCGGCGAGTCCGCTTCGCCATGGCCGACGAGATGCGAGCTCTTGTCAACTCACGAGGCTGACGCCGCCGGGTCACGAGTCCGTCGCGGAGCGGTAACGGGGCGCCGGCACCATGGGGCGGCACAAGGAGGAACGCATGAGCCATTTCGGCGCCATCCGCCGTCTCGTCAGGGGACGTCTGCCCGGCCAGGCCGTGATCCAGGTCACCACGCGCTGCAACGCCCGCTGCGTCCAGTGCGGCATGAGCGCCGACAACGCCTTTGCCAGGCACAGCCTCGACCCGGACGTCGTGGACAGGATCCTCGACACCGTCTCGCGTCTGGGCATGCAGGCCGTATCCTTCACCGGCGGGGAGCCGCTCCTCGACTTCCCGCGCCTGACCCGCATGATCCGCCGGGCCAAACGGCTCGGCATCCCCTATATCCGCACCGGCACCAACGGCTTCATCTTCCAGCGCCACGAGGCGCCGGATTTCCGCGACCGCATGGCGCGCATGGCCGAGGAACTGCTTGCGAGCGGCATCCGCAACTTCTGGGTCAGCCTCGACTCCTGCGACCCGGCCATCCACGAGGCCAACCGCGGCCTGCCCGGCGTGGTCCGGGGCATGGGCAAGGCGCTCCCGGTCTTCCACGAGCGCGGCCTCTACCCCTCGGTCAACCTCGGCATCAACCGCCTCTGCGGCGGGCGCATCGGGGCCCTGCAGGGGAAGTTCGAGCCCGACGCCTTCCGGGAGGGTTTTGCCGAGGCCTTCGCCCGCTTCTTCTCCTTCGCCCTCGATCTCGGGTTTACCATCGCCAACTGCTGCTATCCCATGAGCGAGGAGGAGAACGCCGTCTACCGGGCCACCTCGTCGGACCACTTCATCACCTTCACCGCGGATGAGAAGAAAGCCATGCTGCAGGCCCTGCGGAGCGTCGTGCCCGATTTCCGGCCGCGCATCCGCCTCTTCACGCCCCTGTCCGCCCTCGACGCGCTCATCCGCCAGATCGACGGCGGCGCGGAGCGGACCTACCCGTGCCGGGGCGGGACGGACTTCTTCTTCGTCGACGCGACCCGGGGGCACGCCTATCCTTGCGGCTACCGCAGCGGCGACGACATGGGGCCGTTCTGGGAAATGCGCGACCTGCCCGAAGACGGGTCCGTGTGCCGGCGTTGCGACTGGGAATGTTTCCGCGACCCGTCCGAGCTCTTCGGGCCCTTCGGGGCCGCGCTGCGCAACCCTTTCGCCGTGCTGCGGAATTTCGCCGCGACGCCCGGCGCCTTCGGCACCTGGCTGACGGACCTGCGCTACTATCTGGCCTGCGACACCTTCGACGGCACGAGACCCATGCGGCCGGAGCGGCTGGCCCGTTTCGCGGGCCCCGCATCCGAACCCGAGCTCGCCGCATCCTTCAGGTAGGTTCCCCGCCGCTTTTTCGTCGCCTGCGAACCACGACGGCCAGGCCGAACGCGACAGCCGCCACGGCGCCGAACAGGGGCAGCCGGGCGAGCATGTCCGCATCGGTCAGGAACCTCCCGGCATGCATACCCAGCATGGTGACGAGCACGGACCACAGGGCCGCCGTGACCACGTTGGCCAGCAGAAAAAAACGCCAGCAGATGCCGGACACCCCGAAGGCGAAGGGGATGGCACCGCGCAGCCCGTAGATGAAGCGGTAGGCGCAGAGCAGCGGCAGGCGGTGGCGGACCATCATGCGCGTGGCCTTGCCCACGGCTGCGCCGAAACGGGGATGGCCGTTCAGCCAGACCGCCCCCTTGAGCCTGCCGAGCCAGAAGAAGAACTGGTCCCCGGCCAGGCTGCCGGCCAGGGCCGAGAGCACCACGGTCCAGAAATCGAAGACCCCCAGGGCCAGGCCCGCGCCGGCCAGGAGCACCGTGGTCTCACCCTCGAGAAAAGTTCCCAGCGCGATGGCTGCCGGTCCGAAACGGGCGATGGTTTCCATGTCCATGGGCCGAACCTGCCATGCGGAGTGCCGTCCGCAGTGACGCGTCGGTGACATCCCGGTGACGGTCTGCAGCGCAGGGACGTTCTGTCACGCTCCGGTCACCCCGTCTTCGCACCGTCTCCACATTGGTCTGGTGAATGCTGGGCAAACAAGGCGGTGCATATGTTTTTTGACGAAACAATGACGTGGGCCGGCATGGAAACGAGACTGGGCATGGTGATGGGTTTCGAGGGCGCCTGGAACGAGAGATCCCTCGGCGCGCTGCCGTTCGCCCCGGACGACGCCACGGCGGGCAGCGAGAGCGAACTGCAGGTCGCGGTCATGGGCAGTCCCGAGAACGTGGACCTGCCCATCATGATCCGGGAATCGAGTCATTACCAGAACCTGACGCGGCGCACGGCATCGGGCGACACGGCGGGCGCGTCGCTCGTGGAGCTGGAGCGCTATCTCCAGGGCGGTCCGGACGCGGTGTGGGAGAACAGTTGGGTGCGCTTCCCCCTGGATCGCCTCGGCGCCTTCGCCCGCCATACCCTGGATCGCGACCTGCTGGCCGACAAGGCCGACCCGGATTCGGGCCGGCGCAAGGACAGCCCCGATTTCTTCTTCATCCGGAACGGCCAGGAGTGGCTGCGGGTGCCCATCAGCTACCTGCTCAAGCTCTCCCTGGCCGACCTGGCCGGCTCCGGCGTGCAGCCCCCGGTCCGCAGGCTGGCCGAGAAGTTCCTCGACCACTTCCTGAACGACAACACCTCCCCCGAGACCTTCTCCTTCTATCCCGCGCCCATGAACGCCGCCTTCCGGGGCGGCCGGGGCGTCGCCCGTGAGACGAGCCAGCGTTTCCTCCTGTCGCAGCTCCTGCTGGACCACGCCAACGAAAGCTTCGGTCTGCTCGAGCACGGGCAGCGCGCCATGATCTACTTCGCGCCCATGCCCCCGGCCAGGCAGAAGCGGCTGAACGAACTCATCCCCGACGCCCACTACCGCGATCTGTTCATGAACCCCTGCCTGTCGGGCTGGGACCGCGGCGAGACCAAGAAGGAGTACATGGGGCTGTGCCACCGCATCCTCTCGCGCAGCCAGCTGAACACCATCGCCAAACTGCGCGAGTCCGGCATCCTGACCAACAACCTGGTCGTGCTGCCCAACACGTCGAACACCTGCCTGGCCAACAACGGCACGCACATCTCCCTGGGCAGCGCGCGCCTGGGCGAGCTGATGCAGGGCGGGGGCGACTTCGGCCCGGCCGAGGAGAAGTACCTGGGCGACCTGACCATCAAGATCGTCGAGCACTTTCTGCCCCTCTTCGTCGGCACGTACAGCGCCGCGCCCCTGCGCATGGACTTCGAGGATTTCCACCCGGAGAAGGCCCTGGGTTTCCTGCCCCACGAACTCGACTACTCCCACCTGCGCATGATCTGGCGGCGCTGGAAGAAGAAGGCCAGGCTCAAGGTCTTCGGCCAGCCCCTGACGCCCTTCGGGCCGCCCCTCATGGACCGGGCCGTCGCCCGGCTGTTCCGGCTCAAGGGGGACTTCATCCCGGACTTCAGGCTGCTCGACTACATGACGACCCTCATGAGCACCCACCGCTGCCCGGTCCTGAACGGGGAACTCGGCAACGACCTGCGGCTCAAGCGGGAGCTGGCGTCCATGGGCGTGTTCCACGAGTCCATGTCGACCTATCTCCTCTACAAGCAGCGCGCCTTCGCGACCATGGGCTTCTCCGGCTTCGAGGGCCGCTTCTACAGCCTGTTCGACTCCCTGGAGGAGGACATGCGGCCCGCCGCGACCTTGCAGCAGCTCCTGAGCGCCCTGGCCTGCAAGCTGATCCTCTCCGGCCGCGTCACGCGCGCCGCCATCCCGGACACGCCCGAGGTCGAGAGCGAGCGGCGGCAGATCTTCTTCGCCACGGCCATCTCGCTGCCCACGTTCTTCGTGCGCCGCGACTCGGGCAACGCCTTTCTCCTGGACCTGGTCTCGCGCGCAGACCGCGTGCGGCCCAGCCGCCGCTACCCCGGTCACGTGCGGGCCCATGTGCCGGAATACCGCCTGGCGTTGCTGGACTTCATCGAGCGGGAAGGGGCGGACCTGGTCGAGCTGTTCGGCGCGGCGGGGCTGCTGGCCGATCTGCGCGCCCGCATCCTGGACCCGCGGCTCGGGGCCGCGGGCAAGCTTACGCGGCGCGTCCTGGACAGGACCGGGGCGCGTTCGCCCCTGTCCCTGCGGGGGCGGGAGTTCAACATGGCCGCCGAGGACGTCTACCGCGACGGGCTGCGCCGTTCGTACCTGGCCGAGGCCCTGGAGTATCTGCGCGAGGACTGCGCGACCGTGCGCGATTTCGGCTGCCTGCCCGATCAGTTCTGTCGCGGCGGCCTGGCTGCGCTGCTCGGCGGCCGCGACATCCTCGATTTCATCCGGGAGGCCGACGAGGAACTGCGGCTGACCGGGGAACTGAGCGCCTGCCGCCGGACCCTGACGCAGCTCCTGCTGCTGGTCGTCGGCATGCACCGCGACAACGCACGCATCCGTGGAAGGAAATCATGACGCATCAATATGTCTGCGACGGCCGGGTCCGAGACGAGGAACTCTTCTGCGACCGGATCGTCGGCTATCTCTACTCCCGCATCCGGGAGCAGGCCCCGGCCGTGTTCAAGGCCGTGATTTCGGGGCGCGCCTCCAGCCTGCTGGGCTTTCTCAACTACGATCTGCCCTTGGGCGCCAGGCTTTCCGGGGCCCAGGCTCTGATCCGCAGGCTCGGCATCGACCTGGGCGAATGCGTGGAGGAGGCCGCCCACTACGACACCCCGCGCCGCATCTTCGAGCGTCGCATCCGCTACGCCGAGGTCCGGCCCATGGACGAAAGTCCGGAGGCCGTCGTCTCTCCGGCGGACTCGCGCATGTTCGCCGGGTCCTTGAGCGAAGGGGCGGTGCTTTTCATCAAGGACAAGTTCTTTTCCTTCGAGGAGTTCCTGGCTCGCCGCCAGTGGGTCGAGGCCTTTGCCGGGGGCGAGTTCGCCGTGTTCCGGCTGACTCCGGACAAGTACCACTACAACCACGTGCCGGTCAGCGGCGTGGTCCGCGACTTCTACGAGATCGAGGGCGCGTTCCACTCCTGCAATCCGTCCGCGGTCATCTCCGAGGCCACGCCGTTCTCCCGCAACCGTCGGGCCGTGACGGTCATCGACACGGACGTGGCCGGCGGGAGCGGGTGCGGCCTGGTGACCATGGTCGAGGTGGCGGCCCTGATGATCGGGCAGATCGTGCAGGCCTACGCCGAGGAGGGCTACGAGCCGGCCGAGCCCATGCATCCGGGCCTCTTCCTGTGCAAGGGGCAGCCCAAGAGCCTGTACCGGCCTGGCAGCTCCCTGGACGTGCTTTTCTTCCAGCCGGGCCGGGTCGCGTTCAGCGCCGACCTCGTCGCCAACCAGTTCCGCGCCGATGTGGGCAGCCGGTTCTCCGACTGGCTGGGCCGCCCGTGGGTGGAGACGGACGTGCGGGTGCGGCAGACCATCGGCCGGGTCGTCACTTCAACCATACAGGATTGAACTCATGGAATATCCGGGAATCATCGCTTTCGGGGCGGCGCTCTTCGCCTTCATCGCCTGGGGCGGCCGCACGCTGCCCGGCGAGCGCTGGCAGATGCTGGCCAGCGTCCCGCTGACCAGGAACGAGGACGGCTCCTGGCGGGGCCTCAACCTGACCTGGTACGGGGTCCTGAGCGCCCTGGCCTACGCACTGGCCACGGCCGTGGCCGTGACGCTGCTGGCCTCCGTGGGCATGGGCCTGGCGGGGCTTTGCCTCATGGTCGCGGGCATGCTCGGACTGTGCATCCCGGCCTCGAAGATCGTGGCCCGGCTGGTGGAGGGCAAGCGCAACACCCTGACCGTGGGCGGGGCGGTCTTCGTCGGCATCGTCGTCGCGCCTTTCGTGGCCTGGGCCGTGGTCGGCGCAACGGGTTCCGGGGCCGTGCTGCCGGCCCTGGCGGCCCTGTCCGTGGCCTACGCCGTGGGCGAGGGCGTGGGCCGCATGGCCTGCCTGAGCTTCGGGTGCTGCTACGGCCGCCCCGTGGACACGCTGCCCGCGCCGTGGCGCGGCCTGTTTGAAAGATGGAACATCGTCTTCGAGGGGAAGACCAAGAAGGCCGCCTACGCCCACGGCCTGTGCGGGCACAGGCTGGTGCCGGTGCAGCTTCTGACGGCCTACCTCTACTGCGGCGCGGCCTGCCTCGGCATGGCCTTCTTCGCGGCCGGGAACTTCTCCATGGCCATGGTCCTGCCCCTGGTGACCACGCAGGTCTGGCGCGTCGTTTCCGAGTTTCTTCGGGCCGACTACCGGGGCGAACGCAAGATTTCGGCCTATCAGATCATGGCCGGTCTCGGTGTGCTGTACGGGCTGGTCCCGGCCCTGATGCTCGATGCGTCCGGGGTCCAGGCGCATCTCGGCCGAGGGGTCGCCGCCCTGTGGAGTCTGCCCGTGCTGCTCCTGCTGCAGGGCGTGTTCCTGGCCGTGTTTCTGTATACGGGGCGCAGCTCCGTCACGGATTCCGTGGTGCGCTTCGCGGTCAGGGAAGGGGAAATTTAGCGTGAGCGCCTCATCCCGCTTCGGAAGAGGGTGGGGCGTGGGGCTCGCCCTCGTCCTTCTCGTGGCGGCCGGTCCGGCGGAGGCGCAGGAAGGGCCGACTGTGCCCGCTGGGTTGCAGGCGGCCGTGGACTACCTCTGCACGGAACTCCTGGCCGGTGGCGAGCCCGATCCGTCCCGCATCGCGCCGGTCCTCGCCCATGTGCGCGCCAACGCCGACGCCGCGACGAGCCTGCCCAGGTACCAGGATGCTCCGGGGGCCTTCCAGGGCTTCCCCATCCGCATGCCTCTGCGGCGCCTGTTGCGCTACCTCTACAACCCGCTGATCCCCCAGGAGGTCGTCAAGCCCTTTTCCATCCGCTCGTCCGTCTGGACCACGCCCGGGGCGGATGAACGGCAGCGGCGCCTGTGGGCCGATCCGTGGCCACCGTCCGGCCCGGTCATCGTGCGCGGCGAGCAGTACGACCGGACCACGCCCGACCCGTCCACCGGCGGGTGCTACGGCATGACGCTGCGCCGCGCCGTCATCCTGCTTCCCGAGGAAGGGGCAGTGCTGTCCGTCAGCGTACAGGCCGGGGATTCTGAGGTCGGCACCAAGGGGTATGCTCTGGGGAACGACGGGGACGGCCGCTACGTCTACACCGGGGAGAAGGGGCTGACCAGGACGGGGCTTGGCTGGGTGTCGTCGCGCATCCAGACCAACGTGTCCGTCGGCGTCTATCTGCAGGGGGAGGGTGCGGTCGTCAGCGGGGTCTTCCAGTGGATGCGGGCCGGGTGGTCGGGGCTGTCCGTGGTTCAGGAGAGCCATGTGGCCGCGTCCCTGGAACGCTACAAAAGACTCTTCACCGATCGCCTGGCCCGGCTGCCCGAGCCGGAGGCGATGGAGGCGCTCCATGCCGCGGCCGCAAGGGCGCCCGAAGAGACGCTACGCGGCCGCGCCCGGGACGTGTTCAGGTGCTGGGCCGAGCTGCATGGCCGGGATGCGCGCAGGGATGCGCTGCGGATGCTGGGGGAGGGGTACGAAACCAGGCTGGACCGGGGCGAACTGACGGCCCTTCTCATGGGCGGGGGCCTTGGTGCCGCGGACCCGTGCTATTCCGGGGTTTCGGGCGTGCAGACGTCGCGGCTGGCGGCGAGCTTGCCCTTCCAGCCCTTGAGAACTTCCAGGTAGGCGGCGAAACGCTGCCGGTCCTCTTCGTTTTCCGCCTCTTTCAGCTGCGTCTCGGCCTTGGCGATCATGACGTCGAGATATTTCGGGTCCGTGAACCCGTGCAGGATATGGCTCATTCGGTTCCTTCGGAGCGCTGGCGCACCCACTTGTCGATGGTTTCGAGATAGAGGAACGTCTCGGTGTTCTGGATGCCGCCCAGGGCCGAGAGGTCGTCGACCAGGAAGCGGCGCAGGTCATTTCGCGAGGAGACGTGTATCTCCACCAGCAGGTCGAAGCGCCCCGAGACGTTGGCCACGGACTGCACCCCGTCCAGGGCGGCGATGGCGCGCATGATCTCGGCGTTGGCCCGGCCCTCCAGGCTCACGCCCACCGTGGCCGTCAGGCCGTCCTCGAAGAACATGGGGTTCACCGAGGCCGAGATGCGCAGGTACCCGCTTCTGATCATGCGCTCCGTGCGCAGCCGCACCGTCCCGTCGGACACGCCCAGCTTCTGGGCGATGCTCTTGTAGGATTCGCGCCCGTTCTTCTGCAGGGCGTCGATGATCTGCCGGTCCATCTGGTCGAGATTCAAGTCCTTTTCACTCACGTTCTTCTCCCGCGACGCTCTTACGTGACCCCTTCCCGGCCGGCAAGTTTTTGTGGCGGCCTTGGCAGAGGGTGTGTTTCGCGCATTCAGCAATATATTGTCCCCTGATTTCTTGACAAGAAATTTTATCGCGATAAAATTACGCAAATCGAAATTTATCGGAGGGGAAGGCATGAAACGGATACTCGAGGATCTGGCGCGGCAGACGGCCGAGCTGCGGGACAACGGCCTGTACAAGGCGGAGCGGGTCATCACCTCGACCCAGGGCGCGCGCATCACCGTGGCCGGCGGCCGCGAGGTGCTCAACTTCTGCGCCAACAACTATCTCGGCTTGGCCGGGGACCCGCGCCTGACCGAGGCCGCGCACAAGGCCCTGGACCGCTGGGGCTACGGCCTGTCCTCGGTGCGCTTTATCTGCGGCACCCAGGGGGTGCACAAGGAGCTGGAGGACCGCCTGTCCGAGTTCCTGGGCACCGACGACACCATCCTCTACAGCTCCTGCTTCGACGCCAACGGCGGCCTCTTCGAGACCCTGCTCGGGGCCGAGGACGCCGTCATCTCCGACGCCCTGAACCATGCCTCCATCATCGACGGCGTGCGCCTCTGCAAGGCCAAACGCTTCCGCTACGCCAATGGCGACATGGCCGACCTGGAAGCGCAGCTCAAGGCGGCAGGAGATTGCCGGTACCGGCTCATCGTCACGGACGGCGTCTTTTCCATGGATGGCAGCATCGCCGACCTGAAGGCCATCTGCGACCTGGCCGACCGCCACGACGCCCTGGTCGTGGTCGACGACTCCCACGCCGTGGGCTTCATGGGCGAGCACGGCCGCGGCACCCACGAGCACTGCGGGGTCATGGGCCGCGTGGACATCATCACCGGCACCCTGGGCAAGGCCCTGGGCGGGGCCTCGGGCGGCTACACCTCGGGGCGCAAAGAGATCGTCGAATGGCTGCGGCAGCGTTCGCGGCCGTACTTGTTTTCGAACACCCTGGCCCCTGTCATTGCGGCCACGTCGCTGGAAGTGCTGAACCTGGTCCGGCGTGAGCCGGAGTTGCGGGCGAGGCTCGTGGAGAACAGCCAGTATTTCCGGAAGGCCATGACCGAGGCCGGGTTCACCCTGGTCCCCGGCGAGCACCCCATCATCCCGGTCATGCTCGGCGATGCGGTGCTGGCCCAGCGCATGGCCGCGCGGATGCTGGAGGAGGGGATCTATGTCGTGGGCTTCAGCTTCCCGGTGGTGCCCAAGGGGCAGGCGAGAATCCGGACGCAGATGAGCGCGGCGCATACGCGGGAGCATCTGGAGCGGGCCGTGGCGGCGTTCGTGAAGGTTGGGAAGGAATTGGGAGTGATTTAGCTGGAGAACTGGGATGGGAGAAGGGCTCAGGCATGACGGGGGAGGCTTTGCGGTTCGCCGGGATGGCGGATCGTCGAAACTCCTTCGCCGGCCTCGTAGAGTCGCATTGTCGCCGCTGCCGAACGCAGGCCTGCTCTTCGAGCGAAAGGCGACAATGCGACAAACGATGCCTGGCTCAGTCAGACAGTCGACGACCCGCCATCCCGGCGAACCGCAAAGCCTTGAGCGTTGTCCCTTACGTCGTTCACGTTATGTCGGGTTGTCGTAAGTGAGGTCGCGGATGCTGCCACTCCCGTCATTCCCGCGAACGTGTGCCCAGCATGGGTAGGCGGGAATCCATCTTCAAGATTTTGTGACGTTGAGAATTAAATTTCAGAGAGATGCGAGGATAAAGAAATGGAAAAGATGAAAGCGCTGGTGAAGGCCAAGGCCGAGGTCGGGATCTGGATGGAAGAGATCCCGGTGCCCGAGGTCGGCCATAACGATATTCTGATCAAGGTCGGAAAGACCGCCATCTGCGGCACCGACATCCACATCTACAACTGGGACGCCTGGGCCGAGAAGACCATCCCGGTGCCCATGGCCGTGGGCCACGAGTTCGTCGGCCGCATCGTCGAGATCGGTTCCGAGGTGCGCGGCCTCAAGGTCGGCGACCGGGTTTCGGCCGAGGGGCACATCACCTGCGGCCACTGCCGCAACTGCAAGGCCGGCAAGCGCCACCTCTGCCGCAACGCCATCGGCGTGGGCGTCAACCGCCCCGGCTGCTTCGCCGAATACCTCTGCGTGCCGGCCGTCAACGCCTTCAAGGTGCCCGACACCATCTCCGGCGACGTGGCCGCCATGCTCGACCCCTTGGGCAACGCCACGCACACGGCCCTGTCCTTCGATCTGGTCGGCGAGGACGTGCTCATCACCGGCGCCGGCCCCATCGGCGTCATGGCCGCCGGCATCGCCCGCTTCTGCGGGGCGCGCCATGTGGTCATCACCGACGTCAACGACTACCGCCTGGACCTGGCCCGCAAGATGGGCGTCAGCCGCGCCGTCAACGTCGCCAGTGAATCCCTGTCCGAGGTCATGGCCGACCTGCACATGGCCGAGGGCTTTGACGTGGGCCTGGAGATGTCCGGCAGCCCCGCCGCCTTCCGCGAGATGCTCGCTCAGATGAACCACGGCGGCCACGTGGCCCTGCTGGGCATCATGCCCGGCGACACGGCCATCGACTGGGGCCAGGTCGTTTTCAAGGGCCTGAAGCTGAAAGGCATCTACGGACGCGAGATGTTCGAGACCTGGTACAAGATGACGGCCATGCTGCAGAGCGGCCTGAACATGGCCCCGGTCATCACCCACAACTTCGCGGCCGAGGACTTCCAGAAAGGCTTCGACGTCATGCGCTCGGGCAAGTCCGGCAAGGTCATCCTGGACTGGAACGCCTGATGCGGGGCTGTTGACGGAAAGGATACAAAGGCATGGATCCCCGCCTTCGCGGGGATGACGTGTCGGCTGTGCGGGAGGCCGGAGCAGAATCTGAAGCCCTTGGTGCCTTACCCGCAAAGGTTGGCCACCTCGCCCCGGTGTCATTCCCGCGAAGGCGGGAATCCATGCCTTTCCGTCCAGGCCTGAAGCATCCGCGGCCGCCTTGCCTCGACGGCCAAGCCCTGACATATGCGGCAGGTACGTACGCAACGCATCCAAGGAGCCCCCATGCGCCACACCATCTCCGCCCTGGTCCAGAACAAGCCCGGCGTCCTGGCCGCCATGGCCCACGTTTTCGAGCGCCACGACATCAACATCCGCTCCATCTCCTGCGGTGAGACCGAGCGCGAGGACGTTTCGCGCATGATCATCTGCGTCGAGGCCGGCGACGGAAAGGTCGGCGACGTGACCCGCGAGATCGAATCCCTTGGCTTTGTCCTGCGCCTCGAGGACCTTTCGGACCGCGACCTCATGGACCGCGAGCTGGTCATGATCAAGGTGCGCATCACCCCGGCGTCCGTCAGCCAGATTCTGCAGATCTTCGAGGTTTTCCGCGCCAACGTCATCGACATGGGCAACGAGACCATCTCGGCCGAGCTCGCCGCTCCCCAGGGCAAGGTCGCGGGCCTCATCCGCACCCTGGCGCCCCACGGCATCCAGTCCCTGAGCCGTACGGGTCTCATCGCCCTGTCGCGGGGGGACGGCTGATGGCCGCCGTGACCACACTCGACCGCATGGTCGAGCTGGTCCGCGCCCGCAGCACGGCCGCGCGCGTGGTCATCGCGGCCTGCGCCGAGGCCAACGCGGTCCTGGCCGGCCTGGAGGCCCACCGCCAGGGCCTGGCCGAGCCGGTCTTCGTCGGCGATGTGGAGCGCATGAAGACCCTGCCGGAGCTGGCGGGAACGGATTTTTCCGGCTTCGAGTGCCTGCACGAACCCGACACGGCCGCCGCCCTCAAACTCTCCCTCGACCTTCTGCAGGAAGGGCGGGCGGGGTTCCTGATGAAAGGCGGGGTCAAGACCGACGTGCTGCTGCGTGCGGTGCTCGGCCGCAAGCGCGGCGAGGGCCTGCTGAGCCACATCGGCGTCTTCCCCCACCCGCGCGAGGAGCGGCTTCTGATTGTCACCGACGCGGGCGTGAACATCTCGCCGACCCTGACGCGCAAGATCGACATCATCAAGAACGCCGTGGACGTGGCCAAGCGCCTCGGCATGGACCCGCCCAAGGTGGCCGTGCTCTCGGCCACGGAAAAGGTCTCCTACAATGACATGGTCTCCAGCAAGGACGCCGACATCCTGGCCAGGCTTTCGCGCATGGGCATCTTCGGCGACGCCGTCATCGGCGGCCCCTTCGCCCTGGACATCGCCGTCTCCCGGGACAAGGCCCGGGCCAAGGGAGTGGACCACCCCGTGGCCGGCTGCGCGGACATTCTCTGCGCGCCCAACATCGTCACCGGCAACGTGCTCTACAAGGCCGTGACCAGCCTCATGGACCTGCCCATGGCCGGCATCGTCGTTGGCGCGAGCTGCCCCCTGGTCGTCCCGTCGCGCGGGGACTCCGACCGCTCCAAGTTCTACGCCCTGGCTCTGGCCGCCTATCTGGCCGGCACGGATGCGTGAACACGCGCCCCGGCCGAACATCTCTTTTTCTCCTTCGGCCGGATGTAATGGCCTGCAGTGGCTCAATATATTGAAATAATAAAGAGAATGCGCATGGGAAAAGGCCTCCGGTCCTTGACTGTCCGTGCTGCCGTCTTAACTGTTCTTTGACCCGGGAGCGATCCGGGACCGTGGAACACATTGAAGACAGGTCACGGAAGGAGGTTGGCCATGACACTGATGAAATGGGATCCTTGGCGGGAAATCGAGGACATGTTCGATCGGTATACCAAGGCCGTGGGATGGCCGCGCGGCGGGCAGGAGGCGCTCTCCTCCAGCGACTGGACTCCGCGGGTGGATATTGCCGAGACCGAAACCGAGTTTCTGATCAAGGCCGATATTCCCGGCGTGGAGAAGGACCATGTCAAGGTGTCCGTTGAGAACGGGGTGCTGACGATCCAGGGTGAGCGCAAGACCGAGAAGGAAGAAAAGGACAGGAAGTATCACCGCGTGGAGCGGTTCACGGGCACCTTCGTGCGGCGCTTCACGGTGCCGGACAACGTGGACCCGGACGGCATCAAGGCGGTCTTCAAGGACGGCATGCTGCACCTGCATCTGCCCAAGACCGAGAAGACGCGGCCCAAGGCCATAGACATCCACGTCGAGTGACCGTCGGCGGATGACCCGCCCCTCACCCCAAGGACCGGCTTCGCGCCGGTCCTTTCATTTCCGGGAGAGGGCGACCACCGCGCTGTCGAGGAGTGCTTCGAGGCGCGCGAGGGCCTGCGCGGCGTGTTCCGGCAGGGTGTCCAGTTCGTGCAGGGCCAGCAAGAGCAGCGGGTCGCCGGATTGATCGGCGTTGAATCCGGTCCGTTCGGTCCCGCGAGTGCTGAAGAAGTTCCAGGCCAGGGGCGCGTCCGGGGCGCGCAGCGGCCAGTCGAGCTTGATGCGCAGCAGTTCGGCCAGGGCGGCCTGGCCGTCGCGGGAGAGCGCGTCCGGGTCCAGTTCGCGTCCCAGGCGAGCCTCGACGGCGCCGAGCAGGGCGGCCAGGAGGCGGTGCTCGGGGATGATCAGGCCGTAGGCGAACCAGTCGTCGATGACGTGGCGGACCAGGCGCTTCCATCTCGCTTCCAGCCGGTCGTAGGTCGGGCAGAAGAAAAGCTTGCAGGCCGCCCCGCCGTAGAAGCTCAGGCCCCGCCAGTCCACGCCGGCGTTGCCGTCGGCCAGGGGGTGGAGCAGGCAGCCCACGCGCTCGCCGCCGTCGCGGATCAGGCCGACGAAGGCGCAGTGGTGAAAATCCGGAATGGGATGGTCGCGGCCTTCGAGGGCCAGGCGTTCCTGTTCGAAGGCCAGGATGGCGTCGATGGTGCGCGGAACCGCGGCGAAAGCCCGGCGGCGGTCGTCCAGCATGTCCCGCAGGCCCTCGCGCGACAGGCCGCGGACGTTGTAGAGCCCGCAGCAGCTGCCGCAGGACACGCATTGGCCGGTCTGGCAGAGGTACACCCCGCCTCGGACCTGTTCATCTTCGGGAAGAGTCGGCATCACACGCATCACTCCTGGCTTTTTCGGCTTCCGGGAATCAGCCCCGGTCCTGTCTGCACTCGCGCAGCCGGTCTTCGATCCGCTTCTGGATGACGCTCGTCAGCACGCCCGCCCCGAGGATGACCATGCTGGCCAGGCCCGTGGTCACCTCGCCGCCGGGCAGATGGTGCCCCGCGGCCGACATGAACATGACCAGGACCAGAAATCCGATGGCCCAGAAGGCGGCCGGCTCCAGGTACTTGTATTGCTCCAGGGTGCCCTTTTCCACCAGATACACGGTCATGGAGCGCACGAAGAGCGCGCCTATCCCGAGGCCGATGGCGATGAGCCAGAACTTGTTGGTGATGGCGAAGGCCGCCACCACGCCGTCGAAGGAAAAGCTGCTGTCCAACACCTCCAGGTACAGAAAGCCCACCAGCCCGTTCCTGCCCGCTACGGTGGCGATGTCGCCACCGCCCACCACATGCTTGAGCACGTCGATGAGGGCGTGCACCGCGAACCCGCTCAGGGAACTGATCAGAAAGACGTATTTTTCCGTGGACGGGATGAACATGGTCGTGGCCATGACCAGGCCGATGGCCATGCTGGCCGCGGCGTTGTCCACGCCCCCGACCTTGATCAGCATCTTCTCGACCACGGGCAGCCAGTGCGTCTCCTTCTCCTTGTTCAGGAAGTAGGTCAGGGCGACCATGAGCAGGAACGTGCCGCCAAAGCCCATGATGCCGAGATGGCTGCCTTCCATGATGTGCCGGTACTCTTCGGGCCGGGTGGTGGCGATGAGCCAGGCCTGTCCGAACTCCATGTTCCCGGCCACGGAGATGATCAGAATGGGGAAGAGGATGCGCATGCCGAACACCGCGATGGCGATGCCGACCGTCAGGAACATGATGCGCCAGAAGGGTGTCATGACCCGCAGCACGGTCGCGTTGACCACGGCGTTGTCGAGGGAGACGGACGTTTCAAGGCAGGCCAGCAGGGTCGTGGTCAGTAGGAAGGCCAGGGCGCCGGACATGCCCCCGGACTGGAAGCCGAGAAAGAAGGCGACCGCCAGACCGAGGACGGAAAGGATGATGGATTCGAGAAAGTAGCTGATGGTGCTGCGCTGCGACATGTCGGCCTCGATGACGTTTCGGAAGGGGGCAAAGACACCGAAGGCCGCTATCTTGACGGGCTGACATCGTCAAGCAGCGGCCCCGGCATGGCGGAGATGGCGCGCCGTCGCTGCGGTCAGGCCGCGGCTACCATTTCCGTTCGTATTTGTTGCGCAGCATGATGGCCACGGCGTTCATGGACAGGAGTACCGCCAGCAGCACGATGATGCCGGCAGAAGTGCGCTCGGTGAAGGCGCGCAGGGACTCCGACGACCAGACGTAGATCTGGGCCGGCAGGACCGTGGCCGCGCTGGTCACGCCGCGGGGCATGTCCTGGATGTAGGCCACCATGCCGATGATCAGAAGCGGCGCCGTCTCGCCGATGGCGCGGGCCAGGCCGATGATGGTGCCCGTCAGGATGCCCGGCAGGGACAGGGGCAGGACGTGATCCCAGACCACCTGCCAGTGGGTGGCGCCCAGGGCCAGGGCTCCCTCGCGGATGGAGTCCGGGATGGCCCGGATGGCCGCGCGGGTGGCGATGATGATGACCGGCAGGGTCATGAGCGCCAGCGTCAGGCCGCCCACCAGGGCCGAGGAGCGGGGGAAGCCCATGAAGTTGATGAAGATGGCCAGACCCAGCAGGCCGAAGAGGATGGACGGGATGGCCGCGAGGTTGTTGATGTTGACCTCGACGATGTGCATCAGCCGGTTGTCCGGCGCGAATTCCTCCAGGTAGATGGCGGCCATGACACCGGCCGGGAAGCTGAAGGCGAAGGTGATGGCCAGAAGGTAGAGGGTGCCCACGGCCGCGGACAGGATGCCCGCCATTTCCGGCAGCTTGGAGTCGCCGTTGGTGAAGAAGCCGGTGTTGAAGGCCTTCCTGATTTCCCCGGCCGCGCGCATTTCGTCGACCAGGGTGACTTCTCGCGGCTTGAGCCGGTTGGCCTTGCCCTTGACGTGCTGGTCTACCTCTGCGTTGGCCAGGACCCAGAGCTTTTCCGTCTTGCCCATGAGCTGCGGGTTTTCGCGCAGGTGCATGGGCAGGATGCGGGTCACGCCCCGGCTGATCAGGGGCGCAATCTTTGCGTCGATGGCCGAGCGCGGGTTGTCGTAGATGTCCTGGGTGTAGGTGATCTCGACGGCGATTTCGGTCTGCTGGAAGGCCGTGTAGCCTTGCCGCACGATGTCGGCGAAGAAGATGACCAGAAAGATGCCGGCCACGGAGATGGCCATGTAGGAGAGGGCCTTGAACTGGGCTTCGCGGTTCTTGCGCCTGCGTAGGCTGCGCGGGTCGATGTGGATGCTCATGGTTTCTCCTACTCGTATTTCTGACGGAACTTGCGGATGACGGTCAGGGACACGATGTTCAGGCACAGGGTCAGGACCAGCAGGACCAGGCCCAGGCCGAAAGCCGCCAGGGTCTCGGGGCTGTCGAAGGCCTGGTCGCCCGTCAGGGCGTCGACGATGCGCACGTTGACCGTGGTCATCCCTTGCAGCGGGTTCCACGTCAGGTTGGGCTGCAGGCCGGCGGCCATGACCACGATCATGGTTTCGCCCACGGCGCGGGAGATGGCCAGCAGGCAGGCCGAGACGATGCCCGGCAGCGCGGCCGGCAGCACGACCCGCTTGATGGTTTCCGACGGGTACGCGCCCAGGGCCAGGGAACCCTCGCGCAGGCTCTGGGGCACGGAGCTGATGACGTCGTCGGACAGGGACGAGACCAGCGGGATGATCATGATGCCCATGACCAGGCCCGGGCTCAGGGCGTTGGTGAAATCCGCCTGCAGCCCCACGCTTTCGGCCAGACGCACGATGAAGGGGCTGACCGTGATGGCCGCGAAGAAGCCGTAGACCACGGTCGGGATGCCGGCCAGGATCTCCAGGGCGGGCTTGGCGATGCGCCGGACGCGCAGGGATGCGTACTCGGACATGCAGATGGCCGAGAAGAGCCCCACCGGGATGGCCACGCACATGGCGATGGCCGTGATCATGAAGGTGCCGGCGAAGAGCGGCACCGAACCGAAGAGGTGCTGCGCGCCGCCCTCGCCGATGGTGGCCCCGTCAGGGTTCCAGGTTGTGCCCGTCAGGAAGTCCCAGAAATTGACGATGCGGAAAAAGTGGACGGCCTCGAAGACGATGGACAGCACGATGCCGATGGTCGTCAGGATGGAGATGAGCGAGGCCAGCAGCAGGATGCGGACGATGGTCTTCTCCAGAGCCGTGCGCACGCGCAGCCCCGGGGCGATGGCCTTGAGGCCGATCCACATGGCTCCGGCGCCAAGCAGCAGCGCCGTGGCCGCGACCATGGGCCAGGGGACGTCAATGAGGTCGAAAAGGTCCAGAATCGTCGCGCCCGCGCTGACGATGACGGCGGGCAGGAGCATCCTGGTTACGGCGTACCAGCCGAACAGGTTTTCGGAGGCCTTGTATCTGGCGCTGGGGTCCTGCTGGGCGCGGATCTTTCTGCGGCCCGCGAGATAGCCGAAGAGCGCCAGGGGCAGGAGTCCTGCGAACAGGTATTGGGCCAGGTAGGTTGTGGTCACGAGATTCCTCGCTTTGTGTCGGTCGCGGCAAAGGGCCGGTCCGTCGGATAACGGCTCGGCCCTTCGGGGACATGATTGAGCCCGGTGCTTACTTCTTCAGGTCGTCCAGGGTCAGCTTCTTCTTGGCCAGCACGTCCTCGCGGACCTTGGCGCGGGCGTCGTCAGGCAGCGGGATGAGGCCGATGCCCTTCAGCAGTCCGTCCTTGCCGATCATCTTTTCGCTCATGAACAGCTCCACGTATTCCTTCAGGCCGGGGACGGCGTCGTAGTGGGCGTTCTTGATGTAGAAGTACAGGGAACGGGAGATGGGGTACTTGCCGGAGGCGACGCTCTCGGGACCGGGCACGACGCCGTTCACGGCCGCGGCCTGGATGGTGTCGGCGTTCTCTTCCAGGAAGCTGTAGCCGAAGATGCCGAAGGCGTCCTTGTCCTTGGCCAGTTTCTGCACGATCAGGTTGTCGTTCTCGCCGGCCGGGACGTAGGCGCTGTCCTGGCGGATCTTCTTGTAATCCTTGGGGTAGCCTTCCTTCTTGCCGAAAACCTTCTCGACGACCATTTCCTCGAAGGCGTCACGGGTGCCGGAGGAGGTCGGCGGGCCGTAGAAGACGATCTTGCGGGCGGGCAGACTCGGGTTGATCTCGTTCCACATCGTGTAGGGGTTCGGAACGAGCTTGCCGTCGACGAGGATGTCGGCCGCCACGGCGGAGGCCAGCTCCTCCAGGGAGAGGCTCATGGCCGGGTTTTCCTTGTTCTGGGCGATGGCGATGCCGTCGAAGCCGATCTTGGCCTCGGTGATGTCGACGACGCCGTTCTTGGTCGCGGTCTCGAACTCGCTGTCCTTCATGCGGCGGGAGGAGTTGGCGATGTCGGGGGTGTTCGGGCCCATGCCGGCGCCGAACAGCTTGTGGCCTCCGCCGGAACCCGTGGACTCGACGACGGGGGCGGGAAATTTGGTGGTGGCGCCCAGTTCTTCGGCCACATAGCTGGAGAAGGGGAAGACGGTGGACGAGCCGGTGATTTTGACCTGGTCGCGGGCCTGGGCCATGCCGCTGCCGACGACGAGCAGGGCCAGGGTGAAAACGGCTTTCTTCAGGAAACGGTTCATAACGGTGCCTCCTTGGCGATGTTTCAAACTTGAGTTTCGCATCATGCGTTGGAGGAGTAACTAGGCGCGCAATGTTACAGGATGTTGAGGCGATTGTGACGGAGATGTGACAGCGAGGGACGCGAATTCCTTCTTGACTGATAGCTCATGTCGGGCGCCATGAAAAGCGGGTTGCCGGAAATTGCCGCGCAGTGCGAAAAAAAGCGAGCCCCCGGTTCGAGGGGGCTCGCTTGTCGACTTCGGGACAGGAAGGACGCTCAGCTCGCGGCGCCGGCCTGGGCCTTGCGGCCGTTCCACATGCTGCCGAGGATGATGACGGAGCCGACCAGAAGGGCCAGGCACATGGAGGCGAAGCTCACGTTCTTGAGCAGGCTCAGGGCCGATTCGGGAAGTTCCATCAAACCGAGCTTGACCAGGTAGGTCGGCAGGGCCAGGCCGCGGCTGACGGCGACGATGAGCATGATGGTGGCCATGACCATCTTGATCATGTGCGGCCGCACGTAGGTCGTGCCGATGGCGCCGAGCTGCACGCCCAGGAGCGACCCGCCGAGGATGATGAGCACCAGGCGGATGTCGACCATGCCGTGCATGGCCCAGTTGATGGAGCCGCCAAGGCCCATGACGAAGGCGATGACCAGTTCCGTGGCCGAGGCCATGAGGCCGGGAACGCCCATGACGTAGATCATGCCGGGCACGCCCACGAATCCGCCGACGGCGATGGTGGCGGCCAGGATGCCGGTGGCGAAGCCCACGGGCAGGGTGAACCACAGGGAGATGCGCAGGCCCGAGCGCGGGAAGTTGATCATGGGCCACAGCTCGATCTTCTGCAGGCGCTTGGCCAGGGCGGTGGTCTCTTCCTCGCCGCCGCAGCGGGCGCACTTGATGGCGTCCTTCATGACGTAGCCACCCACGAAGACCAGCACGAAGACGAAGGACAGGCTGACGTAGAGGTCGGACCCGGCCTGGCCCCACATGGCCAGGATGACCTGCTGGATCTTGATGCCGATCTGCACGCCGATGCCGGCCGAAGCGGCCATGATCAGGCCCATCTTCACGTCGACCTGGCCGTAGCGGTAGCGCTTGATGGCGCCGACCAGGGCCTTGGGAAACTTGTGGCACATGTTGCTGGCCACGGCCACGGTGCCGGGCACGCCTAGGCTCATCATGCCCGGGGTGAGCACGAAGGCGCCGCCGGAGCCGATGAAGCCGCTGACCAGGCCGCCGATGAAGCCGACCAGGAAGAGGAAGATGACGGCCATGGTGTTGAGGTCAATGAACTTGGTGGGATCGAGGCTTAAGATATCCATTACGATGTCTCCTTCGTGACGTGGGATCAGGCGTTGAGGACAGGGCGCTGGGCCGGACGCTTGGTGGCTTCCGCGGTCTTGCGCGTATCCTTGCGGATCGCGGAAACGCCCAGGGTCGCCCACAGGTTGCTGGCGAATTCGCCGTGCAGGTAGGACACGGCGAAAACCGTGGCGATGGGTCCTGCCGCCCAGAAAGAACCCTGCGCGAATTGGGCCGCGATGGCGTCGCCGTAAGCGAAAAATCCCGTGTAGAAGGCTGCGGTCAAGGCGCCGAAGACAAGAGTCTTTCCGAGGGGTTTCGATGTCTTTTCAGATGAGGCCATTGTGTTCTCCATGTTGGTTGTATCCGCTTGCAGCGGTTGAGTTGCGTTGGATCGATCCCGTCTTCGGGACGGCCGTCACTTCACCGTGAAAAGCGCCAGACCTGTCTGGCCGAGGACCTGCTCGCCTTCTTCAGGTTCGCTGAGAATGAATTCGATGCGGCCGCAGCTGCGGACGAGCTCGCTCACGGCCTCGTCCACGGTGCCGAACCGCACTTCGTGCTGGACATTCAGATTCTGCCGCTCCGCGGCTTCCCGCCAGTGGCCGGCCGCGTTGTCCGCCAGCTGGCTGAACGACTCCCGCCAGTTCGGGTCTTTCTTGGGCAGGCCGACGCTCAGGAAGAGCAGGTCGCTGCCCATCCGCTCCGCCACGCTCAGGGCGTATTCCCCCAGGTGCGAGGAGAAGGTGCAGCCGTGCCCGATGACCAGAATGCGCCTGCGCCCCGTGCCGCTGTGCCGGATGATGTCCGAGGCGAGCATCTGTTCCCCGGCCTCGGCCAGAGCCACGGCTTCGGTGTAGTCGGCCAGGCGGTCTTCGACGGATTTGGCGCGCCGCAGGCTGGGCGTGCCCGGGTGCAACGTGTTTCGTAACCAGTTTCGAGGCATCTGTTCGCTCCTGCGCGGTTGGTGGGCCTATTTGGCGTGGAGCGTGGGACGCGGGCGCTTTTCGACCTGCTTGACGGCATCGGCCTTGACCGCCGTCTGGCGGCTTTCACCCTTGAGCAGAATCTGGGCTTCCTTGGTCAGGCCCCGTTCGGCAAAGGCATTGGCAGCGTAGGTGTCTTCAATCGTTTCTCGGATGGTGCTCATTTTGCTAACCTCGCGTTAAAAGTGATGCCTGGCCTTAAACAAGGCCCGTGCCAGAAGTTTGTTTTTTTATAACATGCTGAAATCAGGGCTGTAATTTTGAGTGGAAGAATTGCGGGGTTTTGTGCGATGTTGCAAATTACAACGCCGAGAACGTGAAATCTATAACAAGCCCGGTTTGCCGGAGGTGCTGCAGATTGCAGCGGTGTTGCAGATTGCAGCGACGGGACACGACAGGGCGCCAGGCAGGGGATTGACCGATGTTTTTTCGCAAGCAGGAAGTTGAGGCGCCGGCCCAGACCGAGGACCCTACGGGACTTCGGGAAAAATGCCGGCAGGCCGATGTGCCCGAGAACGTGCGGGCGGTGCTGGAGTCAGAGATCGGCCGGATGGAGAAGACCGACTCGTCCGTGGGGGAATACTCCATCGCCCTGAACTACGTGGAAACGATTCTGGCCCTGCCGTGGAGCGCCCTGACCCAGGACAATCTCGACCTGGGGCAGGCGGCGAAGGTCTTCGACGGCAGTCACGCGGGCCTGGGGCAGGTCCGGGAGCGGGTGCTGGAGCACCTGGCTTCCCGCGTGCTGCAGACCAAGCGCCAGGCCTCGCTGCTGGTCGTCGACGACGAGCCCATCGCCCGTTCGAACCTGCGGCACGTGCTCGGCCGCGAGGGCTACGACGTGGACGTCGCGGCCAACGGCGAGGAGGCCCTGGAACTGCTCAGGCGCAAGGAGTTCGACTGCATCGTCACGGACCTGAAGATGGAGCGCATGGACGGCATGCAGCTCCTGGAGGCGGCCAGGGAGGTTGCCCCGGAAGCCAAGTTCATCCTTGTCACGGGCTACGCCACGGTGGACACGGCCGTACGCGCTCTCAAAACCGGGGCCGTGCACTACCTGTCCAAACCCATCGACTTGAGCGAGCTGCGCGAGGCCGTGCGCACGGCCCTGCAGTCCCGCACGCGCCATTACACCAGCCGGGCGCCCATCCTGTGCTTCGTCGGCCCCCCCGGCGTGGGCAAGACGTCCGTGGGTCGGGCCATCGCCGAGGCGTTGGGGCGGCGCTTCTACCGCATGTCCCTGGCCGACCTGCGCGACGAGGCCGAGCTGCGCGGCCACCGGCGGACCTACGTCGGGGCCATGCCCGGCCGCATCCTCCAGGCCCTCAGGGGCGTGGGCGTGCGCAACCCGGTCTTCATGCTCGACGAGATGGACAAGATCGGCCAGGACGTGAAGGGCGACCCGGCCATGGCCATGCTTGAAATCCTCGACCCCGAGCAGAACGCGCGCTACGTGGACCGCTATCTCGAAATCCCCTTCGACCTGTCCGAGGTCCTCTTCATCGCCACGGCCAACGGCGTGGAACGCCTGGCCGGCCCTCTGCTGGACCGGCTGGAGGTCGTGCAGTTCTCGGGCTACTCCGAGGCCGAGAAGATGGACATCGCATCCCGCTTCCTGCTGCCGCGCCAGTTGCGCGAGCACGGCCTGGTCAACCCGTACCCGGACATCCTGCCCGAGGCCCTGGTGCGTATTGTCCGCGAATACACCAACGAGTCCGGCGTGCGCGGCCTGGAGCGCGAGATTGCCCGCCTGTGCCGCAAGCTGGCCCGTCTGCGCCTGGACGGCGGGGTCGAGGCCGTGGCCGCGCCCGTGGGCGCCGAAGGCGCGGCGGTGCTCCTCGGGCCGCCGCGTTTCCGCCACGACGCGGCCGCCGCCGGGGCCATCGTGGGCACGGCCACGGGACTGGTCTGGTCCGAGACGGGGGGCGAGATCATCTTCGTCGAGGCCACGCGCATGACCGGGCCCGGCCAGCTCATCCTGACGGGCTCCCTGGGCGGGGTGCTCAAGGAGTCGGCCCAGATCGCGCTGAGCTTCATCCGCAGCAACGCCGTGGCCCTGGGCGTGGCCGAGGATTTCTTCGAGGGCCACGACATCCACATCCACATCCCGGCCGGCGGGGTGGCCAAGGACGGGCCTTCGGCCGGACTGACCATCGCCGTGGCCTTGGTGTCGCTGCTTACGGGCCGGCCGGCGCGCTCCGACGTGGCCCTGTCCGGCGAGCTGTCCCTGGTGGGCCGGGTGCTGCCGGTCAGCGGGGTGCGCGAGAAGATTCTGGCGGCCCTGCGCGGACGGGCCGCCATGGTCGTCCTGCCCGCGGCCAACGCGGCCGATGTGGAGGCCCTGCGCGAGAGCGTCGGGGAGCTGCCGCCGGTCACGCTGGTCGAGCGGGTGGAGCAGGCCCTGGCCGTGGTCCTGGACGACAAGGGAGGTGGCGCATGTACGGACTGATTTCCCGCTTCGCCAGCGGCAAGATCCGCCGCATCGTCCTGTTCGGGATGATTCTGAGCATCCTCGGGTTTTCCGTGCTGGGCGGCATCTCCTACAAGTACCTGCTGCAGATCGAGGAAGCCCTGGCCCTGGCCGAGGTCGTGGACGACCTGAGCAGCGACATCCTCGAAATCCGCCGCTACGAGAAGAACTACCTCCTCTACATGGGCGAGGCCGACTACGTGGAGACCTTGCGCTACTGCGACAGCGCCCTGGGCATCATCGACCGCATCGAGAACCCCGAGGGCGGGCTGAGCAGCTCCGACCGCGAGGGGCGTGCGACGCTGTTCGAACTGCGGCAGGACCTGAGCTCCTACAAGGAAACCTTCGCCGGTCTGAAAACGGACGGCAATGCGCACGCCATGGTCCAGTCCTCGACTTCCGACCCGCACCTGCGCGACCAGGGCAAGGACCTCGTGGACCTGGTCCACAGGTTCGTGGCTACGCAGCGGGCCAGGATCCTGGGCATCGTCGCGACCCTCAAGCACCAGCTGGTCCTGGCCATCGCCGCCTTCACTGGCGTGGCGGCCTTCTTTTCCTGGCTCGTGGGGCGGCGCATCTTCGGGGCGCTGGGCGTCATCGAGCGCTCGGCGCGGCAGATCGTGCAGGGCAATTTCGAGGCCCTGCCCCTGCCCGACACCAGCGACGAGACCCGCGGCGTGGTCGAGGCCTTCAACCACATGATCGTCGAACTGGACCGCAGGCAGAGCCAGCTCCTGCAGGAGAAGAAGCTCGCCTCCCTGGGCGTGCTGACCTCGGGCATCGCCCACCAGCTGAACAACCCCTTGAACAACATCTCCACGTCCTGCCAGATTCTGCAGGAGGACCTCGACGCGCCCCAGCCGCCGGATCCCACCCTGACCCGGCACATGCTCGACAACATCTACCAGGAGGTCAGCCGCTCGCGGGACATCGTCAAGGGACTGCTGGAGTTCGCGCGGGAGACGGACTTCAGCCTGAAGGCGACGTCCCTGCACCAGGTCGTGCAGCGGGCCGTGAGCCTGGTGTCGAGCGAGGTGCCGTCGGGCGTGAACATCGTGACCGACATTCCGCCGGACATCGAGCTGCCCCTGGACGGCCAGCGCTTCCAGGAAGTGCTCCTCAACCTGATGATCAACGCCATCCAGGCCATCACGCCGCCCGGCACCATCACCCTATCCGCGCACAAGGACCCGTCCGCACCCCTGGCTGTGCTGCAGATCCGGGACACGGGCGCCGGCATCCCGCGCGAGCACATGGGCCGCATCTTCGACCCGTTCTTCACCCTCAAGGAGACGGGCACGGGCCTCGGCCTGGCCGTGGTCTTCGGCATCATCAAGAAGCACGGCGGGTCCATCGGGGTGGAGAGCGAACCGGGCCGGGGCACGTGTTTCACCGTCCGGCTGCCCCTGGCCGGTGCCGCCGAGGGCGCGCGATGAGCCCGGCGCGCGGGGCCGCGCGGGCCGGGGACGGGGGGGCGGCGGAGCGGGCCGCCAGGATCCTCGTGGTCGACGACGAGGTCATCTCCCGCGACAACCTGGCCCTGGCCCTGGCCCGACAGGGACACGAGACCGTCACGGCCGGGGGTGGGGAGGAGGCGCTGGAGCTTCTGCAGGGCGCCGACTTCGACCTGATCCTGACGGACCTCATGATGGAAGGCATGGATGGCCTGGCCCTGCTGAAGGCGGCCAAGGAGCGGCACCCGGACATCGAGATCGTGGTCATCACCGGCTACCCCACCGTGGACACGGCCGTGGAGGCCATGCGTGCAGGCGCTTACGACTATCTGGCCAAGCCCTACCGCCTCGACGAGGCCCGGCTCCTGGTGCACAAGGCCCTGGAGAAGCGCCGCCTGCGCCTTGAGGTCGCGCGCCTGCGCGAGCAGCTCAAGGATCGGACCCTGCCCGTGCCGCTCTTGGGCGAGGCTCCCTGCATGCGCGAGCTCAAGGGCACCATCGCGCGCATCGCCCCGTCCGACGTGACGGTGCTCATCCTCGGCGAGACGGGCACGGGCAAGGAAGTGGCCGCGCGCATGGTCCACCTCTTCAGCCGCCGCTCCGAGGCGCGCTTCCTGGCCATCAACTGCGGCGCCTTCAACGAGGAGCTGCTGGAGAGCGAGCTGTTCGGGCACGAGCAGGGCGCCTTTTCGGGTGCCACGCGGCAGAAGAAGGGACTGTTCGAGGCCGCCGAGGGGGGCACGCTCTTCCTCGACGAGGTGGGGGAGATGTCGCTGGCCATGCAGGTCAAGCTGCTGCGGGCCGTGCAGGAGAGGACCATCCGCCGCGTCGGCGGCACGGCGGACATCCCCGTGGACGTGCGGCTGGTGGCGGCGACGAACAAGAACCTGCGGACCGAGGTCGAGGCCGGCCGCTTCCGCCAGGACCTCTATTTCCGGCTCAACGTCCTGGTGCTGGACATGCCGCCCCTGGCGCAGCGCCTGGAGGACCTGCCCCTGCTGGCCCACTTCTTCGCCGAGAAGGCGGCCAGGGAGAGCGGGCGGCCCGCGCCGCGCGTCTCGGCCGAAGTGCTCGACATCCTGTCCCGCTACGCCTTTCCGGGCAACGTGCGCGAACTGCAGAACATCATCGAGCGCGCGGCGGTATTCTGCACGGGTGACGAGATTCTGCCGGTGCACCTGTCGCCCGAACTGCTCGAAGCCCCGCGCCATCTGGTCCGGGCCGGCGAGCGCCAGCCCATGACCCTGGAGGAGTGCGAGCGGGAGCAGATCGAGTGGACCCTGGCCCATGTCGACGGCAACCGCACCGTGGCCGCGCGGCTCCTGGGCATCGACCGGGCCTCCCTGTGGCGGAAGATGAAGCGTTTCGGGCTGCAGGCGGACGGATGACCCGGTCCGACGAGGACTGCGTCGGGTTCTGCCGGGACTGCGGGAGGGAGCACGCCCTCCCGGCCGCTCCCGCGATGCCGCACGCCCTGGCCCTCATGGGGGAAATCGAGGAGCGGGGCGGCATCGCGCCGCCTGGCATTGACGATCCGCGCCTTGGCCTCGATTATCTTTTCGGGCCGGCCCGCGGCCAGATGTTCGGGGTGCTGGTCTGCCGGGACGGGAGGGGTAACGAGGTGGTGCTGAAGGCCTTCTCCGGACAGTACAACGGCGTCTGG
Organism: Desulfomicrobium salsuginis; assembly: GCF_054657795.1. NCBI lineage: Bacteria > Pseudomonadati > Thermodesulfobacteriota > Desulfovibrionia > Desulfovibrionales > Desulfomicrobiaceae > Desulfomicrobium > Desulfomicrobium salsuginis. Next base: position 2,246,857 of record NZ_BAAHYA010000002.1, on the reverse strand, counting down.
GAGGTGCCGGGCTGGGTGCAGCCCGTCGTCGATCCGGAGGAGTTCGGGCGCACGATCCGCGACGACGAGCCGCGCATCAAGGCCCTGACCCGGCGCATCGAAGCGCTGCCGCCCGACAGCCCCCTGCGCCGCGATCTCCTGGCCGAACGCCGGGCGCTGTCCGCGGGCCTGATGGAGCGCATTTTCGAGCTCTACCGGCCGGCCAATTTCCGGGGACAGCGGCGGCCCCTGCGCGACGTCTTCCTCGGCCGGGCCATGCCCACGGGCACCGGCGAGTGCTGCGCGCCCAAGCTCCTGCATCACGCCGCCCTGCACGGCCTCGTCCCCCGGGCCCTGGCCGAGTTCTACGTCGGCCGGGAGAACCGGTCGGGCACCCGGAGCCACGGGCGCTTCTTCGCGCCATGCGCGGAAAAATGCCGCCCCATCCTCGGCTTCATGCTCTGCGGCGTCGAGGAACTGCGCTCCGGCGCACCCATGCCCTGAAAAGACGGCCCTATCATAACGACGCTATTGGGCTGCGGTGCACGAGTGTCCGCGCCGGTCGCGGACATAGACGTTGCCAGGCAGGGACTTGGCGTAGCTTTTGACCTGCGCCGCCTTTTCCCCGAGAAGCTGCAGGCTGCACCCCCGGATGTTCTCGCTGCACTCGACGATGCCGATGGACACGGAGACCAAAGGGAAGCGCTGCTCCCTGCCGTCGCGGCCCTTGCCCTGAATCCAGCCGCGTTCGCGGTCCTGCGGGTGGTAGTAGCGGGGGATGAGCCGCCTGAAGCAGCGTACCACGGCCTGGCAGATGCGCTCGGCCCTTTCGGGCGAGACCATGGCCACGAAGTCGTCCCCGCCGATGTGGGCCAGGAAGTCGCCCGTGCTGCCGTGGCGGGCGATGGCCCAGGTCAGGATGCGCCCCAGCAGCAGGATGACCAGGTCGCCGTCCTTGAAGCCGTAGACGTCGTTGAAGACCTTGAAATGGTCCAGATCCGCGTAGAGCATGGCGAAGGGCCTGCCCTTGCGCAGCGTGGCCTCGACTTCCTTCTCCAGGGCGACGTTGCCCGGGATGCCGGTCAGGGGGTTGGTGCCCTTGGCCATCTCGACCTGCACCTGGGCCAGGGTGGTCAGCATCTTCTGCACCGTGACCACGCCGAGGAAATCGCCGCCGCGGGTGACGATGACCTCGTCGTAGGCCTTGAGCATCTCCCTGGTGTTGGCGTTCTTGGCCACGGACTCCACGGGCTCCCGCTCGTCGGCGATCATGGGCTCCGTGTCCATGAGCAGGGACACGGGCTTTTCCGCGTACAGCGCCCGGCCGTAAAGGGTGGCCAGGTGCCGGTCCAGGCTGTACCCCATGACCAGCCCGCGGGGCTGGCCGTCCTCCACGACCACGACGCTCGTCAGGGCGGGGTTGGTGGAGAAGATGCGCTGCACCGACTGCACCGGGGTGCGCGGGCTGACCGTCATGGTCTTTTGGGCCAGCTGGCCGATGGGGATGGAGCAGGACAGCCGGCTGAGCGCGTCCTGTCGCAGGGGGACCAGATCCCTGATGTCCAGGTGCGTCTCGGGCTTGGGGAAATGCGGCCGGCTCAGGAAGTAGCCCTGGCCGTAGTGGACGCCGATCTCGATCAGGGCGCCGGCCTCGCCCTTGGTTTCGATGCCCTCGGCGATGATTTCCGATCCGATGCGTCCCGCCAGGGTGACCATGGTTTCCATCAGGGCCCGGCGCACCGGGTCCTTGTCGATGTCCCGCACCAGGGACATGTCCACCTTGATGTAGTCCGGCTGCAGGGCGGCGATGGTCGAAAGGCCCGAGTAGCCCGTTCCCGCGTCGTCCACCGCGACCTTGAACCCCTGGCTGCGGTAGTGGTCCAGGGTCTTGTGGAACGAGCTGAAGTCCTTGATGGAATGACGCTCGGTGATCTCGAAGACGATGTTTTCGGGTTCGAGGCCGTACGCCTGGATGAGCTCCAGGGTCCTGCCCGGGGCGAAGGTCGGGTCGACCACGGCCCGGGGGTGGATGTTCAGGAACAACCTCTGCCCCGGGGCCAGGGCGCCTACGGTTTCGATGGCCTTGGCGCGGCAGGTCTGTTCCAGGACGAAGAGCTGCCCGGTCTGCTCGGCGAAGTCGAAGAGCAGGGCGGGGGACTCGAACTCCGACCCGCGAGGTCCGCGGGACAGGGCCTCCCATGCCAGAACCGTGCCCTTCTTGAAGTCGTAGATGGGCTGAAAGAGCACATGGATCTGCCCGTTGCGCACGATGGAGCGGAAGACGGAGGACAGCTTGATGGCTTCGAGGTTGACTGCTCCCTGCGTCATCCGTCTGGCGTCCCCGATGGCCTCGTGCAGGGCGCGCTCCTTGTCCGTGAGTGGGGATTCGTGCAGGACCGAGAACCCGACCTCGATGTCGAACTCCCTGCCGAGAGATGAGATGGTGTGCTTGCGCAAGGCGGCCTGCAGGGACATCTTCAGGCTGAACGCCTGGTCCATGAGGCGATCTTCGCCCAGAGGGCAGAGGTTACGCAGCAGCAGCGCCTCGCCGGACCCGATGCGCAGGGCATGCCGGGCGTTCAGCGCCGGGTTGGCCTGGGCGTAGGCATCCAGGGCGGTCACGAGGAGGTTTTCGATTTCTTCGGTGACGTGCGTGCCGTAGAGTTCCCGGCAGAGGGTGAAATCCTTGAGTCGGCAGACGAAGATGCTCAGTGCCCGATGCATGTGCAGGAACCTTCTGATTTCGCGGATGGGCTGGGGCGCTTCAGGCGGGATGGCGGTGTGGGCTTGGAGCATGTCGTTTTCCTCAATGGGCCGGCGCAGCGTGCGGCATGCACGCTGGCGGCGTGTGACTGCCCTCTTGTGCGATATGTGTTTCGGAATTGCGACGAAAGCGTGAAGAAGCGGCGGCAACGTTGTTGAGTCGTCAAATCGGGAATGTTACAGGAATTTCATGCCGCTGTCACAATGCTGTCACGAAAGGTCGGTAACCCGCCAGAGTACGGTCGGCGTCACCCGCGGCCGCTGCGGAAAAAAGGGGGAACAATGGCTCACAAGATCGTCGTCATCGAAGACGAACCGGATATCGCGAACCTGCTGGCCTTTCACCTGAAGTCGGGCGGCTACGACTGCTTCGTGGCCCGCGACGGCAGGAAGGGCCTGCAGCTGGTGCAGAGCGAACGGCCGGACCTGGTCCTGCTGGACCTCATGCTGCCCGGCATGAGCGGCACGGACGTGTGCAAGGCCATCAAGGGCAGCTCCGAATGCGCCCACATACCGATCATCATGCTCACGGCCCGCGGGGACGAGGTCGACCGGATCCTCGGCTTCGAGCTGGGGGCCGACGACTATGTCATCAAGCCCTTCAGCCCGCGGGAGCTGATGCTGCGCATCAAGACGGTCCTGCGCCGCAACGTGCACGTCATGCCCAAGGTCGCCCACTGGCAGCGCGAGGGTTTGGCGGCCGATTTCGAAGCCTTTACCCTTCTGGTGGACGGGGCCGACGCGCATCTCACGCCCACGGAGTTCAACCTTTTCGGTGAATTCGTGCGCAACGAGGGCAAGGTGCTCTCCCGCGAACAGCTCCTGAGCAATGCCTGGGGCTACGAGTTCGAGGGCTATTCGCGCACTGTGGACACCCACGTGCGGCGGCTGCGCAAGAAGCTGGGCCCCTATGCCGACTGGCTGGAGACGGTCCGCGGCATCGGGTACCGCATGAAACGAGAAAACCAGGCCGACTAGGAACGACATGACCACACCAACTCTTTCCCTGCGTCTGCGGCTGCTCCTGGCCTTCGGGATCATTCTGCTGCTGGCCGTGGGGTTGCCGGCGTACCACCTGCACCAGAACCTGGGGCAGACCATCGAGCGTGAGGCCCGGGAGGCCGCGCTGCGCGACCTGCAAACCATCGAATGGACCCTGTCCGGCGTGGCCGAGCGCTCCGAACTGGGCAACGTCCTGCGTGAACTCGCGGCACGCATGGAAATCCGCATCACCTACATCGCCCTGGACGGCGTCGTGCTGTCGGATTCCGGCGTGGCGGCGCAGCAGGTTGGCCTTCTGGAGAACCATGCCGGCCGGCCGGAAGTCCTGCAGGCCCTGAATGGCGAAATCGGCACGAGCCTGCGCTACAGTGACACCCTGAGCCAGGACCTGCTCTATGTCGCCCGCAAGTTCGGCGGGAACGCCGCTGTCCCGGAAGGGATCGTGCGCGTGGCCCGGCCCCAGAGCCAGCTGCGCAAGACGCTGGACCGCCTCTACGGGCGGACGGGCTGGGTCTACGGCTTCAGCGTCCTGCTGGCCTTTGGGCTGGTCTCGCTGACGTCGCGCCAAATTGCGCGTGCCATTTCCAGCGTCGCCCAGGCCGCGGCCGACATCGGGCAGGGCGGGCCAGGCAAGCGCATCCGCTTCTCCCCGAGCACGGAAATGACGCCGCTGGTCAATGCCTTCAACAACATGCTGGAGCGCATCGAGTCCAACATGCAGACCATCGTCAAGCAGAAGATGGAGTCCGAAGCCTTGCTGAACGGCATGAAGGCGGGCCTCATCGTCCTCGACGGCCGGGGACACATCCTGCGGGGCAACTACGCGGCCCAGGAGATCTTTCCCGGTCTCTCGACTTTCGCCGGGCGCAAGCCCATGGAACTCTGTCTCCTGCAGGACCTGCAGGACGCCTGCGACGCCGCCCTGCAGAAACGCAAGGCTGGCGATTTTTCGCAGGGCAACGTCGTGGTCGCACTCCAGAGCGGGAGGAGCTTCGACGTGTCCATCGTGCCCATCAAGGGCGACGCGGAACTCGGTGTCATCATGGTCTTCCACGACATCACCGAGATCCGGCGGGTGGAACAGATCCGCCGCGATTTCGTGGCCAACGTGTCGCACGAGCTGCGTACGCCCCTGACGTCCATCAAGGGATACGCCGAGACGCTCCTGGGCCTGGACAGCTACGATCCGGGCCAGACGCGCACCTTTCTGGAGGTCATCCAGCGCAACGCCAACCACATGAACACCATGCTGGACGAACTGCTGCAGCTCTCCCGCCTGGAGCACGGCAAGCAGCGGGTGGACATGGTTTCCGTGGACCCGGCCTCGGCCCTGTATTCGGCCTGGAAGAGCTGCCATCCCCTGCGCAAGAAGGTCGATTTCGTCAACGACCTCTCCCAGGGCGCACCCGCCGTGCGGGCCAACTTCGAGCAGCTGGTGCAGGTCTTCCGCAACGTGCTGGAGAACGCCCTCAAGTACGTGCCCGACGACACGGCCCGGATCAGGGTCCACGCGGAAGCCTCGGGACGCGAGTTGTCCGTGTTCATCGACGACAACGGCCCCGGCATCCCGGCCGAGGACCAGGGCAGGATTTTCGAACGGTTCTACCGGGTGGAGAAGGACCGCAACAGCTCCATCGGCGGCACGGGCCTGGGCCTGGCCATCTGCCGGCACATCATGGTCAGCCACGGCGGGCGGATCACCGTCCAGAGCCCGGTGCCCGAAACCGGGACCGGCTCCCGCTTCATCATCACCCTCCCCGTCGCGGGGCGGACATCAGAGGAATAGACATGGCAGATACGGTCAAGATTTCGTCCAGAAATCTCAACTTCTACTATTCGGACTTTCACGCGCTGCAGGACATCTCCTTCGACATGTTCGAGCATCAGGCCACGGCCCTAATCGGGCCGTCGGGCTGCGGCAAGTCGACGTTTCTGCGCTGCATCAACCGCATGAACGACCTCATCGCCGGAACGCGCATCGAAGGCGCGCTGGCCATGGACGGGCAGGACCTGAACGACCCGTCCCATGACGTCGTCGTGCTGCGCCGGCGCGTGGGCATGGTCTTCCAGAAGCCCAACCCGTTTCCCAAGAGCATCTATGAGAACGTGGCCTACGGGCTGCGCGTCAACGGAGTCAGGGACCGGGATTTCATCGACGCCCGCGTGGAGGAGAGCCTCAAGCTCGCCGCCCTGTGGGACGAGGTCAAGGACCGCCTGGACCAGTCGGGCCTGAGCCTGTCGGGCGGGCAGCAGCAGCGCCTGTGCATCGCCCGGGCCATGGCCGTGGAGCCCGAGGTGCTGCTCATGGACGAGCCTGCCTCGGCCCTGGACCCCATCGCGACCCAGAAGATCGAGGAGCTCATCCACGAACTCAAGAGCAAGTTCACCATCGTCATCGTGACGCACTCCATGCAGCAGGCCGCCCGCGTCTCGGACAGGACCGCCTTTTTCTACATGGGACGCCTCATCGAGGTCGGCCCCACGGACAAGCTGTTCACCAGGCCGGAGAACAAGCAGACCGAAGACTACATCACCGGGCGTTTCGGTTGATGTGTGCCCCGGTGAAACGGCAATTCGCGAAAATTTCAAAGGAAGTGAAGTATGTATACGCATTTGCATGAAGAGATAGAGACATTGAAGCTGAAGGTCCTGAAGATGGTGGCCCTGACCGAGGACGCCGTCGAGAAGTCCATCAAGGCCTACGTGAACAAGGATCTGTACCTGGCCGAAGAGGTCCAGGACGGGGATGTCGAGGTCAACCGGCTGGAGGTGGAGATCGATGAACTGGGGTTGCGCCTTCTGGCCCTGGAGCAGCCCGTGGCCGGAGATCTGCGCTTCATCCTGGGGTGCATGCGCATCAGCGTCGACCTGGAGCGCATCGCCGACGAGGCGGTCAACATCGCCGAGCGTTCCATCATGCTCAGCTCCCGTCCGGCGCTGCCGTTCCAGGACAACGTCCGCGAGATGGGCGGCAAGGCTCTGGCCATGCTGCGGCACGCGGCCCAGGCCTTCTCCTCGGGCAACGTCGAGGAGGCCCTGGAGGTCTGCAAGCTGGACAACGAGGTCGACGTACTCAACCACAAGAACATGCGCGAGGTCATCGAGTACATGATCCACGACACCCCGGCCATCGAGCGCTCCGTGCACACCATCATCCTCATCCGCCGCATTGAGCGCATCGGGGACCTGGCCACGAACATCGCCGAGTCCGTGGTCTTTATCACCCAGGGCGTGAACATCAAGCACAAGGTCTATTTCGACGAACGCTGATTCCGGCGCTGCGTCGGAGGCACTGCCACTCCCCCGCGGGGATGGCGCGACCAGAGGGCTGGCGCGCCATCCCCGCGGCCTTTTTTGGGGGGCTGTGCGCGCCCTTGCCGGCAGGCTTTTCGCTACGTTCGTGTCGCCATTCCGGGAAAAAGTCCATGCGTCCGCACGGTTGCGTGTGGCGGACGGTGCGTCCTTGATGTGGTGGCCTTTGTGGGCTATCCATGGATACGTTGGCCCACTGCGCGCGCAACGATCTGGGCGTACATGCATCTTGGATTTGAAAGAGGAAATATGTCGCATAAGCTTATCCGCAAAGAAGAGGTCGTCGTTTATGACCAGATGGTTTCAAACTATCTGAAGAACCAGAACGGATCTTTCTTTCTTGTCACAAATGATGAAATGTTCGTTAAGACCGTCCGCGGCGCAATGCGTTTCATCGGGTTCAATTATGATTCCCTCGCCGTGGCGCATGTTTCTGCCGATGTCGTGAGGAAGTGCAGGGATCTGCTGAATGCCTACGCGCAGATAGTGCTCTTCATCGAGTCGAAGATCAGCGGCAAGTCCAACGTCTACGAATTCAAGCGCATCAAGGAGAGCTTCGGGGACAAGGTCAAGATCATCTGCCTGACGCCGGAGGTGTCCGAAGAGCATGTGTCCTTCATCGCGGAGAACGATGTGGACTCGATCATCGTCAAGCCCATCTCCATAAACAACCTCATTCAGAAGATCGCCTTCGCCATCAGGCCGAGCAACAGCTTTTTTGTCGAGGTGGAGCAGATCAAGAAGCTGATCGACCAAGGCCTGTACGAGGAGGCGATGCCGAAGATAGAGTTGCTTCTCAATGAGAAGCCGAGCAGTTCCATCTGCATGATGCTCAAGGGAGACATCTTCAAGAGCAAGATGGATTTCGGCAACGCGGAGCACTACTACAAGGAGGCGTCGAAAGGGTCGCGCCTGAATTTGAAGCCTCTGCAACGGCTGGCCAACCTCTATCTGGAGACTGATGACGCGGAGAAGTATCTTAAATACCTGCTTCTCATGGACAAGATTTCCCCTCTCAACCACGAGCGCAAGATCAGCATCGGCGAGCAGTACAGCAAGAACGGCCAAGAGGAGGCCGCCCAGAAGTACTATCAGGAGGCCCTGGGCATCGTGCGGGCTCAGGCCAACGACATGCTGGCCTCGACGTACATGGAGATCGGCGTGAAGCTGCGCGAGATCAACCCGGAGCAGGGGCTCGCATTCATGCGCCAGGCCCTGGAGAGCAAGGGCAGCGATTTTTCGCGCGCAGACCTGTGGATGGTCAACGAGATGGGCCTGTCCCTGCGCAAGCAGGGCGACTGGCAGGGCGCCGTGGACGCGTACCAGAAGGCCCTGCAGGTCATCCCCGACGAACCGGGGCTCCACTACAACATGGGCATGGCCTATTTCCAGGGCAAGGAGCACCTGAAGGCCGTCAAGCAGTTCGAAAAGGCCGTGGCCGCCAGGCCCGAAATCCTGCAGGAGTCCCCGCTCATCCCGTTCAATATCGGCATGGTCTATCTTCAGATGAAGAGGTTCGAGGATGCGGACCGGTACATGCGGGCCGCCCTGCAAAGCGACCCGGAATTTGAGCAGGCCCGGACAGCCCTTGGAAAAATCCGTTCCACGATCGGGCCCGACGGGACCGCCGCCCGGGAATCCTGAACCTCCGTGCACGGACCCCGCCGGCCAGTCCACTGCCGGACTTGCCTCGCCGCAAGCCCGGGGCTAGAAGACCGCAACCTTTTCCTTACGTGGAGGCCCGGCATGCACCGCGTCGTTCTGTTCTGCCTGCTCATCCTATCCGCGGCGTTTTCCGCGCAGGCCTATGACTATCCGTTCACGAACCCTTACGAGGCCACGGTTTTCGGCACGCTGCCGCAGGACGAGTTCGATCTGGCGTCCGTGCGGCCGGCCGGCCTTTCGGATCTGAACCCCCTGCGGGACCTCGGCGCGGTGCGCGGCAGGGAAATGCTCCTGCATGACCGTCCCGTGCCCGAGATCCTGTGGTACGACGACACCCTGCAGTACACGCTGGCGCAGCAGCGGGGCAACGCGCCTCTGATGTTCATTCTGGCCGGCACCGGCTCCTCCCACGAGTCGGCCACGTGCAGCTTCCTGCAGCGCGTCTTCCACCGGGCCGGTTTCCACGTGGTCACGCTGTCCTCACCGACCTACCCCAACTTCGTGGTCAGCGCCTCGACCACCCAGGTGCCGGGCTACATCCCCTACGATGTGGCCGACCTCTATCAGGCCATGGACGCCATCGCGGCCCAGATGGGGAGGGACAGGATCACGTCCTTCCACCTCGCCGGCTACAGTCTCGGCGGGACTCAGGCGGCCTTCCTGGCCGAACTGGACACCCGCGAGAAGCGCTTCGGCTTTGAAAAGGTGCTGCTGCTGAACCCGGCCGTGAACCTCATGACCTCGGCCATCCGCCTCGATCATCTGCTGTCCGACAACGTGGCCGACCGGGCCGACGCAGCGCGCACCGTGGCCGGGCTGGTGCGCCAGCTTTCCGAGGCGTACCGGTCCAGCGACCAGGTGAATTTCGGCGACGAGTTCCTCTTCGCCCTGCACCGCAACCGCTCCATCTCCGAGAAGGAACTCAAGATCCTCATCGGCGTGGCCTTCCGCCTGTCGCTGGCGTCCATGGTCTTCACCAGCGACACGTGCACGGGCGCGGGGTACATCGTGCCGCGGGGGCACCGGATCGTGAAGGACGAGTCCCTGGCCCCCTATCTCGATTCGGCCGTGGGCGTGAGCTTCGAGGACTACGTTCGGGAGTACCTGCTGCCCTTTCTGCGGTTCCATGACCCGGCGATCACCGCGGAAAAGGCCGTCGCGGCCTGCAGCCTGGAGGCCATTGGCCCGTTTCTGCGCGGCGCCGGCGGCATCGCCGTCATGACCAACGCCGACGACCCCATCCTGACGCCGGAAAACTTCGCCTTCCTGGAGAACACGTTCGGGTCGCGCCTGACCGTCTTTCCCGCCGGCGGCCATTGCGGCAACCTGCGCTTCAGGGACAATGTGGCGGCCATGCTCGATTTCTTCCGCAAATGAGGCGACCCATGCGCGTTCTTCTCCTTCTTCTTCTCGTCCTGGCCTGCGGCTGCGCCACCACTCCGCAGCACCAGCCCGGTCCTTTCCAGGCGCCCGTGCACCGCGGCCTTTCCGAAGACCCGGAGGTCGAGCGGCTCTTTCTGGTCGAGGACCCCTGGGAGGGGTTCAACCGCTCGATGTATCATTTCAATGCCCAGCTGGACCGCTATGTCTATCTGCCGGTGCTTCGCTTCTACGAGGCGGTCCTGCCGGACAGCGTGCAGCAGGGCGTTTCCAATGTGTTCAATAATTTCAAGGAAATACCGATTTTTGTCAACTCGGTCCTGCAGGGCAACCCCAAGAAGGCCTCGGTTTCGCTCGGGCGTTTCGTCTTCAACACGACCATCGGCCTGGGCGGTCTGGTCGATGTGCTGGGCAAGGGCGGCATCCCGCAGGAGAACGAGGATTTCGGGCAGACCCTGGGCGTTTGGGGCGTGTCCTCCGGCCCGTACCTAGTCCTGCCCGTCCTCGGGCCTTCGGGCCTGCGGGACGCCGGGGGCACGGCCTTCGACGCGGTCCTGACCCTCAACCCCGCGAACTTCCTCTTTGACGGCATGGGGTGGGCTGCCCGGGGCACGGCGACCACGGGCGTGTACGGCGTGAAGGCCGTGGACGCCCGGCACCAGGTCAAATTCCGGTATTACGAAACCGGAAGCCCCTTCGAGTACCAACTGGTGCGCTTCGTCTATGCCAAGAAGCGCGAACTCGACATCGCCAAATAGCCTTCCCGGCCGGCCCCGACGGGTCCGTCGTCTGGGCCGGCACCTTCTTCACGCATCCATTTCTGCGCTTCAGATGACAGGTGGCGTGCTAACTTGAGTTTGCAGGTGACAAGTCGTGTTTGCGCTTGTCGAGTGCTCTTTGCTTGTAACGGGCTGAAATTGCAAAGCGGTGCCGGATGCGTTTCGTGGCATGGCTTTTGTTAGCTGACGCTTCGAAAAGGTGCCCCCCAGAGGGGATGTATTTGAAACAAGCAAGGAGGAAGAAACACCCATGGCCCAAGACAGCAACGTCGTCATCGATCACGGCAAGAGCCAGTGGTCGGACTTGTGGAAAAAAGAGGACTACCTGGCCATCTGGCTCGGCTTCATCATCATCGTCGTGAGCATCCTGGCGTACACTACTTTCGGCCCCAAGGCCGAGTTCGCCGAAAAGATCGCCGCCGCCAGCCAGATTCAGGAGGCTGAACTGGCCAAGGCTCCGTTCAAGACCATCGCCTGGCACAAGGCCCAGGACGACAAGGGCAAGCTCAAGGGCACCGGCACCCCCTTCGGCAAGTTCATGACCCACTGGACCACGACTCCGGGTTCCTGGAAGACCAATCCCATGGACGCCTTGATCCGCAGCGAGGCCCAGGCTCAGGCCCTGAACGAGAAGGCCATGCCCAAGTATGAAGAGGCCAAGGCCAAGGCCGAGGCCGCACTGGCCGCTGCCGTGGCCGCCGAGGAAGCCGCCGCCGGCGCGTCCTTCCAGGACAAGGCCCTGAATGATGACGCCTCCGCCAAGATCGGCGAATGGCGTACGGCCCAGAAGGCCGCGGGCGAAGCCAAGTCCAAGGCCGAGAACAAGCCCTACAACTACCTCCCGACCCTGATCGGCCTGTGCGTTTTCCTGGCCGCCATCTTCGGCGTCGGCATCGCCATGATGGGCAAGAGCATGCCCGCCTTCATGCAGGGCTTCACCATCGTCTTCCTGGTGGCCGTGCTGGCCTACATGCTCGGCGGCCAGTCCATCTCCAAGCAGTACGGCTTCGGCGCCGAGGCCTGGGGCGTGGTGCTCGGCATGCTCATCGCCAACACCATCGGTACGCCGAAGTGGGTGCTCCCGGCCTGCGAGGTGGAATTCTTCATCAAGACCGGCCTCGTGCTCCTGGGCGCCGAGGTCCTCTTCAACAAGATCGTGGCCATCGGCATCCCCGGCATCTTCGTGGCCTGGGTCGTGACGCCCATCGTCATCGTCGTGACCTACGCCTTCGGCCAGACCATCCTGAAGATGCCCTCCAAGACCCTCAACATCGTCATCTCCGCGGACATGTCCGTGTGCGGCACCTCCGCGGCCATCGCCACGGCGGCGGCCTGCCGGGCCAAGAAGGAGGAACTGACCCTGTCCATCGGCCTGTCCCTGGTCTTCACCGCCATCATGATGATCGCCATGCCGGCCTTCATCAAGGCTGTGGGCATCCCCGAGATCCTGGGCGGCGCCTGGATGGGCGGCACCATCGACTCCACGGGCGCCGTGGCCGCGGCCGGCGCGTTCCTGGGCCAGAAGGCCATGTACGTGGCCGCGACCATCAAGATGATCCAGAACGTCATGATCGGCGTGACCGCCTTCTGCGTGGCCATCTACTGGGTCACCAAGGTCGAGGCTACCGACTCCGGCCACAGCGTCGGCGCCGGCGAGATCTGGCACCGCTTCCCGAAGTTCGTGCTGGGCTTCATCGGCGCGTCCATCATCTTCTCCATCCTGGACCAGAGCATGGGCAAGGATCTGGGCAATTCCGTCATGGAGTACGGCATCGTGCGCGGCGGGACCAAGCTGCTTCGCGACTGGTTCTTCACCCTGTCCTTCGCGGCCATCGGCCTGTCGACCAACTTCCGTGAGCTGGCCAAGTACTTCAAGGGCGGCAAGCCCCTCATCCTGTACGTCTGCGGCCAGAGCTTCAACCTGGCCCTGACCCTGACCATGGCTTACATCATGTTCTACGTGGTCTTCCCTGAGATCACGGCCAAGATCTAAACATCAATCAGGCAGGGAGGACGCGTCCTCCCTGCCTGTCACAGGATTTGCCATGAACGAGAAAAGCCTGACGGTGCGGCTCAAGAATTTCATCCTGGCCACGGGCACGGCCCTGGCCTTCGTCTACCTCTTCCTGCCCCTGCTGACCAACTCCTGCGGCGTGCTGCACCGCATGTCCGTGTACCTGGACAACAACGGCATCGACCCGACCCGGTACTATTACACCGACGTGGAGCAGGTGAAGGAAGGGGAGGAATACCTGCGCTTCGCCCTCGAAGAGAAATAGCGGGGCCCTCGCCCCGTTCCGGGGGCGGCCCTTTTCAAGCGTCTTGATCGGGAGGCGCTTCCATCCTATTGCAGTCCCGTACGCTTCGATGGAGGGGCGCCGCGACGTCCGGGCGGCCCGCCTCGGCACCCCAATCCCGAAGCCATTTTCCCGCGCTGCGGGCTCCGCTTCATCCCAGGCCAGGACATGCACATCCCCAAGCCGTCAAAGATCCAGACCAAGTTCATCTCCGGGCTTCTCGTGGCCTCGATCATTCTGGGAATCGCCTTTTCCGTGGGGTTCTACGTACACATGAAGAACGTCCTGGAGGAGGAGGTGCGGGACAAGGCCCTGCTCATCTTCACCCATGTGGACTCCATCCAGCATTACGTGCGGGATGTGCTGCGGCCGACGATGTACGAACGGCTGCCGTCCTCCTTCGTCATCGAGGCCATGTCGTCCTCCTTCGTTTCCCGGGCCATCATGGCTCCGGTCAACGATGACCGGGACGGGACGATCTACCGCCGCGTGGCCATCGACGCACGCAACCCCGCCTACGAGGCCAATGAGCACGAGCGCGCGCTGATCAAGTATTTCCGAGCCAACCCCGACGAAGAGTTCTGGCAGGGCTACAGGGTGATTGATGGGGAACGGTACTATCTCAAGGTGCGGTCCGTGCGCTTCGAGGAGTCGTGCATGTATTGCCACGGCCAGCCGGAAAACGCCCCGCAGGAACTCATCGCCCTCTACGGGGTGCGCGGCTTCGGCAAGCAGCTCGGGGCCATCGCGGGGGTGGATTTCGTCGGCATCTCGGTGCACAGCAGCGTCGGCCGGGTGCAGCAGACCATCCTGACGTATTTCGCCTTCTTCGCCCTGGGCGCGCTCTTTTTCTTCTCCGCCACCAACATCCTGTTTCGGGTGCTCGTGGTCAACAACCTCAAACGGCTGAGCAGCGTCTTCCGCCGCAACGTGGCCGATGCCGAGGGCTCGGACCTGCTGAGCAGGCTCGAGCAGGGGGACGAGATCGAGGAACTCGTCGAGGGCATGGAGCAGATGGGCGACCACCTTTTCGAGGCCCGGCGGCAGCTCCAGGATTATGCGGAAAACCTGCGCCTGATGGTCGACGAACGCACCGAGGCGCTGTCGCGCGAGGCGGAGGCGAGGCAGGCCGATGTGCGCCTGTTCGTGCGCCTGCTCGAGGACATGCGCCAGAGCAGTTCCCGCGCCGAACTGTGGAATTACGCGCTGCCCCAGATCTGCACGCGTTTCGGCGCGCGCGGCATCGCCTATGTCTGCACCATGGCCTCCCAGAATTACTACGTCTGGCCCGAAAGCATGGGGGCGCCAGTTCTGCCGGCCGACTTCGTGGACGTGCTGACAGGCAGCGCCTGCATTCAGACCGGGGCGCGCATCTTCGTGCCCGTCGAGTCGAGTTCCGGCAACGCCGAGGGCATCCTTTGCCTGACCTGGGACAGCGAGGAGGAGGCCGCCAGCCACGACCGCGGCGTCATGCTGGCCCTGGGCCGACAGCTCGGCACGGCCGCCGAGAACCTCACGGCCATAGACAGCCTTCTGCGGCAGATGCGGGTCCTTGAAACCATCGTCGAGGGCATCACCGACCCGCTGGCCCTCATGGATTCGAGCTGTGCGGTGCTGACCGTGAACCAGGCAGCCCGGCAGCTGACATCCGAACTGACGGACGGCGCACGCACCGACGGGAACATGCTGGCCATCTTCTTCGACACCGAAGCGGGCAATTGCCCCATGCTCGACGCCATCCGCAGCGGCGCGCCGGACCAGCGCGAAGTGGAACTGCCCGGCGGGAGGTCCTTTTCCCTGTCCATGTACCCGGTGCGCAGCCAGGAGGCCCAGGCCGACCGCGTCGTGGTCTACGTACGCGAGACGACCATGGAGAAGCGCATGCGCGCCCAGGTCTGGCATTCGGAGAAGATGGCGACCGTTGGCAAGCTCACGGCCGGCCTGGCCCACGAGATCAATAACCCCCTGGGCGTCATCCTCTGCTACGCGGGCCTTTTGCGCCAGACCGTCACGGAGCCGCAGCAGGCCGCGGATTTGGACATCATCGAGCGGCACACCCGCCAGGCCCAGCGGGTCCTGCAGGAGTTGCTCAATTTCGCCCGGCCCAAGGCCGCAGGGTCCGGAACCTCGGACGCCTGCTCCGTGGCCGCGTCCGTGCGCGACGTCTTTTCCGTGCAGGCGGCCAAGAAACGGGTGGGACTGAAGATGGAGAGCTCGCCCGGGCCGATTTTCGTGCGGCTGGGAATCGGTGAACTGGAGCAGGTCGTGAGCAATCTGGTCATCAACGCCCTCGACGCCGTCGATGAAGGGAGCGGCGAGATCGTGATCAGCGTGGCGCCAGACGGGGACTGCGTGAACATCGTCGTGGACGACAACGGGCCGGGCGTCGCGGCGGCCGATGAACCGCACATTTTCGACCCCTTTTATTCCACCAAGGCCATCGGCGCGGGCACGGGCCTGGGGTTGGCCGTGGTCTACGGGATGATCCGGGACGTGGGCGGGACGGTCGTCATCGAACGTTCGCCCCTGGGAGGAGCGCGGTTCGTCGTGACCCTGCCAGCCCAGCCCGGCGCCCCGCAGACGCAATCCGGATATCGAGGACGTACGTCATGAATGGAGTTGCAGCACCGGACCGCGTCCGGGAGTACCGGATCGTCGTCGCCGACGACGAAGGGGATTTCGCCCGCGGCCTGGCCCGCCTCATTGGCGGCCATTTTCCGGAATTGAACGTCGTCGCGGTCCAAAGCGGCCGCGAAGCCCTGCGGGTCATGGCCGAGGGCCCTGTCCAGCTGATGATCACGGACCTGCGCATGCCCGAAATGACGGGCATGCAGCTCCTGACGGAAGCCCTGGCCGTAAACCCGGGCCTCAGCACGGTCGTGCTGACGGCGTACGGGACCATCGAGACCGCGGTGGAAGCCCTGCGGATCGGGGCCTATGACTTTCTGACCAAGCCCATCGAGCCGGAGCAGCTCTTCAGGGTGGTGGAGAAGGGGCTCGAGCGCAGCAGGCTGCTGGAGGAGAACAACCGCCTGCGCGAGATACTCGCCCGGCAGGACGCCGGCGGGGAACTGGTCGGCGAGGGCCGGGCCATGCGTCAGCTCAAGCGGACCGTGGCGGCCGTGGCCCAGTCCGAGTACACGGTGCTCGTCCGCGGGGAGTCGGGCACGGGCAAGGAACTGGTGGCGCGGCTCATCCACCGCCTCGGATCCAGGGCGGCCCGCGCGTTCCTGTCCGTGAACTGCCCCTCCATCCCGGAGAACCTGCTGGAGAGCGAGCTGTTCGGGTACGTCAAGGGCGCCTTCACGGGGGCGGACCGGGACCACAAGGGCCTCTTTGCCGCGGCTGACAAGGGCACGATGCACCTCGACGAGATCGGGGACATCTCGTCTTCCGTGCAGACCAAGCTGTTGCGGGTCCTGCAGGACGGCGAAGTCCGCCCCGTGGGGTCGAATTCGACGATGCAGGTCGACGTGCGCCTCATCGCCTCCACCAATCAGGACCTGGAAGCGGCCATGAAGGCCCGGACCTTCCGCGAAGACCTCTACTACCGCCTGAACGTACTGGCCATCACGTTGCCCCCGCTGCGCGACAGGACCGAGGACATCCCGCTGCTGGCCGCGCACTTCTTCCGGGTGGCCTGTCGCGAGATGGGCCTGGCCGAGAAGGAGGTCGACCCCGAGGTCATGCATTGGCTGGCCGGCAACCCGTGGCCGGGAAACGTGCGCGAGTTGCAGAACTTCGTGCGGCGCATGACGGTCTTCGCCACGTCGGAACGGGTGGACATGAACCTGATCCGTCTCGTCTGTCAGGGTGCCGGGGCGTCCGTTCAGCCCGAAGGGTGCACCCGCGTGCCGGGCTCCCAGCTCGGGGAGTACAAGGCCGCCAAGGCCGAGGTCGTCAGCGCCTTCACCGAAGGCTACGTCCGCGACCTGCTGGCCCAGACCAGGGGCAACGTGTCCGAGGCCGCCCGCGTTTCGGGCCTTTCGCGCGTGGCCCTGCAGAAGATCCTTGTGCGCATGGGGGAAAGCGCGTCCCGGTTCAGGGACGGCTGAGGCTTCTCTGAGAAGGGCTTCCCTACCGTCCGGCGCTCCGGCGTCCTGACGTCCCCGGCAGACGACCGTCGAGTTCCGCCCCACGGTTCTTCCGCCACGGGGCCGCCATGGGGCGCTGTGCCACTTGCGCCGTTTCGCGGCATTTTCGTGTCAGGGTCCTGGTCGACGTGGGTTCGTGCGTTCCCGCCTTTACTCACCCCGCAATGGGCAGGTCGATATAGAAGACCGTGCCCTTCCCGAGTTCCGACGACGCCGAAAAACGTCCGCCATGACCCGTGGTGATGATGAAGTACGACACCGAAAGTCCAAGCCCGGTGCCGATGCCGGTCGGTTTCGTCGTGAAGAACGGCTCCATGATCCGCTTCTGCACGTCCGGCGTCATGCCGGGGCCGTTGTCGCGCACTTCCATGCGCAGGAATCCGCCGTGGACGCGGACGTTGATGTCGATTCTGGGCTCCCTCGGCGCAGGGGAGACTTCGGCCATGGCCTGGGCTGCGTTGCGCAGTATGTTGAGAATGACCTGCTCAATTTCCGTTTCCGTGCAGATGATGTTCGAAACGGGCTCTTTGACGACGATGCTCACGGCGATCTGCTTGAAGTCGTAGGCCTTTTTCAGGTCGTAGTCGTTTCTGGCCAGGGCGACCGCCTCATCGATGATCTTGCGGACATCGCACGTCTGCCTTCTGGATTCGCTCTTGCGGCTGAAGAGGAGCATGCGCGTGATGATTTCCGACGCCCGCAAGGCCGCGCTCTGGATGTGGTCGATGAACTCGTCGAGTTTTCTGGCGCGCATGTACCGGTCCATGGCCGCCATATCCAGGCCCAGCTCCTCGGCAGTCTCGATGTTCTTCGGGAAGTCCGGCCGGCTGCGCTGTTTCAGGTTCTGCGTCGCCTGCACGATGATGCCCAGGGGGTTGTTGATCTCATGGGCGACGCCGGCGGCGATGCCCCCGAGGGAGACCATTTTTTCGGACTGGACCATCATTGCCTGGATCTTGCGCATCTCCGTCACGTCCCGGCTGATGGACAAGATGGCGGCCTGACCGGAGATCATGATCGACTTCGCTGAAACGAGATGGGTCGAGGAGTGGCCGTCCTTGTGGTAGAATTGCATTTCGACGTTGTGGAACTTTCCGTGTTGCCGGACCTGTTCCGTCAGCATTTCCAGCTGTCGAAGGTCGGAGTGCAGTCCGAGTTCGTCGCGCGTCAGGCCGAGGACTTCCGCGCGATCGTACCCCAGCATGGCCAGGAACCCTTCGTTGACCTGGATGATCCTGCCTGTTTCGAGATTGGAAAGGACGATGCAGTCGGGGCTGAGCATGAAAAGTTCGGAAAATGTCCTTTCCGATGCCTTGAGGGCTTCCTCGGCGCGTTTGCGTTCGGTGATGTCCTCGACGGTCCCGTCGAGGTGCGCGAAGCCCCCTTCTTCCCCCGCCTGCAGGGTGGCATGCATGACCCCGTAGAGAGGGGAGCCGTCCCTGCGCCTGAACTCCACTTCCATGGTGGCGCCCTCGGGGTTTCGGCGCAGCGCTTTCAGGAACCTCTGCCGGGCCTGGGGCCGAGGATATATGTCCCGGGCGATGTCCTTCACTTCCCGGATGATGTGCGCGGGGTTTTCGTATCCGAACATTCTTGCCAGCGTGGGATTGGCATCCAGGAAACGGCCGTCGAGGGTTGAGCGGAAGATGCCGATGGGGGCGTTGTTGAAGATGTCCCGGTACTTCTTTTCGCTCTCGGCCAGGGCGAGTTCGGCGCGCTTCTTGTCGGTGATGTCCAGGACCATGGACAGGATGGCGTCCGTGTCCCCGTACGGCACCGGAACCGAGGAGAAGAGCAGGTGGGCTGTTTTCCCGTCGGATCTGCGTGATTCGATTTCCCGATTGAAAATTCCGCCCTGGCGGATAGTGCCCCGGATGGCCCGGCACTGTTCGGGCGTGGAACCGGTGAACTCCTTGGCCAGCATGAGCAACGCTTCTTCCCTGGAAAAACCCGTGCTCTTCACAAAGGCGTCGTTGACCTCCAGGAAGCGTCCGTTTTCCATGTCGTTGATGACGATGGCGCAGGGGGCGTGGTCAAAGATCGACTTGAACCGGCGCTCGCTGTTCTCCTTGGTTTTCAGGATGTTTCTGTATTCGGTGATGTCCCTGCCTTCGGCGATGATGTACGTGCATTGTCCGTGTTCGTTCTTCAGGGCGGAACACGCGAAGTCGATATAGCGTTCCTCGCCGGTCCGGCTGACATGCACGGCATCGCTCCAGTACACCCCTCCCCCCGTCGCGATGGCCATGGCCGTCTTTCCGATGCGCCGACCCTCCTCCTTGTCCGGCCACCAGGGCGCTTCCCAGAAGCATTGCCCCAGAACCTCCTGTTCATGGCGCAGGGTATTGATGGCCGACCGATTGATCCTCAGGATGCGGCCGTCCAGATCCAGCAATGCGAACAGGTTGAAGGCCTGGCTGAACAGGGCCGACGAGATGGCTTCTGTTGCCCGAAGTTCGTGCTCCACGGTTTTCTGCCGGTGGATGTCCACGCTCATGCCGATGATCCGGCTGGGACTGCCGTCTTCATTCCAGGACACGGCCCGTCCTTTCCCCATGATCCAGCGCCACTCCCCGGCCGTGGTGCGCATGCGGAACTGGGTTTCGACGATGCCGATCCCGCCTTCCCGTATGTAGTCGTCCATGGCCTGTGCGACCGACTCCGCGTCGTCGGGATGCGTCAGGGACGCCCAGCCGGCGAAACTGGACGGGACGTCGTCGGGTATGTAGCCGAGGGTGGCGAACCATTCAGCACTGAAAGCCGCCTTGCCGGTCTGGGGCCAGTACTCCCAGACGGCCGTCTGGGTCCCCTTCAATGCCAGGTCGAGCCGCTCCGCCTGGTCCCGTATTTCGGCCGCGGCGGCGTGGAGGGCCTTCTCCCTGCGCGCGAGACGGTTCCGCAGTACCACCGCTGTTGCCGTCAGCACGAAAAGCACGGGCAGCAGGCCGCCCAGCGCGAACTGCAGAAACCTTTTTTCCTCGGGCAGGAGGAAGGCGCAGAATTTCGGCGGAATCACGCCATCGCCCCCCGCAAGCCCCTCCGGCTGGATGCGCGCGTCGGGCGATGACCCGAACGCGTCGCGATGCTCTGAAATCCCCGTCCGCTCTTCTGCATCGGGCCCTTCGCCCGCTTTCGCCGGCGAAGCCGCCATTGCAAGGACGAACAGCGCGACGGCGAAGCCGACGGCATGCATCAACAGGACAAACCTTGCGGCCAGGCGATATGTATTGGTGGCTGACTGCGTCATTTCATGACCTCGTTACGTGGCTTTCCCCTGGAACTCCGCTCTTTCCGGCGTCGTGCAGGGTGTCCGGTGCGGTTCTTCTTCGGGTCGCGGTCATCGCAGCAGTTTTTTGGCCACGGCCAGGAGCTGTCCCGGCTTGAAGGGCAGGTTCGTGGGCAGATCGGCGAGGCTGCCCTTGGTGCGTAGCAGGTATTCGACCGAGGGCAGGGAAACATGGCCGATGTCGTCCATGTTTTCGGAGAGATCGCGCATGCCTGAAATGCCGGATAGACCTATGGCCAGGGCGACGATGGCCGTCAGGCAGAATCCTCCGATGAGTTTCGGGCCGAGTTTGATATTTTTCACGAGGCGTTCCTTAATGCAGCGTCTGGGTTGTGGTTCGGATGAGTCCCATTCCATCCGTGGGAAGAGGACAATGGGGGCCGGGAGTCAGGCATCGACACGCACGACGCGTGAATCCCGGCTTTCCCTTTGATCAAGAGGAGTGCCAGCAGGGAGTTTTTCAGTAATATCCGTAAATACAGTTAGTTGGGCCCGTGAAGGGCGCGAGGCCTAGCGGCGGGGCATCAATCAATCTTGATGCGCGCGGAGGGTAATGGCGGTTGTCGTCAGGCAGGGCGCGGGCTGCGGCGGGATATCAATTTTTTGAGACTATCAAGTTTTCTTGACATCTTCGCCTGGAATCGGCGGTGAAATGCTGGCGCTCTCTGTTGTCGCTAAAAGCAGGGCGCTCTGTTCCAGGACATTTCCAGGTCAGGAGTCGAGATTGATGATGCCGGGCAGTTCCGGGGAACGCTGCACAGCGATGCAATGGCAGTGTCTTGACTGGAAGCGTGGAGTCAGGGTCTGTTTCCCCCTGCGGCCGAGCAGGGGAAGGCAAAGAAGGGGCAGGCGCGTACGCCGCATGCGTTTCAGTCGGCCGGGCGGATCGCCCGGCGCATGGCCTGCAGGCAAAAATCCGGCAGGCCGGCCGCGGACACCCTGCGCCTGCAGTTGTCGGGCAACCTGGCCAGGCACGCCTCCTCGTCCAAGGCTGCCGCGTCCTGTATCGTGCGGCCCAGGGCCGCATCGCAGCACAGGGACGCGCAGACCAGACCGTCGCCGGGGATGTTCGTCAGGAAGCCCGCGTCGATGACCCGCCCGTCCTCCACGGTCAGAAATATCTCCACGAACCGTCCGTCGTCCTCGTTGCGCCCGCAGGACGACGGCCTGCCCGGCATGCCCAGGTGCGGCGGGTCGAAGGCCAGTACCTCGAATTCCTCGTCGGTCATGCTCACCGCGAATTCTCGAATCGTTTGGCCTCGCCGAAATCGAAACTCCGGTTCAGCAGCCTGGCCGGCCTGCGGCGTCCCAGCAGACACAACGACAGCACGAGGCCCAGGGCCCCGGCCAGCAGAAGAAGCGTACCGATCTGTTCCATGACATCCTTCCTGTTTGCGGGGAGGATAGCCGCGGGCCGGCGGGACGCAATCTTGTCGGACGATTCCGACAGGGCTACAGGCCGGGGATTCTGCGTTCCAGGAGATAGCGGATCAGGGCGGATGTGGTGGCGATGCCCAGCTTGCGCATGGCGCGGGTGCGGTAGGTGCTGGCGGTCTTGACGCTGACGCCCAGGGCCGCCGCGATCTGGGTCATGGTCTCGCCCCGGCCCAGGCGGCGGGCGACCTCACGCTCCTGGCGCGAAAGGCCGTCCAGGGCGTCCATCCGCTCCCCCGTGCCGAGCAGGGACGGGCTGACGAACATCCCGCCGTCCAGGACCGAGGTCATGGCCTCCTCCAGCTCCTCGGGGGCCGAGTTCTTGCTCAGGTAGCCGCGGGCGCCGAGGCTCATGCAGCGCTGGGCGTATTCGGTCTCGTGGTGCATGGACAGGACGATGACGGGGAGTCCCGGCCGCGCGTGGTGCACGAGTTCCAGAAAATCCAGGCCGCTGCCGTCGGGCAGGGAAATGTCGAGGATGATGAGGTCGAAGGTCGCGCTCTCCAGGACGAGCCGCGCCTCGTGCAGGGTCCCGGCCTCGGAGAAGGCGCACTCGGGAAAGCGGTCGGCGATGATGTTCATGGTGCCGCGGCGGACCACGGCGTGGTCGTCGATGATCAGGATGCGCATGGCCTGGCCTCGCCTGCCAGGGGAATCCTGGCCAAAATGGTTGTTCCGCCAGCCTTCGGGGCGGTGATCTCAAGGGTGCCCCCGACCATGCGGATGCGTTCCCGCATGCCCATGAGGCCCAGAGAGCCGGATGATTCGGGACGGCCAGCAGACATGCCGACGCCGTTGTCTGATACGTCGAGGGTCAGGGCCGCTCCGGACGCCTGCACGCGCACGTCGATGCGGGTGGCGCCGGAATGCCTGGCCGCATTGGTCAGGGCCTCCTGCAGGACCCGGTACAGGGCCGTGGACTGATCCGCCGACAGGTCGGGGATGGGGCCGGCCTTGAGGTCGATGCGCAGGCCCGAGCTCTGGGCGAAGGTCCGCGTCAGCCAGGCCACGGCCTCGGCGAAGCCCAGCTCGTCGAGCATGGGCGGCCGCAGTTCGCGGGAGATGCGGCGCACGGTCTCCAGGGTGCCGGCCACCAGGCCGCGCAGTTCGGCGACCTGCCCCTGACGGGCGTCCCCTGCCGGGAAGGAGCGCTCCAGGCGGTGCAGCCCCATGTTCAGGGCGGTCAGGTCCTGGCCGAGCACGTCGTGGATCTCGCGGGAGATGCGGCCGCGCTCCTTCTCGATGCTGTCCTGCAGGTAGCCCGACAGGGCCCGGTAGCGTTCGCGGGACACTTCGAGCTCCTCGGTTCTTTCCCGCACCCTCTCCTCCAGATGCAGCTTGGCCTGGTCCAGGAACATGCGGGTCCTGACCCTGTCCGTGACGTCGCGCAGGGACAGGCGCCAGCCCCGGAAGCGGCCTCCGGGGTCGAAGACCCGCGTCGTCTCCTGGGCCAGCCAGATCTCCGTCCCGTCCAGACGCCGGATGCGGAAATCCATGGAGGAAATGTCCCCGCGCACGTCCATGGCCTGCCGCCAGCGCGGGAAGTCGTCGGCCGCGATGATGCGCTCGAAGAACCCCGGATCGCGCAGGGCGTCTTCGGCCTCGTAGCCCGTCACCCGGCTGCAGGACGGGGAGATGTAGAGCAGGTCCCCGGCGGGGCCGATCCAGACTTCGAGGTCGTAGGTGAAATCGGCCACGGTCCGGTAGAGGCGCAGAAGCCTGTGCCGACGGGTCCGGAAGAGGAAAGGGCGGCGGCGAGCGGTCATGCGGTCGCTATGACCACGAAGGCATGGGCTTGGCAAGTCTCGGGTCGACGGCGCCTCACTCGATACGCAGGGGCCGCGTCACCCGCAGGGCGTGCTTTCTGATCTTGTTCAGCATGGCCGTGTGGGACAGCCCGAGTGCCCGGGCCGCCTGGCGCACGCTGCGGGCGCGTTTGAGGGCCGATTCCAGGATGTCCTTTTCCAGCCTGTCCAGCTGCGTCTTCAGGGCCTGGCCCGGTTCGGGGCGCACGGCCGGGGCCGCCTGGCCGGGGACACGGTCGCCCAGTTCGTGGGCCAGGATGACGAAGCGCTCGCCGATGACGTCGTCGGGGCAGAGGATGGCCGCGCGGTCCATGACGTTTTTGAGTTCGCGCACGTTGCCCGGCCAGTGGTGGGCGCGCAGCTTGGCCAGGCCCTCGGGCGCGATGGCCTTGGCCGGACGGCCCATGCGCGAGGCCAGGGTGAAGAGGAAGTGCTCGGCCAGCAGGCCGATGTCGCCGGGGCGCTCCTGCAGGGGCGGGATGTGGATGGGCAGGACGTTGATGCGGTAGTAGAGGTCCTGGCGGAAGGAGCCGTCCTCGACCATCTTTTCCAGGTTGCGGTTGGTGGCCGTGATGATCCGGGCCCGGATGGGAATCTCCCGCGACCCGCCGATGCGGCGCACGCAGTGGTCCTGCATGACGCGCAGGAGCTTGGCCTGGGAGGACAGCGGCATGTCTCCGATCTCGTCCAGAAAGACCGTGCCCTCGCCGGCCACCTCGAAGAGCCCGGCCTTGCCGTCCTTGAGACCGCCCGTGAAGGCGCCGCCGACGTAGCCGAAGAGTTCGCTCTCCAGCAGATGCTCGGGCAGGGCCGCGCAGTTGATGGGCACGAAGGGCCCGGTGCGGCGGCTGGCCGTGTGCATGGCCCGGGCGAAGAGCTCCTTGCCCGTGCCAGAGGCGCCGCGGATGCAGACGATGGAGTCCGTGGCTGCGATGAGCTGGGCGTAGCCGATGAGGTTGTTGATGGCCTGGTCCTGGCCGACGATGTCCGAAAAGCTGATCTGGGAGGGCTCGGAGATGCTGCGGGCCAGCATGCGAATCTCCTGCATGTCCCGGGCGATCTCAACGGCGCCGATGATGTGCCCGCCGCCGTCGCGGATGGGGCGGCAGGTGGCGAAGTACTGGAAGCGCCCCGACGGCGTGACCAGGGTCTTCTTCACGTCCGCCCACTCGCGGCCCTGCAGGCCTTCGAGGATGGATGCGTCGGACAGGCCCAGTTCGCGCAGGTCGCCCCCCAGGACCTCGTCCTGCTCCAGGCCCAGGATTTCGCAGGCCACGGCGTTCATGGTCGTGACGCGACCCGCGGCGTCCACGGCGATGACCCAGTCGGCGATGTTGTCCAGGACCACGCGCAGCCTGCGGGCCTGCTCCTCCTGGGGCAGGGTGTCGATGGGCCGCGAACTGGTCAGCCCCGGGATGTCGGCCAGGGACTGCGCCAGGTCCGTCGGGGCGGCGTCGGCCTCGCGGTGCTCGACCTCGACGTAGACATGGGCCAGATCGTCCACGCGGTCCACTTCCATGGACACGATGTTGAACATGCGGTCGGCGATGCGCCGCGACAGGTCGGCGACGATGCCGACGCGGTCGCGGAAGACGAGGTGGAGCTTGATGGGCATGGTGCCTCCGTGCCCCTGCCTATCAGGGGGCGCCTGCGCTGCCAAGACCGGCCGGGGTCCGCACGGTGAAGGCGGCGCGGGCGCTGCGGCCCAGATCGTCGGTGACCGTCGCCTCGTGCCTGCCGGGCGCGAGGGGCACGAAGCACGGGCTGTCGGGCGGCCCCTGGCCGGCGAAGCGACCGTCCACGTACCAGACGTGCGTCGTCGTCCCTGCGCCGGGAGCGGCCGACAACGCCAGACGCTGGAAATCGGGCGGCACGTCGGGGCGGGTCAGATACGGGGTGTCCGGGTCCGGGGACAAAATGACGGGTCCGGCTTCCGCGGGCACGTCGAGGCACTCGGGGTCCATGCGCGGCAGGGCGGGCAGCGGCGCCCCCTGGGCCTGCCTGTAGGCTACCAGCTCGGCCGGCCAGACCAGGACCGTCTCGGCCCGCGACGGGCGGTGCAGCAGGCAGTCCCCGTGCAGGCGCAGGCCCGATTCCGGCGACGTGAAGATCTGCCGGTGCATGGCGCAGACCGGCAGACGCGTCACGCCGGCGATGGCCGGGCTTGAGACCGTGGGGCAGAAGGGGCCCGGCCTGTCCCCGCTGTCGGCGCAGACGTCCGTTCGCGTCAGGCCAGGGGCCGGGAAGTCCGGCAGGCGTCCGCCGCCCGGGGCCAGGGTCCGGAAGAGGTCGAAGAGCAGCGGGGCGGCGTGGCGCGTGCCCGAGATGCCCGCGCACTGGGAGCCGTCAGGGTTGCCCGTCCAGACCCCGATGGCCAGGTCGCGGTTCACGCCCACGGCCCAGGCGTCGCGGTGGCCGAAGGACGTCCCCGTCTTCCAGGCCACGGCCGGGGCGCCGACGGTGAACTGCCAGGCGTCGGGCAGGTCGGGCCGCCTCGTCGAGGCCAGGATGTCCAGGACCATGGCCGCGGCCTCGGGGGAAAAGAGCCGCTCCGCGCTCCCGGATTTTTCCGGCTGTCCGGCCAGGGGTTCGACCGGCTTGAACACGCCTCCCGCGGCCAGGGACGCATAGAGGTTGGTCAGCTCCAGCAGGCGCACCTCGCAGCCGCCCAGGGCCAGGGGCAGCCCGTAGTGCCCGGCCGGCCGCTCCAGGGTGGACAGGCCCCCGCTACGCAGCAGGTCCAGGAACGGCGCGGTGCCCAGACGGTGCAGGAGGCGCACGGCCGGGACGTTCAGGGATCCGGCCAGGGCCGTGCGCGCGCTGACCAGGCCCTGGAAGTTCTGTCCGTAGTTTTCGGGTGCGTAGCCGGAGAAGTCCGTGGGCACGTCGAGGAGCATGGAGTCGGGAACAAGCTCCCCGCGGTCGAAGGCCAGGGCGTAGAGGAACGGCTTGAGGGTCGAGCCTGGGGATCGCCGCGACAGCGCGTTGTCGACCTGGCCCTCCCCGGCGGCCCAGAAGTCGGCCGAGCCAACCCAGGCCAGGATGCGGCGGCTTTCGACATCCATGACGACCACGGCGGCGTTGCCCACGGCCTCGCGCCGCAGGCCCTCCATCCGTCCGGCCACGAGGGCCTCGGCGATGCCCTGCATGCGGGCGTCAAGGCTCGTGCGGATGACGCTCTCGCCGGGCAGCCGCGAGCGCACCCAGCGGCTGAAGTGGGGCGCGCCCTGCGGCACCGGGGAACGCGAGGCCAGGAGCGGCAGCGCCATGCTCTCGGCCACCCGGCCGGGCTCGAAGACGCCGTGGGCCGCGAACCGCCCCAGCACCCTGTCGCGCACGGCGCGGGCCGCCTCGGGGTTTCGCAGCGGGTTGTAGCGGGAGGGGGAACGCGGCAGGACCGAGAGCAGGGCGATCTCGCCCAGGGAAAGGGCGCGCGGGTCCTTGCCGAAATAGTGCCATGACGCGGCCCCCACGCCGACCACGTTGGAGCCGAAGGGCGCCATGTTCACGTACCAGCGCAGGATTTCGGCCTTGGAATGGCGGGCGCAGAGCTGCAGGGCCCGGAAGGATTCGATCAGCTTGGCCGTAGCCGTGCGCGGTCGCGGGTCGGCCAGGCGGGCGACCTGCATGGGGATGGTCGACGCGCCGCTGACGATGCGGCCCGCGCGCAGGTTGGTCCACAGGGCGCGCAGGGCCGCGACGGGGTTGACGCCTGGGTGGCGGTAGAAATGCCGGTCCTCGGAGTCGATCAGGGCCGCGGTCAGCTCCGGCGAGATCTCGTCCAGACTCAAGGGGAAGCGCCACATGCCGTCCTCGGCCAGGAAGAAGCGCAGGGGGCGGCCGCCGCGGTCCAGGACGCGCGCGGAGAAGGGCGGTTCGAGGCGTTCCTCCTGAAAGGGGAAGAGCCGGTCCAGAATGACCCCGAGCAGAGCGGCCAGCACGAGGCAAAGGGACGAGACGGCGGCCGCCCGTCGCAGGGCGGCCGCCGTCCGGGAGCGTTTCGTCATGGGACCGGTTCGTCGCGCACGACGCGGATTTCACCCACGGGGCCGCTTGCGCGCAGGCTCGGGACGTACATGGCCTCGGCCTGGACCGGCGGGCAGGCGAAGGTTCCCGGCGTCACGGCCCGCAGCACGGCGTGGCGCACGTGCCAGTCGCCGTCGCGCAGGTCCGTGAAGACCAGGATGCGGTCGTCGCGCAGGTCCTGGTAGCCTTCCAGCGTCTTTTCCTCCTGCATCCAGTCGAGGCGCTCGGTCGTGGCCAGGCGGGGGTTCTCCACCTCCAGGCCCGCGGGCAGCAGGCTCTGCACGACCACGTTGTCCACGCGGCCGGTGGTGCTGCGGACCCGCGTCTTCATGACGACGAGCTGGCCCTGGCGCACGGCGGCCAGGTCCAGGGGCCGCCCGCCCTCGTCCAGGAAGGTCTGTTCGACCTCCAGGCCTTCGGAGCGCGGCGCATGGGCGTCCCTGTGCGGCGTGCCGGAGGTCAGGACGCTCGCGTAGACCACGCGGTCGGCCGGGGTCTTGCTCAGCTCGACGGCTTCGGCCGCGGCGATGTCCCGGACCACGAGGAGCCGCGTTTCGTCGAAGTCCCGCGCCCCGCCGGCCCACGTCATGGAGCCGGCGAAGGGGCGGTCGTCGTCCCGGCCGGAAAGGTACTTGCCCAGGGCCATGAATCCCAGGCTCGTCTCCTGCGTCGAGTACCAGACGTTCGCGCCCAGGTCCTGGCCGAGCCGGTTCATGAGGTCCGGCAGGCGCGGGTCGTCGGGCATGGCCGCCAGCAGGACCAGGGCCGTCAGGGCCCTGTCGCGCAGGCCCGAGCCGAGGTTGGCCCCGCTCTCGCGCCTGGCGTCGTCGAAGGTTGGCGCGAGGTGCAGGAGTTCGAAGCCCGGGGCCTGGTTCCCCGACGCGAGATAGGCGCCGGCCAGGAGGGTCCGGGCTACTCCGCTCAGGGTCTTGCCGAAGGTGGCGCGCAGGTAGTCCTGGCTGCCCAGGTCGGGTCTTTGCCCCAGGGCCAGGACATAGAGGGCGTAGGCGGCCTGCTCGACCTTGTCCGGCGGGCTGCCGGGTTCCGGGGCGGCGAGGGTGGCGATGTAGCCGAGGCCGCCGCCCAGCATGTCTCCGGGTACGGTGTGGCCGGCCTGGCGCGCTTCCAGCAGGAAATGGCAGACGTAGGCCGAGACCCAGGGGTTGGGCTCCGTGTCGCCGGGCCAGAAGCCGAAGCCGCCGGACGGGGTCTGCATGGTCTGCAGGCGGCGGATGGCCGTCTGGACCAGGCCGGCCGGGCCGGCGGCGTTGAACCGCCCGGGCGCAAGATCGGCGGCCAGGGCCGCGAAGTGGAGCAGCGGGAAGGCCTTGGACACGGTCTGCTCGGCGCAGCCGTACGGGTAGCCCAGCAGGTTCTCCAGCTGTCCCGCGAAGCGCGTCAGCGGCGACGTGGACAGGCGCACGGTGCGCCTGACCGTGCCGGGGATCAGCCTGTCCGGGGCCGGCCCGGCGATCCGCCCCGACTCCTCCCCGAGGGCCGTGTTTTCCAGCAGGCGCTCCACGGGCAGGGGCGAGCGCTGGTCGAGCTCCTCTCTGCCCGAGGCCGTCTCCCCGTTCCCGGCGGCCGTGAAGGCCAGGCTGACCTTGCCCTCATCGGCGCCGCAGCGCAGGGGCACGTACACGGTGCCTTCGCGTCCCGGATCGAGGGGCAGGGGGGCGGGCATGTCGCCCAGGCCGGCCGGGCCGGAAACCGTGGCGGTGATGCGGAATTCCCCGGCCGTCGGCGTGTCGTTGCGCAGGGTCAGGGGAATCTCGACGGTGTCGCCCGGCGACAGGAAGCGCGGCAGGGTCGGGGTCAGGACGAGGGGGCCGCGCACGCGGGTCATGGCCGTGCCCGTGCCGAAGGCGCGGTCGCGGTTGGCCACGGCCACGATGCGTAGGGCGCCCTGGAAGTCGGGCAGGCGCAGGCTGTGGGTCACGGAACCGTCGGCCCCGGCCGTGAGCACGCCGGACCAGAAGGTTACGGGGCGCACCCTGCGGATGCCTTCGGTGCGCATGAAGGACGAGGCCCCGGCCAGGGCGTCGCCGCCGCCGGCCAGGGGCCGGTGCAGGGCCAGGTGCGGGAAGAGCAGGGCGAAGTTGTCGAAGCTGGCCACGTCCAGGGCCCGCTTGGCGTAGAAGTGCCCGAAGGGGTCGGGGTTGCGGCCGCCGGCCAGCTGCATGATGCCCTCGTCCACGGCGGCCACGGTCACGCGTGCGCCGGGCTCGGCCTGGACCGTGATGCGCAGGTCCGTCTCGGGGCGCGTTTCGGCCGGGGCGTCCACGCGCACGTCCATCCTGTTGGACAGGCTGTCCACGAACAGCGGAATGGCGCCGAAGGCGCGGCCCGGGGTGCCGGGCAGGATGTCCCCGGCCCGGCGGACCAGGGTGGCCGTGAGGTGCACGTTGGGCTGCCAGTCCTCGCGCACGGGGATACGCAGCTGGCCCGTGTTGCCCGTCAGTTCGACGATTTCGAGGTGCTCCACGCCGCGCCCCTCGACCGTGACCAGGGCCTTGCCCGGGAAGGGGGCGCGGATCTGGACCGAGGCCGTCTCGCCGGCCCTGTACCCTTCCTTGTCCGGAATCAGCTCCAGGCGGGCCGGGTTCTTGACCGCCCAGGGCGAGTAGCCCCACCCGCCGCAGTAGAATTCGACCTCGGCCACGGCCCCGCCCTGCGGGTCGGCCAGGCGCACTCGGTAGGAGCCGTAGTCCGGCGGGACCACGCTGAAGGAGCCCGCACCATCGCCTGCGGCCACGCGCTGGGTCGAAACTTCGACGGGGTTGCGTACGGACTCGTAGGCGAAGCCTTCCTCCGTGCGCCGCATGATCGTCTGCCAGCGGTCCTGAAAGAGGGTGGCGACCAGCTCCGGGTGCTTCGTGCGCAATCCGTCGGGGGCCACGGTCACGAATTCGAAGACCGCCGTCTTGCGGGGTTCCAGCTCCGCGGACTCGGGCCGCTTGAGGCCCGGGTAGAGGCTGTAGGCGTGCACCGGCACGCGCCGCCTGGCCGTGACCCCGCGTCCGCCCTGCTCGCGCACGCGGCCCGTCAGCTCGGCTTCGAGGGCCAGGGGCGGGGTGAGATCTTTGGGGATGTCGACGGTGAAGACGGCGCGGCCTTCGCGGTCCAGCCTGGTTTCGGTCGCCATGATGGCCAGGGGCTCGAACGTGCGCCCTGGGTCGCCGAAGGCGTAGGCCTCGAAGCCCTTGGGCGCGAAGCCCGCGGCCACGAGCCTGGCCTTGACGCTTGCGGACAGGTTCGAGGCCGGCGGCCCGAAGAGGTGGCGCGAAGCCACTTCAAAGGGCAGGACCCGGCCGGGCGCGGCCCCGGTGCTGTTCGTGGCGATCTCAACGCTGATGCGGTCGGGGATGAACTCCTCGACCTGGTAGGTCCAGGACCCGATGGCCTGGCCCGCGCTCATGGCCTGCAGCAGGTAGCGCCCGGTCAGGGACCAGTCGGGGACGTCCAGGCTGAAGGAGGTCATGCCCCGGTCCGGGGCCAGGTTCAGGGTGCGCAGCAGGCGCCCCTCGGGGTCGCGCTGCTCCATGGTCAGGGGGCGGTCGGGCGGCGTGCCGATGCGGCCGTCGCGGACTAGCACCGCGCCGTCGACAGTTTCGCCCGGCCGGAAGATGTCGCGCTTGCCGTAGACATAGGCCTGCAGGTCGGCCCCGCCGATGCTCGCACCGCTGACGTCGAGGCCCGTGGTGTCGACGCGGAAACGCTCCAGGAAGATGAAGCTGAAGTCTTCGCCCGATGAGGCCAGGATCATGGCCGGCTCGCCATCCTCGTCATTGCCGGAGGAGGGGATGCGGGCCAGGCCCGCGGCGTCGGTGCGGACCGTGCCCAGGACCTGGTTGCGGCTGCTGACGAGACGCACCTCGACGCCCTCCAGAGGCCGCAGGTCCTCGATGGACGCGGCCCAGACCAGAAATCCGGCCGCCTCCTGCTTGGCCACCAGGCCGATGTCCGTCCGCAGGACCCAGCGCGTGGCGCCGCGATAGTCGCCCGGCAGGCTCAGGCCCAGCTTGTAGAGGCCGGGCCGGCCGTCGGGGATGAGCTCCGACAGGGACAGGGTCCGTTCCTGCACCTCGTTGGGCGCGGACGTGAGGGCCACGGTCTCGCGCAGGATCTCCGTGCCCAGGTGGTAGGGCACCGTGTCCCTGGCACCGCCGCCGTCGAAGATCGAATACCCGTAGTCCTGGAAGAGTGGGCCGAGGTTGTTGAGGAAAACGCGGCTGACGGTCAGGTCCGCGCTGTCGGCGTTGACATGCTCCACGCCAAGCAGCCCGCTGCCCTGGCGGGGCAGGAACATGCCCGTGGCCGAGAAGTCCACGCTCGGCGGCAGGTCGGGCATGCGCACGGGCGTTTCGTGGTCGGCCGAAAGCTCCGCCCCGTCCGCGGCCCTGAGACCCTTGGCGATGCGCAGCACGTACTGGCGGCCCGGGGCCAGGGCCCCGCTCACGGTCGCGGTCCGCCCGCGGGCTGAAACCGAAACCTCGGCCAGCGGGTCGACGCGCAGCCGTTCCCGCAGGGCGGCCGCGTCGACCGGCGCGGAAAACTCGATCTGGATGCGCGCCTGTCCCTTGTCGGACTGGGGCAAGACGCCGTCCACGCGCAGCACCGGGTCCAGGCGCAGGACGATCTCGCGCCGGAACTCCCGGCCCAGCGTCAGGCTCTTGCCGGCCACGGTCAGGGCCGGGTCGAGGCCGAGGGTCAGGGTCCGCGCCTGGGGGGTCTTGCGCACGGGGACGCTGCGGAACCCGAAGCTCGTGGAGCGCCAGCGGGTCTGCAGGACGAGCTCGACCTGCGTGCCGTTGCCCTCGGTCAGGCGCAGGGCGGGCAGGAGCTGCTGCGGGTCCACGGGCGCGTTGAAGGTGATGTTGCCCTCCAGTTCGACCATGTCGGCCCCGGCCTCCGAGGCCAGCTCGTTCACCGTCAGTTCGCGGACCTCGAAGCTGCCTGTGCGCATGACGAGGTCGCGTCCGCCAGCCAGGACATCCGCTGGGAAGACCTCGGGGCTCAGGATCAGGGTGTACTGCATGTCCAGGGGCAGCGGGGTCTGGGCCAGGAACTTGAGGGTGAAGGGGTTGGTCCAGACCCACTGCCCTTGGGCCGCGGGGGCGATGGCGGCCGGCGCGGGCATGGCGCGCCTGGCGTCCGGCACGGCGCGGTCGAATTCCACGGCGATGGTCGTGCGCATGGCACTGTCCAGGCTGACGGCGCTCACGGCCAGCTCTTGCGGCGCGGGGGGGAAATAGCGGTCCCGGAGCAGCCAGGTCTGGACGGCGACGACGAGCAGGAGCAGGACGATGACCCAGTTCTTTGCGGCGGACATGATCACCTCGCGCGGGCTGAAGGGTGTCTGGTGCCCATGGTCTGGCAAGGTCCGGTCCAAAAAGCAAGGACGCGCTTTTCAAGGAGGGCCCTTTGTCCTAGAAGGACTGCATAAACGGCATGCTTTCGGAGGGCTTATGATCGGTCTTATTGTGGTGTCCGCCCTGGTCGCGGCTGTGGTCCTGTGGGCGGTCATGATCTACAACGGCCTGGTGCGGATGCGCAACATGGTGGAGGAAGCCTGGAGCGGCATTGATGTGCAGCTCAAGCGGCGCACGGATCTGATTCCCAACCTCGTGTCCACGGTCAAGGGCTACGCGGCCCACGAGAAGGGCACGCTGGAGGAGGTCATCCGGCTGCGCGGCCTGGCCCAGAACGCCCACGGCGTGGGCGAGACGGCCCAGGCCCAGGGGCTTTTGGGAGCGGCCCTGGGCAAGCTCTTCGCCCTGGCCGAGAATTACCCGGACCTCAAGGCCAACGCCAACTTCGCCCAGCTGCAGGCCACCCTCGGCGAGATCGAGGAACAGATCCAGCTGGCCCGGCGATACTACAACGGCGCCGTGCGCAACCTGAACATCGCCGTGGAGTCCTTTCCCTCCAACCTGGTCGCCGGGCGCTTCGGGTTCGCCAAGGCCGAGTTCTTCGAACTGGAGAGCGCGGCTGAGCGGGCCGTGCCGACGGTTTCGTTCTAGGCGGCGGCCATGCGCATCAGACTGGTTCTCGCATTCCTGCTGACCCTCGTCGCCGCCTGTCCGCTGTACGCCCAGCCGGAGCGCATCCTCGACTTCGCCTCCACGGTCGTCATCGACCCCGACGGGTCCATGGTGGTCACGGAGAACATCACGGTCCTGGCGACGGGGGATCAGATCAGGCGCGGCATCGTGCGCGAGTTTCCGACCACGTACCAGGGCGCGGACGGGAAGACCGTGCGGGTGGGCTTCACCCTCGCCGACGTCCGGCGCGACGGGCGGCCCGAGCCCTACCACACGGAAAACAGGTCCAACGGTGTGGCGATCTACATCGGGCAGAAGGACGTCATCCTTGCGCCCGGCACCTACACGTACACCCTGACGTACTCGACGACCCGCCAGCTGGGCTTCTTTCGCGATCACGACGAACTCTACTGGAACGTCAACGGCAACGGCTGGCGGCTGCCCCTGGACCGGGTCGGCTGCGTCGTGCACCTGCCGGGCGGGGCCGCGGCCCTTGAGGCCGTGGCCTACGAGGGGCCACAGGGCAGCACGGACAGCCGGACCTTCGCGGCCGGGGAGAACCGCGTCGTCTTCGCCTCGTCCCGGCCGTACGATCCCGGCGAGGGCTTGACCATCGCCGTGTCCTGGCCCAAGGGCTTCGTGGCCGAACCACCGGCGCCGGGCGTGGCCGAGACAATCATGGCCGAGGGCGGAAGCCTTGTGTTCGTCGGCTTCGGGGCCGCGCTGCTCTTAACCTACTACCTGCTGGCCTGGCTCAGGGTCGGCCGGGACCCGGCCAAGGGCGTGATCATCCCGCGCTTCGCCCCGCCCAAGGGTTTTTCGCCGGCCATGGTGCGCATGCTGTGGCGCATGAAATTCGACAACACGGCCTTCACGGCGGGCATCGTGAACATCGCGGTCAAGGGCGGTCTCAGGATAGCGGACAACGCCAGCGTGCGGCTCGAACTCGCCGAGCGGGCCCCGGCCGACCTGTCCGCCGGGGAACGGGCGGTCTGGGATGAGCTGCGCACGGCCGGCTCTTCCGCCGAGTTGAAGAACACCAACCACAAGGTCGTGGGCCGCGCAAGGCAGGCCATGAAGGACAAGCTCGGCAAGGAGCTGTCCTCCACGTACTTCCTGGCCAATTCGGGCTGGGTGGCCCCCGGCGTGGTCATCACTCTGGCCACGGTCGGGGCCATGGCCTTCGGCGCGGACGTTCCGCCCGTGGTTCTTTTCCTCTGCGTCTGGCTGACGGGCTGGACCTTCGGCTGCGTCACGCTGCTGCGCAAGGCTTTTGCCGCCTGGCAGGCGCGGGGCGTCATGGGCAAGGTCGGGGCCATGGCGCTTTTGGCCTTTTCCCTGCCTTTCCTGGGCGGGGAGGTCATGGGCCTGAGTTTCCTGCTCAGCCAGACCGGCCTCGCGCCGGGCGCCGTCTTTCTGGGGATGATACTGACCAACGCCGTCTTCTACGAACTGCTCAAGGCCCCGACCCAGGCCGGTCGCCGCGTCCTCGACGAGATCGAGGGGTTTCGGCGCTACCTGTCCGTGGCCGAGGAGGACCGCCTCAATTTCATCCACCCGCCCGACGAGACGCCGGAGCTCTTCGAGAAGTTCCTGCCCTACGCCATGGCCCTGGATGTGGAGAACGAGTGGGGCGAACGGTTCGCCGGCATCCTGAGCCGGGCGGGGTACGAGCCGGGTTGGTATGCCGGGCGACACTGGAACTCCCTGCACCCCGGCGGCTTCGCGACGGGTCTGGGCAGCGGCGTGTCGTCGGCCGTGTCCTCGGCCTCTTCCGCTCCCGGGAGCTCTTCGGGAATGGGAGGGGGCGGCTCCTCCGGTGGCGGCGGTGGCGGCGGCGGAGGCGGCGGCTGGTAGAAACGAGATCGGGCCGGTTCCTGAAAGGAGCCGGCCCGATCTGCTTGAACTGCGGGGGGTGCGGCGGGGCTAGGCTTCCCCTTCCTGGATGAAGGCCACGTAATCCTCCATGGTCAGCTCCAGTTCCGCGACCTTGATCTCGGACAGGTCCAGCTGGATGGCCTCGGGGCTGGTGGCAAGGTCGATGTCCGGGGTGCGGGTGATGCCGATGCCGGCCTTGGCCAGGACCTTGTTGGCCAGGCTGACCATGAGCAGGACGACGTCGCGGTCCTGCATGTCCTCGTCGTGATGGTGTCTGGCTACCATGCAGTACACGTCCGGGAGGTTCCAGGTCTTGAGGAGCTGCGCACCCAGGGCCGCGTGCAGGGAATCCAGCGCCTCCTCGATGAAGGTGCGGGGGACGGTCTCGCCCAGCTCCCCGTTTTTCTTCATGTCGGAGATGGCCAGCAGCAGAAACGCCTTGCCGATGTCGTGCAGCAGCCCGGCGAAAAAGGCCTCGTTCATCTTGCTCGGCAGGCGGCACTCCTTGGCGATCCATTTGGCGCCCAGGGCGCATGCCACGGAGTGGATCCAGAGTTCGTCCATGTACTCGCGGATGAACGGGTCCTGGGTGGCGAAGGATTTCTTCTGGGTCAGCATGGTCACGAGGCCCGACACCTCGGCCAGGCCCAGGCGGACGATGGCGTTGCGGACCGTGGTGATCTCCAGCATGCCGCGGTAGAAGGACGAGTTGGCCATTTTGAGCAGCTGACTGGTCAGGGCCGGGTCGCGCAGGATGTGCTTTTCGATGGCCTGCATGTCCGGGTCCGGCTTGGCCATCTCCTCCTGGATGGCCAGGCCCGTGCGGTCGAAGGCCGGTAGCTGCGCCTTGCCCGAGACCACGTGCTCCTTCAGGCTGTCGAGGAAGGATTTTTCCTGGTTCATGTTCAGACTCCGAGCAGGCGGCGGGTTTCTTCGAGGGAGCGGGGCTTGAGGACCAGGGGCAGGCAGCGCATGACCTCCTCCAGGGAGGTGACGCCTTCGGAGGCCTTGACCAGGCCCTCCTCGAACAGGGTGACGAGCCCGGCGCTCTCCAGGGCGATCTTGCGGATGTCGAAGCTGGTGCGCCGCTCCAGGATGGCGTTGCGGACCATCTCGTCGAGGATGAGCAGTTCGAAGACCGCGACCCGCCCGCGGTAGCCCGTGTAGCGGCAGTGGGAGCAGCCGGCGCCCTTGCGGAAG
This sequence comes from Desulfomicrobium salsuginis, assembly GCF_054657795.1. Taxonomy (NCBI): domain Bacteria; kingdom Pseudomonadati; phylum Thermodesulfobacteriota; class Desulfovibrionia; order Desulfovibrionales; family Desulfomicrobiaceae; genus Desulfomicrobium; species Desulfomicrobium salsuginis. Next base: position 2,209,913 of record NZ_BAAHYA010000002.1, on the reverse strand, counting down.
TTCGCGCCCTGCACCATGGCCTGGGTGTACCCGAACATCTGCAGTTCGCCCGGCGTGGGTTTGTAGGGCTTGGAGCATTCCGGGCAGACGCGGCGGAGCAGGCGCTGGGCCACGACGCTGACCACGGTCGAGGAGATGAGGAAGGCCTCGATGTCCATGTTCATGAGGCGGATGAGGCCGCCGATGGAGTCCTCGGTGTGGAACGTGGTCAGAACCTTGTGCCCGGTCAGGGCGGCCTGCACGGCCACCTCGGCCGAATAGTTGTCGCGGATCTCGCCGATGAGGATGACGTCCGGGTCCTGGCGCACGATGTGGCGCAGGGTTTCCTCGAAGGTCAGGTTGATCTTGGGGTCGATGGAGCACTGGGAAATGCCCGGGATGACGTACTCCACGGGCTCCTCGGCCGTGATGATGGACAAGAGCGGCGTGTTCAGGTGGTGGATGCAGCTGTAGACCGTGGTCGTCTTGCCCGAGCCCGTTGGGCCGGTGACGATGACGACGCCGCTTGGCCGCGAGAGGGCGCTTTCAATGAAGCGCTTGAGGATCTTCGGGTACATCCCGATGCCGGTGATGTCGATGAGGTTGCCCTGGCGGTTCAGCAGGCGCAGGACGATGGCCTCCCCGTGGATGGTCACGTAGAAGGAGGCGCGCATGTCGAGTTCGCCGCCCGGGTACTCGAAAAGGATGCGGCCGCCCTGGTGGCGGCGCTTCTCGGCGATGTCCGCCTTGCACATGATCTTCAGGCGGCTCGAAATGTTGGGGATGATCTCGCGGGGGAACTCCTTGTACGGCTCGAGCACGCCGTCCCGCCGGAAGCGCACGCGCAGCCTGTCCGGCAGGGGCTCCATGTGGATGTCGCTGACATTGAAATCGATGGCGTCGAGGATGATGCGCTCGACGATGCCCGCGGCCGAGTCCTCCTCGCTCGTTTCCCGCGACTGCGCCCCGCGTTCGAAGCGCTGGTAGGCTTCGACGATGGCCTCCTGGGTGGCGATGGCTGGGCTGATCCCCTCGGGAAACATGGTGCGGGCCTCGTCCAGTTCCTCCTGGTCCAGAACGTTGGCGAAGGCCACGACGATTCTGTTCTCGACACGCCCGATGGGGATGTACGCACCCTTGGCGCGGTAGGTCGAGGGCACCTGATGCAGCAGGGAAAGATCCAGGTTGGTGAAGCGCGGGTCGATGAACGGGTAGCCGAGCTGCAGGGACAGCGCTTCGAGGAGCTTGAATTCCTTGATGAAGTTGTTCTTGACCAGCACCTCGCCGAGCTTCTGCGGAGTCTGGCTTGCGCGCTGGATCTGGAACGCGGACTCCAGGTCGGCCTCGCTGATGAGCCCGAGCTCCACCAGCAGGCTGCCGATGCGCATGGACAGCTTGTTCTTGCGGATGGCGGCCGTGACCTGCTCGTCGGTGACGTAGCCCAGCTCCTTGACGATTTCGAGGAGCGGTTTGGGCCGGGTGAGCTTGCTGCGCAGCCTGGAGGCATGCACGGCCTGCTTTTCCGTCAGCAGGCCTTCTTTGATGAGGATGTCGATGAGCTCACCGTGAGCTGACGTCTGACGTGTCGTGCCGGCCTCGGACATGAGTGCTCCACAGAGAGGGTTGATGGATTCGCCAGGCTATTATCCGCAGAAATAAGTCGAGTCAAACAGGCAGGGTAGAGAAAGGCCCTGGTGTTTTGTCCGCGTGTCATACCTCGTCCCGCAGGGGCAGGCGGATGCGGAAGGCGGAGCCTTTGCCGGGCGTCGATTCGACGCTGATGGTGCCGTTCATCTTGGACAGGATGTCTCGGCAGATGGCCAGGCCCAGGCCCGTGCCCTGACCCTCGGCCTTGGTGGTGAAGAAGGGGTCGAAGATGCGGGGCAGGACGTCGGCGGGGATGCCCTGTCCGTTGTCGCTGACGGTGATGCAGACCGCGTCGGGTTCCCGGAGGGAGCGAAGTTCGACCAGACCGCCGGGCCTGTCGATGGCGTCGATGGCGTTGTTGACCAGGTTGAGGAGGATCTGCTGCAGCTCGGTGGGGGAACCCGAGACCTCCTGGACGTCGGGGTCCAGGGCGAGCCGGATTTCGGCCTCCCGGTATTTGGCCTTCTGCCGGGCGAAGCCCGCGATGTCTTCGAGCAGCGGGTTGACCCGCACCGCCCGCACAGTGGTGTCGGTCTTGCGCGCGAAGCTCAGGAGCTTGTGCGTGATCTCCCTGCAGCGGTGGCCCTGAATAGTGATGGTCTGCAGCGAGGAACGGATTTCCGTGACGTTTTCAACGCTGTAGGGATCGTCCGAGGCCAGCAGGTCCTCGATCCAGCCGGCGTTTTCCATCATGATGGCCAGGGGGTTGTTGATCTCGTGGGCCACGCCTGCGGCCAGTTCGCCGATGGCTGCGAGCTTGCCGGCCTCGACCAGCTGCCGCTGCATGTGTTGCTGGGTGAGCTCGGCCTTGAGCAGCCGCTGCTCGGTGCGGCGGGCCAGGGCTAGAGCCGTGGCGACGATGCCGGCCGCCCCGAGGAGCACGATGGCCAGCCCCAGCATGCGGGCGTTGACCAGGGGGCGCAGGACGTCGTCCATGGCCTGATGGATGACCAGGATGCCGCCCGAGGCCTTGACCGGGGCGCATCCGTACATGCGCATTTCGTTTCTGTCGTCGCGCGCTTCGATGACCACGGGCCGCCCTTCGGGAAAGACCTGTCCGGCGAGGATCGCCGTCGTTTCCCGCGTGCTCGTTCCGCTCGCGGACGGGTCGGGCGCGCCGTGCCGGTCGAGGAAGAACGAGCCGCCCGGCCCGGCGGGCTGAAAGATCCGGATTCTGTCGTCGATCTGCGCCGGGTCCAGGTGCGCCCGCAGGAGCCAGGGCGCCTGACCCGAGGCGACGCGCACGGTGATGAAGAGCTGGGAGTCCCTCATGTCGAGGCTGCTGACGAATTGCGGCCGGCTGATGGCCTGCTGGAACCACGGCGCGTCGGCTGCGGCCGGGGTGGGACCGGTGTCGGCGACGATCATGCCCGAGGCGTCGAGGACATCGAGACCGAGAAAGACCCCTTGGTAGGCGTCCTGCAGCATGTGCAGCCTGTCGCGCAGGCGGGCTGGATCGGACAGTTGGGCAAAGCCGGCTGTCCCCGCCTCCTGGCGGAGGTTTGAGATTTTCTCTTCGAGAAAGGCGTTCACGCTCTGGGCCGCGCTCATGGCCTGTTTGCCGAGGACGGCGCGGGCATTGGTCCTGTAGGCCGAGTCGTAAAAGACGTAGCCGAGGGTGCCCAGGCACACCAGGGGCACCATGGCCACCAGGATGGTCAGGACGGTGAGCTGCCCGCTCATCATTCTGGGGGAGGGGATTTTTCTGACGGGTTCGGCTGACGTGTCCGTCTCGGGCGAGGCGTGGCTCATGCGTGGTCCGGTCGATGCGGTTTCATGTGTCCCGGTTGTGGACGTCCATGCGCCAGGAATTGAGGGGGGCGCAGCATCCTTTGCCGGTATGCTGGTTGCGCCTGATCGCGTCTCCCGTATCGCCTTCGAGCATGGTCCGGCAGAGGTAGCGCCCGGCCTCGTCGCTCCAGAAAAGCTCGGGACAGCGCGGCAGATACCCGTGCCGACGCAGTGAGTCGGTGCACTGATCGTGCATGCAGCACCACCCGCATCCAACGCAGGGGAGATACGTCATGGCGGTTCTCCTGTGTGGGGGGGAAGCGTCGGGCGCGACGGGATTCCGGTGGAACCTTGCGCGAAGGCTAACCCAAGGCCGCGGGAGGGTAAAGGAAATTCTGATTCGCGGCGGCAGGTGCGCTGGAGTCGCACCTTTCCGGAAAGGCGTCTGCCCGGACCGTGTCCGGTCCGGGCAGACGGGTTCATCAGTTGCCGCCCAGGATGTTGGGGTGGTGGAACTCGTCCAGCATTTCCTCGGTGTGGCACACGGCGCAGTTGCCTCCCGAGCCGATGGGGCCGGGCGCGCCCTGGTACTGCAGGGGCTGGATGGCGTCGAGGTCGGGGTGGAACGGGTTCACGGCCGGGTATTCGGCGTGGGTCGGCCCGTGGCAGGCCTCGCACATCAGCCCCGCGTCGTCGGTGCGGGTACGGTAGAGCCCCTCGGGGCCGCGCACCCACTGGTTGAAGGCCTGGTCGCCCTGCGGGGGGGCGAAGTCCACGTGGCAGGTCAGGCACTCGGGCTCGTCCTTCCAGGGTTGGCGCGGCACGATTTCATCCACCGTGGCCACGAGTCTGGGCCTGACGTGCCGCATGAGCCGTTCGGCCTTGGCCTTGCCCGCCTCTTTTTCGGCCTTGAGCAGGGACAGGGCGTGGTCCTCCATGGTGCCGTGACAGTTGACGCAGGTCAGCCCGGCCTGCGTGGCATGCACGCCGCGGGCGCAACGGGTGAAGCTTTCCGGATGGCAGGCGCGGCAGGCCTGAGCCCCCTCCATGCCGGTCATGTAATTGGCATGAAACCCGTGTATGGCCGTCGGCAGGTTGAGCAGTTCCGGGCGGCCTGCGGCGTTCAGCAGCGGGTCGGGGTGACAGCTCTGGCAGAGCACGGGCCGGCCGCTCGCGGCCTGGGCCTGAAGGTCGGTCTTGTGCCGGCGGTCATGGCGGGCCAGGACGTCCGAGGCGGTCGCGGCGGAGATGCCCGTGACGTCGTCGCGTCTCCACTCGCCGCCGTGGCAGTGCTTGCACCCGATCTCCGTGGACACGGGCGCCACGACCCTGGTCGTGGCCAGGAGTTCGCCGCGGGCGGCGTCCCGGGCCTCGATAGTGAAGACTGGGTACGGGTTGACGCCGCCGTCGTCCGTGTAGGGCAGCACCGGGATGCCGTCGGCCACGAAGGTCAGGTTCTTTTCGTTGAGCTTCATGTCCCCGGACAGGCCGAGTCCCTTGGCGCTGACGTTTTCCGGGAGTTCCTTGCCGACCAGTGACGGCGCGTATTGCCAGAAGTCCACGTGCCTGCTCGGGTTTTCGAAGCCCGCGGGAGGGATGAAGGAGATCTTTACGCCCTGGGTCACGATCTCCGGACGCGGGTCGCGACGCACGAGTTGGGCCGTCAGGACGCTGCCGGGCGGGAGAAAGGAGAGATGCGCGTCGCAGTCCGAGATGCACTTTTCGCCAAGCGTGCACCAGGCCAGCAGAACATATTCCCCGTTTTCCGCATCAAAGGGCGGAATTTCCGGCCCTGCCAAGGCTGGCGGCGCGGGAGGCTCGGCCGCGGGCGTCCGCCCGTTCAATTTCTGCACGATGTAGGACGCCAGGGCTTCGCGCTCCCGGGCCGTGCCCGCGAAGCGCGGCATGTAGGCGTGGACCGTGCCCATGCCCCGGATCATGGACTCCATGCCGAATTGGTCGAACGCCGCCGTCAGGGGCTTGATATCGTTTAGTGGGCCGCCGATGGAATGGCAGGACGAGCACTGGCCGCGGAAGATCTCCCGCCCGGCGTCCAGGGCGTTCTCGGGGGTGGCCTCCTGGTAGCGGTTCCAGCCCGAGGTCGCCAGGAAGCCCTGCTCGGCGATGGCGTCCTCGGTCCCGGCCAGGATGGCGTTGGAGTACATGTGCCCGTAGATGAGGTACGGCCGGCGTCCGGCTTCGCGCATCCACTCGAAGCAGCCCATGTACATGAGGCCGACGACGAGCAGGGCCACGGCCATGGGCCGTTTGACCGCGGCCGGCATCTTGATCGCCATGATCAGGCCGCCCACGAAGAGGACGGCCGAGATCTGGATGAAACCCTCGAGGAAGGGGACGATTTCGGGGTTGGCCCCGAGGATCATGGCCTTGGGGCCTGCGGGCAGGACCTGGATGTACCACCAGCCCGACAGAAGCAGCAGGGCGAAAGGCAGGAGAAGCCACAGGGCGCTGTAGCGGACCATGGCCTCGCGGGTCGGGGCGTCCTTCTCCCAGGTGGCGGTGACGAAGCCGTAGAGCCCGGCGAACATCACGGCGATGAAGGTCCTGAAGGCCAGGGCCGGCCAGAAGGTCTGGTTGAAGAACCCGTCCCAGAAGCTCCTCGTGGCCGGCCAGTCGCCGGGCGTAAGCATGAAGCCGATGATGCCGTTGATCATGAAGAGCGACATCCATCCGAAGAAGAAATAGAGCCAGCCCATGGCGAGGTGGTTGCGCCTGCTCATCCTGCCGAAAGTGTAGTAGTAGATGAACAGGGATACGATTTCGCTCAGGAAGAAGACCCACTCGATGGCCCAGCCGAAAACGAAGGTGTGGATGAGGCTCGCCGTTGCCGCCGGTGCGACGAGCGAGATGATGAACCAGATGCCGACGCCCGTGATGCCGCCCAGGACCATGGTCACGAGCAGGAAGAACTTGGTGTGCCGCTTGGCGTAGGCCAGGATTTCCGGGGAGTCGCGCCGGTAGGCGAGCAGTTCCGTGAGCACGAGGAACAGGCCGCCGCCCACGGCGAAATGGGCGATATAGACGTGGAAGACGGAAATCAGGGCGATGAGCAGGCCGCCGCCCGCCCAGTGGAGTTCCCAGATCGGAAAGTTCATGAGCGCACCTCCGTGTCGGTGGACGCGGTTCTGAGCATCCAGACGATGATGGCGATTCCGGCGACGAGGGTCAGGACGAAGAGGACGAAGGGAGAGTATTCGCCGGTCACGACGCGATCGCTGACCTGGAAGTACGGGCTCAGGTAGGCGTCGCGGACCATGTCGCGCAGATAGACCATGAGGGAGATGGTGGTCACGGAAATGATGGCGGTGGTGCGGACGTTGTAGCGCAAGGCGTTGCTGATGCTGAATATGCCGAGCACGGCCCCGGCGGCGAAGACCAGGGTGTGCGGCAGGGACCCGCCAAGCAGAAGCTGCGAGACCCGCGCGGGCAAAGCCGTGAGGAACCACAGCCCCAGGGCCATCTGCACGACCGTCGAGAATGCGTACCAGTTCATGCCGTGGCGTACCCAGCGGCCAGCCTGCGGGTCATCCGTGCGGCGCTGGTACAGCAGGGCCAGGGCCAGGCCGCCCAGAGCCGTGGACGAGGCGACGATGTGCAGATAGCGCGGCAGCACCGTCGGGTCGGTAAGATTGAGGATCGTTCCGCCGGGGTTGTCGAAATACGTAGCCCACGTCTCGGGGTTGAGCATGAGGGTCATGTTGTTGGTGAAGATGAAGCCCGTGGCCAGCAGGCATAGCGTCGTCAGGCCGATGAACGCGGTCTTCAGTCCGCCCAGGGATACGTAGCGGAAGTCATAGATGTAGGCGCTCCCGTACGCGGCGATGACCAGCCCGACGACGGCCAGCCAGTAGACGGCCATGAGCACGCTGCTCGTGTACAGGAACTGGCCGTAGAGGACCTGCATGAAGAGCAGCGGCGCCACGCCGAAGTTGACGGCGAAGGCGACGGTGAAGGGCAGTTTCACGGAAATGGTCCTGGTCAGGGGCTCCGTTTCGCGCTTTCCGCGCAGGTGGTGGACCAGGGCGATGATGGACGCGCCCAGCATGACGTTCATGACCAGGATGTGGAGTATAAAGGTCAGTACTTGGAAAAGGTAGAACCATCCCCACTCCACGGGGATGGGGAGGGCTTGGGGAATGAGCCGGGTTGGGTCCATGGTTGTTCTCCGTGTTTGAAGTCCGGGTCTGGCAGCGACAGGTGCGCCGGCACTGATGACGATAAACAATTTGACGGTACGCGTCAAAAGTTGCCGGGATTTCGGACGCTGTCTGTCGGGAAGGGTTGGGGCGGGCGGAGAACGCAAAAGGCCCCGGGCGGTAGCCCGGGGCCTGCGAGAGAAAAGATGGCGTCCCCAAGGGGATTTGAACCCCTGTTATCGGCGTGAAAGGCCGGTGTCCTGGACCTAGCTAGACGATGGGGACGTGGCTGGGCGACTTAGATTCGAACTAAGATTGACGGAGTCAGAGTCCGCTGTCCTGCCGTTGAACGATCGCCCAAAAAAAAGTGGCGTCCCCAAGGGGATTTGAACCCCTGTTATCGGCGTGAAAGGCCGGTGTCCTGGACCTAGCTAGACGATGGGGACGCATGATTCGCGTCGATGAAAAAAAAGTGGCGTCCCCAAGGGGGTTTGAACCCCTGTTAGCGGCGTGAGAGGCCGCCGTCCTAGGCCACTAGACGATGGGGACGCAAGGTTTTGGTGGGCCGTGAAGGGATCGAACCTTCGACTCTCTGCTTAAAAGGCAGATACTCTACCGTCTGAGTTAACGGCCCGAAAGAGAAGACGCTTCTATAGTCGGGCCATCTGCTTGTCAAGCCGGAAAGTCACCCTTTTTTCAGTTCGATCCTTTCCTGTCCGTTCATGTACGGACGCAGGGCTTCGGGGACGATGACCGACCCGTCGGCCTGCTGGTAATTCTCCAGAATCGCTACCATTGTCCGGCCGACGGCCAGACCCGAGCCATTCAGGGTGTGCACCAGCCTGCTCTTCTTCGAGGCTGCCGGCTTGAAGCGGATCCCGGCCCGGCGGGCCTGGAAGTCCTCGAAGTTGGAGCAGGACGAGATCTCGCGATACTTGTCCTGACCGGGCAACCAAACTTCTATATCGTAAGTTTTCGCGGATGAAAAGCCCAAATCTCCGGCGCACAGCGTGACCACCCGGTAGTGCAGACCCAGCCTCTGCAGGATGCTCTCGGCGTGGCCCAGCAGCTTTTCCAGTTCGTCGTAGGACGTGTCCGGGTGGACGAAGCGCACCAGCTCCACCTTGTCGAACTGGTGCTGGCGGATCATGCCCTTGGTGTCCTTGCCGTAGGACCCGGCCTCGGAGCGGAAGCAGGCCGTGTAGGCGCAGTGGGCGATGGGCAGGGCGCCTTCGGCCAGGGTCGTGTCGCGGTAGATGTTGGTCACCGGGACCTCGGCCGTGGGGATGAGGTAGTAGTTGGAGTCGCCCAGGCGGAAGAGGTCCTCTTCAAATTTTGGGAGTTGCCCCGTGCCCAGGAGGCTCTCGCGGTTGACGATGACCGGCGGCATGACCTCGTCGTAGCCGTTCTCCATGGTCTGCACGTCGAGCATGAGGCTGATGAGCGCCCGCTCCATGCGCGCGGCCCAGCCCTTCAGGAGCACGAAGCGGCTGCCCGTGATCTTGGCCGCGGTCTCGAAGTCCAGGCCCCCCAGGGCCGTGCCCAGCTCCCAGTGCTCCTTGGGCGCGAAGTCCAGCTCGGGCTTGGCGCCCCAGGTACGGACCTGCACGTTGTCCGCGTCGTCCACGCCCTCGGGGACCGAGGGGTGCGGCACGTTGGGGATGGACATGACCCACTGCTCGGTCTGGCCGTCGATGTCCTTCAGTTCCTCGTCGAGGGCCTTGATGCGGACTGACATGGCCCCGAGTTCGGCCAGGAGGGCGTCGGCGTTCTCGCCGGTCTTCTTCATGCGGGCGATGTCTCCCGAGGCCTGGTTGCGGCGGGCCTTGAGTTCCTCGGCCTCCAGCAGGAGATCGCGGCGCTTCTGGTCGATGGCCAGGAACTCGTGGAGGTCGAGCTTGCTGCGTCTTTTGCGCAGGCCTTCCTTGACGTCGTCGGTATTGGAGCGAACGAATTTGATGTCGAGCATGGGCGTGTCCTTGTCTGCGGTGTCGTCCCGTCCGGGCCGGGACGCGTTTTCAAGGCGAAATCAATAGCCTGCCTCGGCCGGAATCACAAGACGCGCAGGCCGGCCGCGGAAAAATCCAGATGCTCATGAAATTTTTTTGCGCGGTCGCCCTTGACTTCACCGGGGCAGGGATTATTTGGGCCTCTGTCTTGCGCGGACCGGCGAGGAACGAACAGGCCCGCGTGTTGGCACTTGTTGGTGAAGAGTGCCAGAAATTTTATCTATTCGGAAGCAATTCTTAAACATCTTGGAGGAAAACATGAAGCTCAGACCGTTGCACGACCGTATCCTGGTCAAGCGTCTCGAAGAGGAACAGGTAACCAAAGGCGGCATCATCATCCCTGACTCCGCCAAGGAAAAGCCCATCAAGGGTGAAGTGGTTGCCGCCGGCCCCGGCAAGGTCGCCGATGACGGAAAGCAGATCCCCATGGGCGTCAAGACCGGCGACAAGGTGATCTTCAACAAGTACGCCGGCACCGAAGTCAAGATCGACGGCGAAGAACTGCTCATCATGCGCGAGGACGACATCCTCGCCGTTATCGAAGCCTAATCTTTCATTACACAAGGAGACGCACACATGGCTGCTAAAGTTATCAAGTTCGACGCCAAGGCCCGTGAAAGACTGAAGAAGGGCGTGGACACCCTGGCCGATGCCGTCAAGGTCACCCTCGGACCCAAGGGCCGCAACGTCGTCATCGAAAAGTCCTTCGGCTCCCCCATCATCACCAAGGACGGCGTGACCGTGGCCAAGGAGATCGAACTGGAAGACAAGTTCGAGAACATGGGTGCCCAGATGGTCAAGGAAGTTGCCTCCAAGACTTCCGACATCGCCGGTGACGGCACCACCACCGCCACCATCCTGGCCCAGGCCATCTTCCACGAGGGCATCAAGCTGGTCGCAGCCGGCCGCAATCCCATGTCCATCAAGCGCGGCATCGACAAGGCCGTCGAGGCCGTCATCGCGAGCCTGGACAAGCTGGCCAAGCCCACCCGCGACCAGAAGGAAATCGCCCAGGTCGGCACCATTTCCGCCAACAACGACTCCACCATCGGCAACATCATTGCCGAGGCCATGAGCAAGGTCGGCAAGGAAGGCGTCATCACCGTTGAAGAGGCCAAGGGCCTGGAAACCACCCTTGACGTCGTCGAAGGCATGCAGTTCGACCGCGGCTACCTGTCCCCCTACTTCGTGACCAACCCCGACAAGATGGTCTGCGAAATGGACAACCCGCTGATCCTCATCAACGAGAAGAAGATCTCCAACATGAAGGAACTGCTCCCCGTTCTGGAGCAGGCCGCCAAGATGGGCAAGCCCCTGGTCATCATCGCCGAGGACATCGAAGGCGAAGCCCTGGCCACGCTGGTCGTCAACAAGCTGCGCGGCACCCTGCAGGTCGTGGCCGTCAAGGCCCCCGGCTTCGGCGAGCGCCGCAAGGCCATGCTGCAGGACATCGCCATCCTGACCGGCGGCGAAGTCGTGTCCGATGATCTGGGCGTCAAGCTCGAAAGCATCGCCCTGAACCAGCTCGGTTCCGCCAAGCGCGTGGTCATCGACAAGGAAAACACCACCATCGTCGACGGCGCCGGCGAAGCCGAAGCCATCAAGGCTCGCGTGAAGCAGATCCGCAACGAGATCGAGGAGACCACCTCCGATTACGACCGTGAGAAGCTGCAGGAGCGCCTGGCCAAGATCGTCGGCGGCGTCGCCGTGATCAACGTCGGTGCCGCCACCGAGACCGAGATGAAGGAAAAGAAGGCCCGCGTGGAAGACGCCCTGAACGCCACCCGCGCCGCCGTTGAAGAGGGCATCGTGCCCGGCGGCGGTGTCGCCCTGGTGCGCTGCCAGGCCGTCCTGGATTCCGTGAAGCCCGCCGATGACGACGAGGCCGCAGGCGTCCAGGTCATCCGCCGAGCCATCGAGGAGCCCATCCGCATGATCTGCGGCAATGCCGGCGTCGAAGGCGCCGTGGTCATCGACAAGGTCCGCCACGGCAAGGAAGACTTCGGCTACAACGCCGCCACCGGCGAGTACGAAGACCTGCTCAAGTCCGGCGTCATCGACCCCAAGAAGGTGACCCGCATCGCCCTGCAGAACGCCGCTTCCGTGGCCTCCCTGCTGCTGACCACCGAGTGCGCCATCGCCGAGAAGCCCAAGGAAGAGGCTGCCCCGGCCATGCCCGGTGGCGGCATGGGCGGCATGGGCGGCATGTACTAAGCCGATTTGCCATAGCCAAAAAAAGGGCCGGGAGCGATCCCGGCCCTTTTTTGCGTCTTTTTTCCAGGGAGTTGCGTCCCGAAAGATCAGCCTTTCTGTTCTTCGAGGCGCCCCAGCAGGCGCAGGAACCCGTCGAGGATGGTCAGGGGGTGGGGCGGGCAGCCGGGAATGTAGAGGTCGATGGGCACCACCGGGTCGGCCCCGCCGTTGTGCTGCGGGTGGCCGATAAAGGGCCCGCCGCTGATGGCGCAGGCGCCCAGGGCGATGGCGATGCGCGGTTCGGGTACGGCCTCCCAGGTCTTGCGCAGGGCCAGCTCCATGCCCTTGGTCACGGGGCCGGTGATGAGCACGCCGTCGGCGTGGCGCGGCGAGGCCACGTACTGGATGCCGAAGCGGCCCAGGTCCCAGCCGATGGTCCCGAGCACGTTGATGTCCGCCTCGCAGGCGCAGCACCCGCCGGCGCTGACCTGCCGCAGGCGCAGGGAGCGTCCCAGGAGGCTCTTCATCTTTTTGTCCAGGGCTTCGGCCAGGCGCAACTCCTCCTCGCCGGGCTTGCCCAGGAGCAGGTCGTCCCGGCGACGCACCGCCAGGCGGTGGTCGCTTGTGCGCGTCACGGCGCCGTGGGGACAGGCCTTGGTGCAGGCCCCGCAGAACAGGCAGCGGCCGAGGTCCAGTGTTGTGCTCGATCCGGGTTGCCGCGAGATGGCGCCCGTGGGGCAGACTTCGGCGCATGCGTCGCAGCCTGCCGGGCAGGCCGAGGCATCCAGGCGCAGGGCGCCGCCGTGGCGGTCGGGCAGGGCCGGGGCCGGGCCGTGGGGGTAGGCCATGGTCTGGCAGCCGCGGCGCATGCGGTTCATGAGGGTGTCGAAAATGTACATGAGCGCTCCCCTTACAGATCGAACCCGCAGTAGGACAGGTTGAAGCTCTTGTTGCAGATGGGAAAGTCCGAGACGGCCGTGCCGCGCAGGGCCAGGGCCAGGCCGGACCAGTTGTGGAAGGACGGGTCCTTGATCTTGTAGCGCCGGAAGCGTCCGTCATGGCCCGTCAGGGCCACGTGGCAGACCTCGCCGCGCCATCCCTCCACCAGGGCCACGGCCAGGGCTTCGGGCTGGGGTGCTCCAAGTGCGGTGCGCAGTTCGCCGTCCACGGGTTCGGCCAGCTGTTCGAAAAGATAGCGGCCCGAACGCTGCACTTCCAGGGACCTCACGCGGGCCCGGGCGAAGATATCGCCGCTGGGCCAGACCGCCACAGGGGCCTGGGAGAAGCGGTGCCAGCCCGCCGGGTGGTCGAAGCGCACGTCCCGGACCAGCCCGCAGGCCCGCGCCGCGGGGCCGACCAGCCCTATGTTTACGGCCTGGGGCGGGTGCACGACGCCGACGTTACGGAAGCGCACGCGCACCGAAGCCGCGTCCCAGAACCAGGCCATGGCCTGCTCGACATCCGCCATGTGGGTTTTCAGCCGTTCGACCAGGGTGGCCAGGCGCTCCGGCTCCAGGTCGTGCATGCACCCGCCGGGGCGGACCAGGCCGCGGCCGAAGCGGTTGCCGCACAGCAGCGCCGTGAGGTTCAGGAAGTCGCCCCTGATCTTGCCGCAGGCGGACGAGGTCGGCAGAAAGGCCACGTCCATGGCCAGGGCGCCCATGTCGCCGGTGTGGTTGGCCAGGCGCTCGAGTTCCAGGGCCACGGCTCTGAGCCACTGGGCGCGCAAGGGCGCCTCGACGCCGGCCAGGGCCTCCATGACCATGGCGTGAGCCGTGGCATGGGCGATGGTCGTATCTCCGGCCACGGCCTCCATCTGGAACACGGTGCCGCGGTGGGGACCGCCGGCCAGGGCATCCTCCACGCCGCGGTGCTGGTAGCCCAGGGCGATCTCCAGATGCATGACCTCCTCGCCGGCGCACTGGAAGCGGAAGTGTCCGGGTTCGATGACTCCGGCGTGGACCGGCCCCACGGCCACTTCGTGCACCTCGCCGCCTTCCACGCGGAAGAAGGGGGCGTTGGCCGGCGCGTCGCCGTTGGTGTGCCGCACGGGCTTGAGCCACGGGTGGCCGACGGGGACCAGCCCGTGCTGTTCCCAGACCTCGCGCTCGAAAAGATGGGCCTGGGGGTATTTGGGCGTAAGGGACGGGTACGAGCCGCTGACGGGTTCGCTGCGGGCCACGCCGAGGATGCTGTCGTCGTCCATGGCCAGGATGGCGACCAGGGTCGTCTCGTCATGGTCCGGGACCCCGAACCAGGCCACGAGGCGCGCGCCGCCCCGGATCAGTTCGCCGGTCAGGCGGACGAGCTTGGTCACCGAAAAGACCGGGACCGAGGCCCAGGAGACTCTGGATGCGTTGGCGAAGGAGAAAAACGGTGCGAGTGTGTTCATGGCAGTGGGAAGAGTTGAAGGACTGCTGCGGACCAGGCATCCTTGAGGATGGCCGGGGTGAAGAGGCCGAGCCAGAGCGATGCGGCCAGCAGCGCCAGCGGCGGCAGGACAAGGCCTGCGGTCTCCCGGATGTGGGCCGGGTCGGGCTTCTTCAGGCGCGGCCGGCCGTCGACGATGGCGAAGACCACGTGGGACAGCCCGAAGAAGGCCAGCAGCAGGCAGACCAGGAAAAGGCCGATGGCCCATGGGTGGCCGCTCGCCAGGCCGGTGCGGACAATGAGCAGTTCGCTGAAGAAGGGGCCGAAGGGCGGGCAGGCCGTGATGGCGAACATGCCCGCGACGAATATCCTGGAGTTGTGCGGCAGGATTTTGGACATGCCCCGCGCGTCGTCCATGGAGGCCGACCCCGCGGCCCGTTGCAGGTTGCCGGCGCTCAGGAAGAGGGTGCCCTTGGTCAGGCCATTGCTCCAGACATGGAAGAGGGCCGCCCAAACTCCGGCGCTGCCGAAGGACGAGGCGATGCACAGGATGCCCATGTGCTCGATGCTCGAATAGGCGAGCATGCGCTTGAAATCCCGTGTGCGCAGCAGGAAGAGGGCCGCGGTCAGGGTCGAGAAGAGGCCCAGGGCCAGAAGGCTGCGGTCGGCCATGGTCCCTTCCCCGGCCGCGTCGATGACCGACTTGACGCGCAGGATGGCCGTGAAGGCCACGGACGTGACCCCGCCCGCCAGCAGCGCGCCGACCAGACCGGGGCTCTCGCCGTAGGTGTCGGGCTTCCAGGTGTGCATGGGGGCCAGGCCCATCTTGGTGCCGTACCCGACCAGCAGCAGGACCCAGGCCGTCAGGACCCAGGCTTTGGACAGGCTCGGGCCGTGGGCCAGCAGGGCCGTGAAGGTGATGTCGCCGGACCCGCCGCCGTGCAGGGAGGCGTAGCCCAGGCAGATGGATCCGAGCAGGGACAGGGCGATGCCCGTTCCGCCCACCAGCAGGTATTTCCAGGTCGCCTCAAAGGCGCGCGGCGTGCCCGTGAAATGGATCAGGGGCACGCAGGCCAGGGTCACGGCCTCGGTGGCGATCCACAGAATGCCCAGGTGCCGGGCCTGGTGCCCCGCGCTCAGCAGGCCCAGGACCAGGAGCAGGGCCGCGACGAAGACCCTGTTTCCCTGCTCCTTGAGCCGGAGGTAGCTGGCCGCGTAGCAGGCGCAGACCAGGAAGAGCAGGGACACGCCGGGCAGGATGGCCCGGGCCAGGGGGTCGAAGGCCAGCCACGCGGCCGGGTCTACGGCCGCCGGTGCGGCCATGAGCCACAGGCACAGGGCGAAGTGCGCGGCGCCGACCACAGGCAGCAGCAGGGGGCGCGTGCGCCTGTCGGGCCAGATGGCCGCCAGGGCCGCGCCGACCACGGGGATGAGGATCAGAAGCATGGAGTTCATTCGTGCAGCGCCGTGAGTTTGCGTGTGTCCAGGGAATCGAAGGCCCGCTGGATGCGGTCGACGATGATGCCGATGACGAAGATGCCGACGGTGACGTCGAGCAGGATGCCGAACTCCACCAGGATCGGGGTCGAGCGGATGAGCAGGAGGCCGGCGAGGTAGATGCCGTTTTCCAGGATCAGGTAGCCGCAGACCTGCGAGATGGCCTTGGTCCGGCCGATGAGCAGGATGAAACCGGTCAGGATCAGGGCGATGGCCCCGGGCACGTGCAGGGTCCCGGCGTGCTCTGGCAGGAGCGGCAGGTGGCGGGCCAGGGACACGGCCGCGATGGTCGCCCCGGCCCCCAGCAGCAGGGACGGGATGTAGGCGATGTAGGGTTCCAGCTCGCGGGCGATGTTGGCCGTGCGCATGGCGCGGTGCAGCAGCCCCGGGATGAGGAAGCCCTTGCCGGCCACGGTGGCCAGGGTGATGAGCACCAGGCGCCAGTCCAGTTCGTGGGCTTCGAGGACCAGCGGCACCAGCCCCAGGAGCACGCCCTGGGCGCCAACGGCGCGGATCAGCACGGGCAGCCGGCTGGTGCCCAGGGCCAGGAGGTTGAGGCCCATGGCCAGGCCGATGAGGAGATTGAGGGAATCGTTCATATGTCACCCATCCATGTCAGCAGCAGCGGAAAGAGGCAGAACAGGAAACCGATGGTCAGCAGGAGCGGTACCCGGCGGAAGGCCAGGCGTGCCGTCAGGGACTCCACCAGACCCACGGCCACGGCCGTCAGCAGGACGGCCAGGGCCAGGACGGCGACGGACGCAGCCAGAGGCAGTTCCGCCAGGGGCAGCACGGTCTGGGCCAGGAGGGCGGCGAAGAGCATCAGCTTGATCGACGCGCCGTGCAGGATCATGGCCAGGGGCGGCCCGCTGTGGTCCAGGACCATGACCTCGTGGATCATGGTCAGCTCCAGGTGCGTGTTGGGGTCGTCAAAGGGCACGCGGCAGTTTTCGGCCAGCAGGATGATGAAGAGCCCCACGGCCAACAGGGCGGCGCTGGGTCCGGGCAGCGGCGCGAACATGGACGACAGGGAGATGCTGCCCGACTGCACCACCAGGGTCAGGACGGCAGTGATGATGCCGACCTCGGCCAACACGGCGTAGCTGACCTCGCGGGCCGCGCCCATGCCCTCGAAGGCCGATCCCGTTTCCATGGCGCCCCAGGCCGTGCAGAAGCGGGCCAGGGCCAGGAGGTAGATCAGGAGCAGCACGTCGCCGTCGAAGGACACGGGCGCCCCGGCCCCGGCCAGGGGCAGCAGCAGGGCTGCGCCGACCACCGCCACCCAGGCCACGGCCGGTGCGATGACGAAGCCGGGCGAGGCCAGGGTGCTGACGACCACGCCTTTGCGCCACAGGCGCGCCAGGTCGTAGTAGAGCTGGAGCACGGGCGGTCCCTGCCTGCAGGCCACCCAGGCCTTGACCTTGTTGATGACGCCGGGAACGAGCGGCGCCAGGACCAGCCAGGCCAGCAGGCGCAGCAAAATATCCATGATCGCGGACATCACATCCCTCCCTGGAAGACCAGTATCCCCAGCGCCGTGACCCCGAGGAATACATACAGAATATAAAGGTGCAGTCGTCCGTGCTGCAGGCTCCGCGCCGCGTCGGCCAGAAGCATGACGGTTCTGGCGGCGGGTCCGATCCCCTTTTCCAGAACGGTTTCCGGGACCCTCTCCAGGGCCAGGGCCGATTCCGGGAAATAGCCGCGGACCCGGCGGATGCGCCTTTCGGGGCGCAGGGCCCACCGGAACCAGCCGGTCACGATGCCGGCGAAGGACCCGCCGGTGTACTGCATGTGCGCACTCGGAGCTGCGTAGCCGCAGTCCCAGGTCGGTCCCCGGCGGATGCCGCCCGCCCGCACCTTGCGCAGGGCGAGGATCGCGGCGGCGGCCAGGGCGCAGGCCAGGGCCGTGTGCGCCCCGCCGATGGCCCGGACCGGGATGGGGGGCGCGGCTGGGGCCCACTGCGGCGTCCAGGCCGCGATGCAGGCTTGCACCATATTAAAAAAATAGCCGGGCATGAGGCCGGCGCAGAGCATGACGGCTGCCGGTACGACCATGGCCGCGCGCATGGCGAAGCCGCATTCGGCAGCGTGTCCCGAGGTCTTGCCGCGGGGCGCGCCGAGAAAGACGATGGCCGAAGCCTTGGCGAACGCGCCCAGGGCCAGGGCGCCGGTCCCGGCCAGGACGATGACGGCCGGCAGCACGCCGAAGGTCTCGCCCTTCTGGGCCACGGCTTTGAGCAAGCCCTGGTAGATGGCCCACTCGCTGACGAAGCCGTTGAGCGGCGGCAGGCCGGACACGGCGGCCGCGCCGACGGCGAAGAGGGCCGCGGTCCACGGCATGGTTCGCCACAGCCCGCCCAGGCGGCTCATGTCGCGGGTGCCCGTGGCATGGAGGACCGAGCCTGCGCCGAAGAAGAGCAGGGTCTTGAACAGACAGTGGTTGAAGACGTGCAGCAGGGCCCCGGCCAGGGCGACATGCCCCCAGGCGGGGTGCCCGTTGGCAGCGGCCAGCAGGGCCAGGCCCAGGCCGATGAGGATGATGCCGACGTTTTCCACGGTGCAGTAGGCCAGCAGACGCTTGATGTCGTTCTGGGCCATGGCGAAGACGATGCCCATCAGGGCGCTTGCGCAGCCGATGCCGAGCACCGCCCAACCCGCGCCGTCGGGCACGGGCAGCCAGCCGGAGAAGCGGACGATGCCATACACGCCCATCTTGACGGCCACGGCGGACATGATGGCCGAGACGTGGCTCGGCGCGCCCGCGTGGGCCGAGGGCAGCCAGATGTGCAGGGGGAACATGCCCGCCTTGACCCCGAAGCCCACCAGCGCCAGCCAGAAGAGCGGGGCCAGGTCGGGCCGGTCGCGCAGGGGGCCCAGGTCCCAGGTCCCGACGCCCGCGGCCAGGGCCGAGAAAAACGCGAAGAGGGCCATGGTCCCGGCGTGGGAGGCGGCCAGATAGAGCCAGCCGGCCCGGCGCACTTCGGAGCGCTCCCGGTCCAGGGTGATGAGGAAGTAGGCGCTCAGCGCGAAGGCTTCCCAGGCGAAGAGGAAGTGCAGCCCGTTGGCGCAGGTCAGGACCAGGCCCATGGACAGCACGAGGGCGCTCCACCACGACCGCCCCCGGGGCGCGGAGCGCGGAAAGTGTTCGTCGGGCCAGTATTCCGAGGCATAGAGCGCCCCGAGTCCGCCCACCAGGCAGACCAGCGTCAGGAAGAGGGCGCTCAAGGCGTCGAGGGTCAAGAAGACGTTTTCCCCGCCCAGGGTCAGGGAACTCCTCAAGGCCCATTCCCGGCCGCCTGTCAGGACAGTTGCCGCCGAGCCCAGGCCGGCCAGGGCGCCGAGGCTGTTGAGCGCAAGCCAGAGGCGCGGACGCGCCCCCAGGGCGCAGGCCAGGACCAGGGCCAGGGCGGCCGTTCCGAGCAATGCGGAGGTCATCGTCTCCCTCCGGGTCTCAAGGGCACGGCGTGTCCGCTGCCTTCGATGAGGGCCTGCTGCAGGGCCTCGTCGTCGGCAGCCTGATCCAGCGCCGCGCTCAACACGCCCGAAGCGATGCTGCGGGCCAGCAGTCCGAGCATGTCCACATGCAGGCGCGGTGTGGGCGAGATGAAGAAAAGCAGCCGTGTGACGGGGATTTTGTCCGGTCCCTTGGTCCCTTCGAGAGGGGCGTTCAGCAGGATGACCGCGACCAGGGCGCAGGCTTCGCCGAGGAAGACGCCGCGGGCCGGGTGGGGCAGGGCAAAGCCCCCGCCGGTCGGGGCCATGGTCAGCCCTTCCGGGGTGCAGATGCGGCGGGCGAGCATGTCGAGGACTGCGGGCTGGACGCCTGGCAGGCTGCGGACGATGCGCTCGAGAACGCCTGTGAGGCCGTCCGGCGCAACGTCGCGCCAGATTCCGCCGCGCCGCACCAATGCGGCGAGGTCCAGGTTCGAGGCCAAGGCGGGCGTCGGCTGGGCGAGGAAGCCCGTGTTGGCCGCCAGCCCGTTGCGGGCCGCCCAGGTCATGACCTGGTCCTGCTCGAAGAGGATGCGGTCGCGGTCATGCACGTGGGGCATGCCTTCGTTTCTGACCCACTCGAGGACGAGTTGTTCCGAGACCCCAAAGGACTCGGCGATCTGAATGAGGTTGAGATACATGTCTGTTGTCGATGCGTGAAGGTTGATGGATCAGGGCGCCGTCCCGCCGCTGAAGGGGATGGCCAGGGCCAGCGCGAGGATGGCCGCACACAGGTAGAGAATGTAGGCCTGGGTCCGGCCGTGCTGGAAGCCCCTGACCAGATCCGAAAGCCTGAGGATGGCCAGTCCGCAGGGGCTGACGACCCGTTCGAGGACCGTCTCGGGCGTGTGCGAGGTCCGGGACGCATGGGCCGGAAAGAAATCCGCGGGCGGGTCCGCGTGGACCATGGGCCGCAGAATCCAGTCGAACCAGCCGGTGATGATGCCGGCGAAGGACCCGGCGGTGTACTGCATGCGCGGCGTGGGTTCGGCGTAGCCGCAATCCCAGGTCAGGGCCCGGGCCGTGCGTTGCCGCAGGAGCCGGTAGGCCAGGGCCCCGGCAGCCAGGGCGGGCAGGGCGATCAGGACATGGGCCGCGCCCAGCGGCGTCAGACGGTTGGGGATGTCCAGGGGCGCCGCGAGTCCGAACCAGGCCGTGGCCACGCGCATGAGCGTCGGCCAGAGGAGGGCCGGGGCGAGGCCGATGACCAGGCACCCGCCCGCCAGGACGGCCATGGCCCCGCGCATGCCGGGACCGCATTCGTGCGCCTTTCCGGCGGCCTCGGTCCGGGGCGCGCCAAGGAAGACGACCCCGCAGACCTTGATGAAGCAGGCCAGGGCCAGGGCGCCGGTGGCCCCCAGCAGGATGGCCGCGGGCACCGCGCCCAGGATCGCCCCGGTCTGATACCGGCTTGCGTCGAACAGGCCCGAAAAGACCAGCCATTCGCTGACGAAGCCGTTCAGGGGCGGCAGGCCGCAGATGGCCATGGCCCCGAGGGTGAAAAATCCTGCCGTCCAGGGCATGGCCTTCCACAGGCCCCCCAGACGGCTCATTTCGCGTGTCCCCACGGCATGGAGCACCGAGCCGGCCCCCAGGAAGAGCAGGGCCTTGAACAGTCCGTGATTCCAGACGTGGAGCAGGCCGCCGGCCAAGGCCAGGACGCCCCACTCCGGTCGGCCCTGGGATGCGGCGATCATGGCGAAGCCCAGGCCCATGAGGATGATGCCGATGTTCTCCACGCTGTGGTAGGCCAGCAGTCGTTTGAGGTCGTGCTGCCCCAGGGCGAAGGCGACCCCGAGTACGGCGCTGGCGCAGCCCAGCCCGGCTACGGCCCAGCCCGCGCCCATGGGCATGGGCAGCCAAGACCCGAAACGGACCAGGCCGAACACGCCCATCTTGATGGCCATGCCGGACATGAGGGCGGAAACGTGGCTCGGGGCGTTGGCGTGGGCCGAGGGCAGCCAGATGTGCAGGGGGAAGACGCCGGCCTTGATGCCGAAGCCCAGCAACGCAAGCCAGTAGAGATGGGCAAGGCCCGCGAGATGGCGGACGGGCCCCAGTTCCCAGGTCCCCGTGCGCGCGGCCAGGGTGGAGAAAAGGGCGAAGAGCGCCAGGGTACCGGCGTGGGAGGCGGCCAGGTAGATCCAGCCTGCGGCGCGGACCTCGGGATTCGCGCGGTCCAGGGTGACGAGGAAATAGGCGCTCACGGCGAAGCATTCCCAGGCCAGGAGGAAGTGCAGGCCGTTGCCGGCCGTCAGTACCAGCCCCATGCTCATGAGCATCGCGTTCCACCACAGCCGCCCGGAGCGGGCCGAGCGCGGGTGACGGCCTTCGTTCCAGTATCCACGGCTGTAGATTGCGCCCGCAAATCCGACGACGCCGAGCAGGAGCAGGAAAAAGGCGCTGATTTCGTCGAGTCGCACGAGCAGACGCTCGCCCCCGACCGCCCATGCGCTGCGCCACTCCCAGACAGGTTGTCCGGACAGGACCAGACCCGCGGCAAGGAGGGCGCACACTGTGCCTCCGAGAGTGGCGGTCAGCCACCCGCGTGGAAAGGAATGACTTGCACCAATTCCTGCAAGCATCCCTGCTGCTGCGCAAGAGAGAAGAACAGCAATGTCCATTCTTGTACGTCGGGAACAATGTCCTGTTTGTTCTATTTATTCGAAGGATTGCGTTGCGTCGCTTCAGGGTGGCTTGTGGAAGAGTTCATCATGTGGCGCATTGCATCCTCTCGACATGTCCGAATCTGCATTCGTGCATGTCGAAAATCATGAACTGCGATGGGTCTGGCATTTCCAGCCGCAGAGCATAGGTTATCTTTTCCACTTCAGTGGATATGCCTCTCAAAATTGCGAGTCAAGGAATTGAGTGGGAGCGGCGGAAATTTTTGCGTCGGCCGTCACGAACGGTCGCATCCCGACGCCCGTGTCAGGCGCGTCTCGCCGAAGGCTGGGCGCGGCGAAGGGGCGCGGTGGGGCGTATCTCGCTTGGCCCGCGAAAGCGCGCCGCATCGGCGCAGGGAGATGGCCGCATTTTTTCGCTCCCTACTTGAGCAAAAAGTGGTGGAATGGCTTGACTCTCCGGGAGGTGCGTGAGTAAGGGTGGTAAAAAGTGGTAAAAAGTGGAAAAAGGTGAGGGCTGGGCATGTTCAGAGGGCATTCACATCGTACGCAGGACCCGAAGGGGCGGCTCATGCTGCCCCCGGAGTTTCGCGACGAGGTGTTCGCCCAGTCGCCCGAGGGCAAGCTCATCCTGACGAATTTCGACGACTGCGTGGCCGCCTACCCCCTGCCCGAGTGGGAGCAGATCGAGCAGAGTTTTTCCAAGCTGAACATGGCCGACCGTCGCGTGCGGGACTTCCACCGGTTCTTCATCTCCGGAGCCGTCGAGGTGACCCTGGACAAGCAGGGCCGCGTCCTCATTCCGCCCCATCTGCGCAGCTACGCCGGACTGCAGAAGGACATCGTCCTGGCCGGCGTGGGCCGCAAGTTCGAGATCTGGGACCTGGGGCGGTTCGAGGCGCAGCGCACGGCCATGCAGGAGAATTTCGACCAGGTCATGGACGATCTGGCCGGCAACGGCTTTGAACTCCGGTTCTGATCCGAAGGGGCCCATGGACGCATACTCCGAACACATCCCGGTCATGATCGAAGAGGTCATGCACTGGCTCGACCCCAAGCCGGGCGGCTTCTACATGGACGCCACCCTTGGCCTTGGCGGCCATGCGTCGCGGCTCATGGAACTGACCGGCGGCCAGGCGCACCTTCTGGGCCTGGACCGCGACAGGCAGGCCCTGCAGAAGGCGGGCGAACGGCTCTCCCGCTACGGGGAGAACGTGCATCTGGCGCACACCTCGTTCCAGAATTTTTCCGGCGCGTTGCGGGAACTCGGCTGGGACTTCCTGGACGGCGTCGTGGCCGATCTCGGGGTTTCGTCCCTGCAGCTCGACAGCCCCGAAAGGGGGTTTTCCTTCCTGCACGACGGGCCCCTTGACATGCGCATGGATCCGGGGTCAGGCGGTGAGCCCGCGTCGAACATCGTCAACGGCGCCTCCTTCGAACGTCTGCGCCAGCTCCTGTGGGACTACGGCGAGGAGCCCATGGCCGGGCGCATCGCGCGCGCCATCGTCGAGATCAGGGAAAAGGCCCCCATCGAGACCACCCTGGAGCTTGCCCGCATCGTGGCCGCGGCCTACCCGGCCAAGCGCCGCGCCCTGGCCCGCAATCACCCCGCGACCAAGACGTTCCAGGCCCTGCGCCTGGAAGTCAACCAGGAACTGAGAGAGGTCGAGAATTTTCTGGCGCGCGTCGTCGATTACCTGCGCCCAGGCGCGCGCATCTGCGTCATTTCCTTCCACTCCCTGGAGGACCGCATCGTGAAGCGCGCCTTCCGTACGGAGAGCACCGGCTGCCTGTGTCCGCGGGAGTACCCCGTGTGCACGTGCGGCCACGAGAAGAGGCTCCGCCTGCCTTTCCGCAAGCCCCTGCTGCCGGGAGACGAGGAGATGCGGGCCAACAGCCGCAGCCGCAGCGCCAAGCTGCGCGTGGCCGAGCGTATCGCAGGGGGTGGGGAGTGAAGGGCTTGGGCTCGGGGTATCTGGGCCTGGGACTCGTGTTCGTGATGACCATCGTTCTGGGGTTGGGGCTCGTCTGGGTCAACATCGAGAGGGTCGACTTGGCCTATGAGCTCAAGACCCTGGAGCGTGAACTTCAGGAAAAGCGGGATCAGCATTCGAAGTTGCAGGTGGAGCGCCAGTATCTGCTGGCGCCGCCGACGCTGCGCGCCAGGGCCGAAGGGGCCGGGCTGCGTCCGCCGCACCGCGACCAGATCCGCACCCTGCAGGAATAGGCGAGGCAATCGTGGCCAAGACAGGTAGCAAAACACCCAGGGACTGGAGCCGTGGCAAGATCATCTTTGCCGGGGTTCTTTTCGCGTTGGCCCTCATGGGGCTCTGGGCGCGCGCCTACCACGTGCAGGTGATCAAGGGGCCTGAATACGCCAAGATGGCCAATCGGCAGTACTGGGCCTCGGAGACGGTGTCGGGCAAGCGCGGCGAGATCTTCGACCGCAACGGCCTGCTGCTGGCCAAGTCCATCGCCAGTCCTTCGGTCTACGTGCGGCCGAACGAGGTCGGCGACGTCTGGGCGGTGTCCCAGCGACTGGGCAAGATTCTTGGCCTGAACCCCGGCGACGTGGCCGGACAGCTCAAGACCAAGAAGCGCTTCGTGTGGGTGGCCAGGAAGATCAGCGACGCGCAGGCCTCGGCCGTGCGCGAGGAAGGCCTGCCCGGCGTGTACCTCGAGGCCGAGAATTCCCGCCAGTACCCGCAGGGGCACATGGCCGGGCAGCTGCTCGGTTTCGTGAACATGGACGGCAAGGGCATCGAGGGGCTGGAAAAGGCCTTCAACGACCACCTCGCCCCGTCCTCGACCAAGTACACGGTCCAGCGCGACGCCGCCGGCAACCGCCTGTCCTCGATCGAAGGGGAGGACAGGGCATCTTTCGACGGCCAGGACCTGCGGCTGACCATCGACAGCCAGGTGCAGCTGGCCACCGAGGACGCCCTGGCCCGCAGCGTGGCCAGGGCCAAGGGCAAGACCGGCATGGCCCTGGTGGTCAATGTTCCTACGGGTGAAATTTTGGCCTGGGTGCACTACCCGCTCTTCAACCCCAACTCGGTGCAGAAGGCCAGCGGGGAGTGGAAGAATCGCATCGCCGTGGACATCTTCGAACCCGGGTCGACCATGAAGCCCATCATGGTCGCGGCGGCGTTGCAGGAAAAGGTCTGCCAGCCCACCACCAGGTTCTACTGCGAGAACGGAAAGTGGAGCCTCAAGGGCCGCCGCATCAAGGACACGCACAAGTACGAAAACCTGACCGTGAACGAGATCGTCCGCTACTCCAGCAACATCGGGTCGGCCAAGATCGGTCTGGCCATGGGGGCGGAGAAATACAGCCGGTACCTTCAGGCGCTCGGTTTCGGTCGGCCCATGGGCCTGCCCCTGGCCGGGGAGTCGGCGGGGCTGCTCAGGCCTGCCCGTCAGTGGCGCGAAGTCGAACTGGCGAACATGGCCTTCGGGCAGGGGCTTGGCGTAACCATGCTGCAGATGGCCGGGGCCTACCTGTGCATCGCCAACGGCGGCGTGCGCATCCCGCTGCGCCTGCTGTACGAGCCCGACCGCCCCGTCGAGGGCGTGCGCGTTTTCGATCGGGAAGTGACCTCCCAAGTCATGGCCATGCTCGAAGAGGTGGTGCAGATGGACGGAACCGGCACCCAGGCGCGCATCGATGGCGTGCGCATGGCCGGCAAGACGGGCACGGCCCAGAAGGCGAGCCCCACGGGCGGTTACGGCGGGGAGTACGTGGCCTCCTTCGTCGCGGTGTTTCCGGCCGAGAAGCCACGCTACCTGGTCTACATGCTCGTTGACGAGCCGCAGGCCGGGCACTACGGCGGCGTGCTGGTGGCTCCGGAGGTGCGCAACGTCGGCGTGCAGCTCCTGACCGCGACGGGCATGCTGACGGCCCCGGCGGAACCGCCGGCGGTACAGGTCGCCCAGGCGCACGCCCAGTCGCAGCGTTTCGCGGCTCCGGTGGAGCGCCAGCCGATCATCGCGGCCGATGCCGAAGCCATGCCCGACCTGCAGGGCGCCACCGTGCGCGAAGCGCTGGAAATTTTGGTGGGGCACGGGATCGTGCCCAGGATCAGCGGACAGGGCGTCATCGTCGGCAAACAGAAACCCCTCCCCGGCGAGAAATGGCCGGCGGACAAGCAGTGTCAGCTCTGGCTGGCCTATCAACCAGGTTAGGACATCGACATGAATTTTGAAGACGTGCTGGACAAGCTCAGAAACGGAACCGGCCTGCGCACCCACTCGGCCAGGGTGCAGGCCGGCGACGTCTTTGTCGCGCTTTCCGGCACGAAGGTTGACGGGGCTCGCTTCATCGACGACGCCGTGGCCCGCGGCGCGCGCGTCGTGGTGCACGGCCCGGCCGCCGCAGTGGCGCCGCGCGAGGGCGTGGCCTTTGTGCCTGTGGCCGACCCGGCCAAGGCCCTCGGCCTGCTGGCGCGCGCGGCTTTCGGTACGGAAGACCGCCTGCCGCGGGTCATCGGCGTGACCGGCACCAACGGCAAGACGACGACAGCCCATCTGGTGCATCACCTGCTGGGGGAAAACGGCATCCCCGCAGGCCTCATCGGCACGGTGCGCTGTTCCTGGCCGGGCACGGACATTACGGCGTCCATGACCACCCCGGACTGTCTGAGCCTGCACGAACTGGTCGGCCGCATGACGCGCGACGGCGTCGAGTGCCTGGTCATGGAGGTGTCCTCCCATGCCCTGGATCAGCAGCGCCTGGCGGGCTTGCCCGTGGAAGTCGGCATTTTCACCAACCTGACCCAGGACCATCTGGACTACCACGGCGACATGGAGCGGTATTTCGAGGCCAAGGCCCGCCTGTTCCTGGGCGAGGAACGCTGCGCCACGGGGCTGGTCAACATGGACGACGAGTACGGCCGCCGTCTCAAGGCCGCGCGTCCCGACCTGCTCGGGTTCGGCATCGAGGCCGCCGACGCGCAGCTGCGGGCCGAGATCAGGTCTTTCGGCTCGTGGGGCATGCAGCTGGCCGTGAGTCACGGCGATGCGAGGTTCGAGCTGAAGACTCCCCTGGTCGGCCGGCACAACGCCTACAACCTGCTCTCGGCCATGGGCGCAGGGCTCCTGCTGGGATTGGACGTCGAAGCGCTGCAATGCCTGGCTCACGCCGTCGGCGCTCCCGGGCGGCTGGAGCGGGTGCCCAACGATCGCGGCCTCGATATTTTCGTCGATTACGCCCACACGCCCGACGCGCTGGAAAAGGTGTCCGTGGCCCTGAAGGCCATGGGCTTCGCCCGTCTCATCACGGTCTTCGGCTGCGGCGGGGACCGCGACGCCACCAAGCGTCCTCTCATGGGCCGGGCCGTGGCGCGCCACGCCGACGTGGTGGTCGTGACCTCGGACAACCCGAGGACCGAAGACCCGGAGTCCATCCTCGACCAGATCGAACCGGGGCTGAACGGCGCCGGACAGGTCCTGCGCGAGGCCGACCGCCGCAAGGCCATCGGGCTGGCCATCGAGGCCATGCGTCCCGGCGACGCGCTGCTCATCGCCGGCAAGGGTCACGAGGACTATCAGATCGTGGGCACGGAGAAGCGGCATTTTTCGGATTTCGAAGCGGTTCTGGAGCACCTGGCATGAACATGACCCTGCAGGACATCTCCGCCGCCATGGGCGCGAGCATCGACCAGGATCACGAGCGCGTGATCCGGCGGGTCAGCATCGACAGCCGCGCCGTGCAGCCGGACGACCTTTTTTTCTGCATCGTCGGCCAGAAGCTCGACGGGCACGAGTTCGCCCGCCAGGCCGTGGACAACGGCGCTGTCGCCGTGGTCGCCAGCACGCCATTGGAGCTGCCCGTGCCGGTGCTGCTGGTGCGGGACACGACGCTGGCCCTTGGGCGCCTCGCCCGCAGCTGGCGCGAGCGCACCGCGGCCCGGGTCGTGGGCGTGAGCGGTTCGGCCGGCAAGACCACGGTCAAGGAGATGCTGGCGCAGGTCCTGTCCCTGCACGGCTCGGCTTCCAAGAATTTCCGCAACCTGAACAACCAGATCGGCCTGCCCCTGTCCATCCTCGAAATGTCGGGCCAGGAAGATTTCTGGGTTCTGGAGCTTGGCATCAGCCGTCCCGGCGACATGGACGAGCTCGGCTACATCCTTGCCCCGGACGCGGCGCTCTTGATCAACATCGGAGGGTGTCACCTGGAGGGTCTGGGAAGTCTTCACGGTGTGGCCGAACAGAAAAGCGTTCTGTTGGACCACGTCAGGCCCGGCGGGTTCGCCTGCGTCAGCGCCGACTACCCCCTCCTGGCCACGGAGTGCGCGAAACGTTCCCTGCGGCAGGTCACATTTTCGGGCTGCGGCGCGGATGCCGACTATTCCTGCACCGGTCAGGAGAACACCCCGGACGGCATTCTCTACGCCCTGCGGGCCAAGGGCCGGGATATCCGCCTGCACGTCTCGGCCACGGTGCACGTGCCCGAGAACGTGGCCGCGGTCACGGCCATGGCGCTGGAACTCGGCGTCCCGACGCGGACCATCGAGGCCGGCCTGGCGGCCTTCAGCCCTGTGGCGCAGCGTTTCGTGCAGAATCGGGTGGGTGCGTGGCTGTTTATTGATGACACCTACAACGCCAATCCCGTTTCCATGGCCCAATCCATCCGCGAGGCCGAGCGGATCGCCCAGGGGCGGCGGCTGGTCCTGGTCCTGGGCGAGATGCGCGAACTCGGCGAAGACAGCGCCAGGGCCCACCGCGAACTGGGCGCCCTCGTGGCTTCCACTTCGGCCACGCACTGTTTTTTCCATGGCCGACACGTGTCGGACGTGCAGTCCGGCCTGGGTGAGCATCATGGCGTGTTTTCGGCCGTGAACTCCGGAGAGGAACTGCTGCAGGCCGTCGCGTCTCTGCGCGGCGAGGGCGGCGTGATGCTCTTCAAGGGTTCGCGCGGGTGCAGGATGGAGCAATACTATTCTTTCATGGAGAGGGCCTGGGCGTGATCTACCATCTGCTGTACCCCTTGAGCGACCAGATCAGCATGCTGAACGTGTTCCGCTACATCACGTTCCGCTCCATCTACGCCATGCTGACGGCGCTCATCCTGTCGATTATCATCGGCCCTCTGTGCATCCGCTGGCTGCGCCGCCTGAAGTTCGGGCAGTACATCAAGGAGGGCGGTCCGGACCATCAGGCCAAGAGCGGCACCCCGACCATGGGCGGGCTGCTCTTCGGGTTCTGCATGCTGCTGAGCGTGCTGCTGTGGAGCGACCTGACCAACAAGTACGTCTGGCTGACGATCCTGGTCTTCGTGGGCTTCGGGGCCGTTGGTTTCGCCGACGACTACCTGAAGGTCGTGCGCAAGCACAACGACGGCCTCTCGGCGCGGGCCAAACTGCTGGGCCAGCTCGTGGTCAGCATCGGTGCGGTGACGCTCCTGGTCTCCTTCCCGGAATATTCCGCCAAGCTGATGGTGCCGTTCTTCAAGAACGTGAACCCCGACCTGTCCTGGTTCTACGTGCCCTTCGGCGTGTTTGTCATGATCGGCGCCTCCAACGGCGTGAACCTGACCGACGGCCTGGACGGTCTGGCCATCGGGCCCGCCGTGGTTTCGGCCGGGTGCTTCGCCGTCTTCGTGTACGTGGCCGGGCATGTGAACATGGCCAACTACCTGCAAGTGGCCTACATCGCCGGCGTTGGCGAGGTGGCGGTCCTGTGCGGGGCCATGGTCGGGGCGGGCCTCGGGTTCCTGTGGTTCAACGCGTTCCCGGCCCAGGTCTTCATGGGCGACGTGGGCAGCCTGAGCATCGGCGGCACCCTCGGGTTCATCGCCGTGCTGTGCAAGCAGGAGCTGCTGCTGGTCGTCGTGGGCGGTCTGTTCGTGGTCGAGACCCTGTCGGTCATCCTGCAGGTCGGCTATTTCAAGGTCAGCGGCGGCAAACGCATTTTCCGCATGGCCCCCTTGCACCACCATTTCGAGAAGAAGGGTGTGCACGAGTCGAAAATCATCATCCGTTTCTGGATCCTGTCGCTGCTTCTGGCGGTCATGGCTTTGGGAACGCTCAAGCTGAGGTAGGACGGTCATGCGCGAGTTCATTCACGGCGATCAGCTTCGCGGGCACACGGCAGTGGTGCTCGGCGCGGGTTCGTCCGGGATCGCGGCCGCGCGCCTGCTGGTCCGCCTCGGCGCCACGGTGCGGCTGCTTGAGCGCAGCGAGTCCGTGGCCGCCTCCGTCCCGGCGGACCAGGGTTTCGAAGTCCGCGGCGGGCAGCACAGGCCCGAAGATTTCCAGGACGCGACCCTCGTCGTGCTGAGCCCCGGCATCCCCAGGGCCAAGGTCGCCCCCCTGCTGCCCGAGGGCGCGCAGGTGGTGTCCGAACTGGAACTGGCCAGCTGGTTCGTGTCCGAGCCCATCGTCGCCGTGACCGGAACCAACGGCAAGACCACCACGACCACGCTCATTGGCCGCATTCTGGAACAAAGCGGCTGCAGCGTCTTTGTCGGCGGGAACATCGGCACTCCGCTCAGCGACTATGTCATGGGCGGGGATCGGGCCGATGTCCTGGTGCTCGAGGTGTCGAGCTTCCAGCTCCAGAACTCCCCATCCTTCCATCCCCATGTCGCCGTGCTGCTCAATTTTTCGGCCAACCACCTGGACTACCACGAGACCATGGAGGAGTACCTCGACGCCAAGCTCAGCATGTTCGGGCATATGGACGCGCGGGACCTGGCCGTGGCGCCGCTGTCCATGAAGGACGTACTGGAAGGGCGCTCCTTCACCAGAGCGAACCGGGTCTATTTCGTGGCCAGCCGGAGGTTCGAATGCCCCGGCCTGCCCGGCGAGCACAACCGCGAGAACATGGAGGCCGCATACCTGGCCTGTCGTCACCTGGGCCTGAGCGAGGACGACGTGCGCCACGGCATTGAGGGCTTCGCGTCTCTGCCGCACCGTCTGGAGGCCGTGGCCGAGCATCGCGATGTCACGTTCGTCGACGACTCCAAGTCAACGACCATCGATTCCATGATTGCCGCCCTGAAGAGTCAGGACCGCCCCGTGCGCCTGCTGGCCGGCGGGGTGTTCAAGGGCGGGGACCTGGGCGCGGTGCTGCCGCATATCCGCGAGCGCGTGCGCGGCATCTACCTGTTCGGGAAGTCGCGGGAAATTTTCGAAGGAGCCTGGTCCGGCTGCGGTTTGGAGATCCATTGGGATCCGACGCTGGAAGAGGCGGTGTTCCGGGCCGCTTCCGAGTCCAGGCCGGGCGAGTGCGTGCTCCTGTCCCCGGCCACGGCCAGTTTCGACCTCTTCGCCAACTACAAGGAGCGGGGCAAGGCCTTCCAGCGCGCCGTGCGCGAATGGGTGGAGGGAACGGCATGAAGATCACCCAGCGCGAAGCGGCGAAGCAGCTCATGAGTTACGACATCGTCCTGCTGGGCGCGGTCATCAGCCTGGCGTCCCTGGGTCTGATCATGGTCCTGAGCGCCAGCGGGATCATGGCCGAGAAGGTCTACGGCGACAAGTACGCCCTGTTCTGGAAGCAGGTCCTGTTCATGAGCGCCGGGTTCTCGGTGCTGATTTTCGCCGCCCGCTCGAACATGGCGTTCTTCTACCGCAACACGTACATCTGGCTGCTGTTGGCCGCGGGCCTGCTGATCCTGACGATCTTCTCGCCCTTCTCGACCACGGCGGGCGGCGCAAGCCGGTGGCTCAGGCTCGGGCCGTTCTCCATTCAGCCCCTTGAGGCGGCCAAGATCGCGCTCGTCTTCTACCTGTCCTATTTCTTCGCCAACAAGCAGGAACTGGTCAAAACCTTCAGCGTGGGATTCCTGCCGCCCATCATCATGACCGGCGGCCTGTGCTTCCTGCTCCTCCTGCAGCCTGATTTCGGCGGCGCGGTGTTCCTGTCGGCCCTGCTTTTCCTGATGTGCCTGGTGGGCGGAACGCGGATCATCTTTCTGGCCTCGGCCGGGATGCTCGGGCTCGTGTCGGCCGCGCTGCTGGTGGTCAACTCTCCGTACCGCTTCCGGCGCGTCTTCTCATTCCTCGACCCATTCAAGGACGCGCAGAACTCCGGCTACCAGCTCGTGCAGTCCCTCTACGGCCTGGGTTCGGGCGGCTGGCTCGGACAGGGCCTGGGCGAAGGCAAGCAGAAGCTCTTTTTCCTGCCCGAGGCGCACAACGATTTCATCATGTCGGTCATCGGAGAGGAACTGGGCTTCGTGGGCATATCCCTGGTCATCATCCTCGTCGGGGTGATCCTGTGGCGGGCGATCCTGATCAGCATCCGGCAGGAGTCCATGCACGACCGCATCACGGCCTTCGGCATGGGCGCGATCCTGGTCATCGGCAGCATCCTGAACATGGGCGTGGTCATGGGCGCCATTCCGCCCAAGGGCGTGCCCATGCCTTTCGTCAGCTACGGCGGCAGTCACCTGGTCGCGGGTTTCTTCTGCGCGGGTGTGCTGCTCAACCTGTCGCGAAAGGTGAAGGCATGAAGCGGCTCATCCTGACAACCGGCGGCACGGGCGGCCACATCTTTCCGGCCCTGGCCGTGGCCGAAACCGTGCGCGAGATGGTCCCGGGCTGCGAAGTGCTGTTCGTCGGCGGCACCAAGGGCCCCGAGGGACAGTGGGTGCGCAGGGCGGGCATCGAGTTCGTGGCCCTGCCGGCCCAAGGCGTCGTGGGCAGGGGCCTGAAAAGCGTGTCCACGGCCTGGTGGCTGGGCCGCAGCCTGCTGCGTTCCTGGAAGCTCCTGCGGTCCATCCGGCCTGACGTCGTGCTGGGGCTTGGCGGCTATGCCGGTTTCTCCTGCACGCTGGCCGCCTCCCTCATGGGCATCCCCGCGGCCATCCACGAGCAGAACAGCGTGCCGGGCGTGACCAACCGGGTGCTGGCCAAGAGGGTGGGTCGCGTCCTGGTTAGCTTCAAGGACATGGACGCCCCCGCTTTTTCGACGCCCCCGGCCGTGCTGACGGGCAACCCCGTGCGTGCGGAGATCCGCCGTTTGCGGGACGAACCGCGGGTGCTCGGCCGCAACATCCTGGTCGTCGGTGGGAGCCAGGGCGCATCGGCCCTGAACAGCTTCATGCTGCGGGAGCTCGACGGGTTGAAGAACCTGGGTTTGGGCATCTGGCACCAGACCGGCAAGGATGAATTCGAGACCGTGAAGGCGGCCTACGCGCAGAAGTACCCGCTGGCGCGGGTGGAGCCCTTCATCTCCGACATGCACGAGGCCTACCGGTTCGCCGACCTCGTCATCTGCCGGGCCGGGGCCACGACCATCGCCGAGCTGACGGCCGCGGGCAAGCCGAGCATTCTGGTGCCGTTCCCCTACGCCACCCACGACCATCAGCTCAACAACGCCAGGTCACTGGAGAAGGCGGGCGCGGCCTTGGTCTTTCAGCAGCGGCAGCTGGACGAACTGAATCTTTCCGCGGCGGTGGGCGATCTCTTCCAGATGCCCGAAACCCTGGCCAGAATGGCCCGGGCCGCGCGCGACATGGGCATCCCCGACGCCGGCGAGCGAGTGGTGAAGCAGCTCCTGGAACTTGCCGGGCAGAGAGGCGGACACAAGTGAGCATGAAATCGAAGATCAAGAGAATACATATGGTGGGCATCGGCGGCGCAGGCATGTGCGGCATCGCTGAGGTGCTCCTGACCTTGGGTTACGAGGTTTCGGGCTCCGACCTGGTCAAGGGTGCGGCGGCCCAGCGGCTCGAATCCCTGGGCGCGACGGTGCACGCCGGCCACGCCCGTGAGAACGTGCGCGACGCGCAGGTCGTGGTCCGCTCCACGGCGGTGCGCGACGATAATCCCGAACTGGTCGAGGCCCGGTCCAAAGGCGTGCCCATCATCCCGCGGGCCGAGATGCTGGCCGAGCTCATGCGTCTCAAGACCGGCGTGGCCGTGGCCGGCACCCACGGCAAGACCACGACCACGTCGCTTCTGGCCACCATCTTCATGGAGGCCGGCCTCGACCCCACGGTCATCATCGGCGGCCGTTTGAACGCCTACGGCACCAACGCCATGCTCGGCCAGGGCCGCTACCTTATCGCCGAGGCCGACGAATCCGACGGGTCCTTCCTGTGCCTGCTGCCGCGCATGTCCATCGTCACCAACATTGATGCGGACCATCTCGACTACTACAAGGACCTGGACGAAATCCGCGACAGCTTCGTCGATTTCATGAACAGCGTTCCCTTCTACGGGCTGAACGTGGTCTGCGGCGACGACCCGGGCGTGCAGTCCGTGCTGCCGCGCGTGCGCCGGCCGGTGCTGACCTACGGGTTCGAGGAGGGCAACGCCCTGCGGGCCGAGATCATCACCTGCGAGGCGGGGTCGCGCTTCAGGGTCTACAATCGCGGCGACCTCTGGGGCGAGGTCTCCCTGACCCACCCCGGACGGCACAACGTGCTGAACGCCCTGGCCGCCATCGGCATGGCCATGGAGGCGGGCGTGCCCAAAAAGGACATCATCCGGGGCCTTGGCGCCTTCGGGGGTGTCGGGCGGCGCTTCGAGCACAAGGGCGAGCGCGGCGGCGTGCTCGTGGTCGACGACTACGGGCACCACCCCACGGAGATCGCCGCCACCCTGGAGACGGCGCGCCTGTGCTACCCGCACAAGCGCCTCGTGGTGGCCTTCCAGCCCCACCGCTTCACCCGGACCAAGGCCCTGTTCGGCGAGTTCTCCAAGGTGTTTGAAGGCGTGGACCAGCTGCTGCTGACGGAGATCTACCCGGCCAGCGAATCGCCCATCCCCGGGGTCAGCGGCCAGAGCCTGGCGCAGGCCATCAGGCAGGTGACCTCCACGCCGGTGCAGTTTTTCGAGGATTTCGCGTCCATGCAGGCCGCCCTGGGCGGAATTTTGCGCGAGGGCGACCTTTTTCTGACGTTGGGCGCAGGCAGCATCTGGACCGTGGGGCAGAACTATCTTGAGGACAAGGCATAAGGACATGAGCACGGCCGTACTGGGCAAGAAAGTACGCAGGAACGTACACCGCAGGACCGAGCGCCGCAAACCCGTGCAGACGGGGGCGGTGGTCGGCGGGGTATTCCTGGGCCTGGGACGCACCGTGTTCGCGCTGATTCAGTGGTCGCTGGGCATTTCCCTTGTCCTGGCGGTCAGCTTCGCCATCCTGCTGTCCTACCGCTGGGTCACGGCCCATGAGTTCTTTGCCCTGGCCAACCTGCACATCGAGGGCGGCCGGCGTCTGAGTTCCGATGAAATCGCCGCCCTGGGCGGCGTAAGCGCTGGACAGAACGTGCTCGGCATCAACATCGCCGAGGTGCAGCGCCGCATCGCCGCCAGCGAGTGGGTGGAGAGCGTGTCCGTGACGCGGATCCTACCCGACGGCCTGACCATCGAGATCAGGGAGCACGTACCGGCCTTCCTGGTCCGCCGCGACGAGCAGCTCTATTACGCCGACGCGAGCGGGCAGCCCTTCGTGGCCGTGGGCGTGGAGAAGTTCATCTCCCTGCCCCTTCTGGAAAAGGAGGAAGGCGTCCCGGTGGGGCCGGGCGTGCGCCGGCTGGTGGAGGAAGTTTCGCGGAACGCGCTGCCCTTCGGCATGAGCCAGATCGCCTGGCTTCGTCAGGACAGCGACGAACAGTTCAGCATTTTTCTGGAAAGACCGAGGGTTCTCGTACAGTTGGATGGGACGGATCTGCGCGCCACCCTGGCGTGCCTGGGAAAACTGTGGGCCGACCTGGACGGTCGGGGCGAGCTCGGCCGCGCGGCCCTGATGTTCGTCACGCCGGAACGGGCCTGGGTCAGGTTGAACGCGGATCAAACACTCTAGGATTTCATGCCGGCCCTGCGCCGGGAGACGAGGGAAAGTATGGGCAAGTCTGAATTGATCGTCGGTCTGGACATCGGAACGACCAAGATATGCACCGTCGTGGGCGAAGTGGGCACCGACGGGGTGGTCGACATCATCGGCATCGGCACCAGCCCGTCCACGGGCCTGCGCAAGGGCGTGGTGGTCAACATCGAGCAGACCGTGCAGTCCATCAAGAAGGCCCTCGAAGAAGCCGAGCTCATGGCCGGTTGCGAGATCAGGGCCGTGTACGCCGGCATCGCCGGCAGCCACATCAAGGGCTTCAACAGCCACGGCGTCATCGCCGTCAAGGGTGGCGAGGTCACGGCGCGCGACATCGAGCGCGTCATCGACGCGGCCAAGGCCGTGGCCATCCCCCTGGACCGCGAGGTCATCCACATCCTGCCCCAGGAGTACATCGTCGACGACCAGTCCGGCATCGCCGATCCCCTGGGCATGGCCGGCGTGCGCCTGGAGGTGAAGGTCCACATCGTGACCGGCGCGGTGACCAGCGCCCAGAACATCGTCAAGTCCTGCCACAAGTCGGGCCTGGACGTCGAAGACATCGTGCTGGAGGCCTTCGCCTCCTCCAAGGCCGTGCTGACGGACGAGGAGCGCGAGATCGGCGTGGCATTGGTCGACATCGGCGGCGGCACGTCGGACATCGCCATCTTTCACGGCAATTCCATCAAGCACACGGGGGTCATCGCCCTGGGCGGGACCAACCTGACCAACGACATCGCCTTCGGTCTGCGCACGCCGACCCAGGCGGCGGAAAAGATCAAGATCAAGTACGGGTGCGCCCTGGCCGAGCTGGTCAGGAAGGACGAGATCATCGAAGTACCCAGCGTCGGAGGGCGCGAGCCGCGCAAGCTCACCAGGCAGGTCCTGGCCGAGATCTGCGAGCCGCGCATGGAGGAGCTCCTGGCGCTGGTGGACCAGGAGCTGATCCGGTCCGGGTACAAGAAGCTCATCGGCGCGGGCGTTGTCCTGACGGGCGGCGCGTCGCGCATCGAAGGGATACAGGAGCTGGCGGAGCAGGTCTTCAACCTGCCGACCAGAACGGGCTCGCCTGCCGGAGTCGGCGGGCTCAAGGACGTGGTGGACAGTCCCATGTACGCGACGGCGGTGGGACTCTTGCTCTACGGCGCGGAAAAGCACGGGCGGGACAACAAGATCCGCATCCGCGACAAGAACATCTTCCACTCCATTCTGGCGCGCATGAAGAAGTGGTTCGCCGACATCAGTTGAGTGGCATCGGGGACACGGGGAAATCGGAGACAGGGAACAACGTCAACGTTTTAGGGGGAAGTATGGATTTCCTGGAAATCGAACGCGAAGACAATGCATTGATCAAGGTCATCGGCGTGGGCGGAGGCGGCGGCAACGCGGTCAACAACATGATCAAGGCCGCCATGCAGGGCGTGACCTTCATCGCGGCCAACACGGACATGCAGGCGCTGAAGCACTCCAAGGCCGAGTTCAAGATTCAGCTCGGCGACAAGCTGACCAAGGGCCTGGGCGCGGGCGCCAACCCCGACATGGGGCGCGACGCTGCGCTCGAGAGCCAGTCCCAGATCCGCGACGTGCTGGGCGATTGCGACATGGTCTTCGTCACCGCCGGCATGGGTGGCGGCACGGGTACCGGCGCGGCCCCGGTCATCGCCCAGGTGGCCAAGGACATGGGCGCCCTGACCGTGGCGGTCGTGACCAAACCGTTCTTTTTTGAAGGCAAGCGCCGCCAGCAGCAGGCCGAGCGGGGCATCAAGGAGCTGCGCGACATCGTCGACAGCATAATCACCATCCCCAACGACCGCCTGCTGACCCTGGCCTCCAAGAAGGCCTCCTTCGTCGACATGCTGGGCAAGGCCGACGAGGTCCTCTTTCACGCCGTGAAGGGCATTTCCGACCTGATCATGGTGCCCGGCCTCATCAACCTCGACTTCGCCGACGTCAAGGCCGTCATGGAAGAGATGGGCCTGGCCATGATGGGCACGGGCATCGCCTCGGGCGACGGACGCGCCCGCGAGGCCGCCCTGAAGGCCATCACCAGCCCGCTGCTGGAGGACGTGACCATCGACGGCGCCCGCGGCGTGCTCATGAACATCACCTGCGGTCCGGACCTGACCATCGAGGAAGTGAGCGAAGCGGCCAGCATCGTGCACGAAGCCGCCCACGAGGACGCCAAGATCTACTTCGGCACGGTCTTCGACATGGACTGCGTGGACGAGATGCGCATCACCGTCATCGCCACCGGCATCCAGGACGGCAACGTGCCGGTGGAGAAGGGCGGGAAGATTTCGGTCATCAGTCCCGCGCCCGCCGGCGGGCGGCAGTCTGCCGAAAGCGAGGGCCTGATCATCCGCCCGCGCACCCGCAAGATCTCGGTTAACGACGCCGCCGACCTGAGCGTCCCGACCTACATCCGCGCGGCCAGAAGCCAGCCCGGTGTCGAAGATCGCCGCCACGAGCCGCGCAAGATCGTCAACGGCGGCGATGACGCCGAGTTCCTGTTCGAGGAGGAGGAATTCGAAATTCCCTCCTTCATCCGCATGCAGGCCGACTAGGGTCCTCCCCGACCCGAGACGCCTGCGCGCCAGGAGGTGAGTGTGTCCGAGCTGTACTGCGGTCGTTCGTCCCCTCCGCTCAGGGATTGGGGCGGGCGGCTGCCCGTGGCCCTCGTGTTCCCCGAGGCCGCGGAGCACGGCCTCTCCACCTTGGGGTGGCAGGTTGTCTACCGGCTGCTCGCGGCAAACGAGCGGCTGGCCGTTGAGCGTTTCTTCTGGGATTCCACTTCCCCGAGGCCCAGGTCCGTCGACTCCGGACGCGACCTGGGCCTCTTCCCCCTTGTTCTCTTCAGCCTCAATTTCGAAGGCGACTTTCCCAATGCGCTCAAGCTGCTGATGGATGCGGACATCCCCGTCCGCGCGGCGCAGCGCCCGTCATGGCCGGTGGTCCTGGCGGGCGGCCCCGTGGCCTTCCTGAACCCATTTCCCATGCTGCCCGCACTGGACGGGCTTTTTGTCGGTGAAGCCGAAGCCGGCCTTGACGATGTCGTGGAGCGCATCGCCAGGACATGGATCGAAGGCGGCGGGAAGGATTCCGCCCTGGGTGCCATAGCGCCCCTGCCGGGGGTCCTGGTTCCGGGTAAAAGTCCGGAGCCCGTGCGGAGGGCTGTCGTCGGCTCCTCGAACGTGCTGGGCCGCCCGGCCTTTTCCTGTTTCATCAGTTCCGAAGCCCAGTTCAGGGACATGCTGCTCTTGGAGGTCAATCGCGGGTGCCCGTACGGGTGCCGCTTCTGCGCGGCCGGCAGCATCTACAAGCCGCCCCGCCACGCAGAGATGGCCGTGCTGCAGGACATTGTCGAACGCTGCGAACCGCACAAGGTCGGCCTCGTGGGCACGGCGCTCACGGACTGGCCGGACTTGCTCCCCTTCCTGCGCTGGCTGGCGGAGCGCAAGGTCAAATTCTCCCTGTCCTCCTTGCGGGCCGATGGCCTTACGGACGAGCTGCTCGGTTTCCTGCGGCACACCGGGACCCGCTCCGTGACCCTGGCCCTGGAGGGCGCGAGCCGCCGTCTGCGTCGGGCCATGAACAAGCACTTTTCCGAGGAGGCCTTCCTGGAGGCCGTGGCCCGCATCAGCCGCCTGCAGTTCGGGACGCTGAAGCTCTACATGATCACGGGCTGGCCCGACGAGGGCGAGGAGGACTGGGCCGAGTTCGAGGAGTTCATGTCCTGCATAGACGCGGCGCGGAAGGCCGGCCAGGGCGCGCGCAAGAAGGGTGTGGAGCTTGTCTCCCTTTCGGTCAGCTGCCTGGTGCCCAAGGCCTGGACTCCCCTGCAGTGGGCCGACACGCCGGACGAGGACCGGCTCAAGGCCGCCATGAAGCGCTTCAAGGCGATCGTGGGGCGGCACAAGGGCATGCGCTTTGCCGGGGAAAACCCGGCCCAGGCCCGGGTGCAGATGTTTCTGGCCCGTGGCGGGGAGGAAATCTTCCCCTGCCTGGAACGCGCTGCGGAAATCGGCCTGCCAGCGGCCATGCGGGAATACGATGCTCTGGTGCTCGACGTCCTGAGCCGCCACGTCGACCGCGATGCTGTTTTTCCGTGGGACCGGCTGGAGATCGGGGTGTCGCGGAAGTTTCTGTATTCGGAGTGGGTCAAGTACCGGCGCGGAATGGTCACGCCGCCATGCCCGCAGGATGGCTGTCAGGCCTGCGGGCTGTGCGGCATGGACGACTTCCTGTCACTGCCGCACGGGCGTTAGGGCCAGGCAGTGGTCCTTGTAGAAGACGCAGTTGCGGCCGTTGCGTTTGGCTTGGTAGAGGGCCTGGTCGGCCGAGAAGAGCCCCGAGTCGATGTGCAGGTCGCTTTGCGGGCTGAAAGTCGAAATTCCGATGCTCAGGGTGATCCTGTCCGAGAGCGGTGATCCGGGGTAGGGGATGTCGGCCATGAAGATGGCGTCCTGAATTTTCTGGGCCACGCGCTCCGCCCCCGCCCTGTTCGTGCTTGGCAGCACCACCACGAACTCCTCACCGCCGAACCTGGCCACGAAATCCTCAGGCCGCCTGAGGGCCGAACTCACGGTCTGCGCCACCCGTTTCAGCGCCTTGTCCCCCGCCTGATGACCGAACCGGTCGTTGAACCCCTTGAAGAAGTCGATGTCGATCATGAGCACGGAGATCTGATGGTTGCTGCGCTTGCAGCGGCTTTTTTCCGCGGCCAGCACCTCCTTGAACTTGCGCCTGTTGGGCACCTCGGTCAGGGGGTCCTGCATGACGAGGGTTTCGAGCATCTCCTTGCGGATCCGCGTGGTCTGCACGTGGGTGAACACGCGCGAGGCCGTGAGCAGGGCCAGGACGAAGGCCAGGGCGTACCCGGCCTTGGCCCAGGTGGTCATCCACCACGGCGCGCGGATGTCGATGCCCAGGGAGGAGATGTGCTCACCGTCGAATCCGTCTTTGACATGCAGGGTGTAGCGGCCGGGCTTGAGGTGGG
Source organism: Desulfomicrobium salsuginis (assembly GCF_054657795.1). Classification (NCBI taxonomy): domain Bacteria; kingdom Pseudomonadati; phylum Thermodesulfobacteriota; class Desulfovibrionia; order Desulfovibrionales; family Desulfomicrobiaceae; genus Desulfomicrobium; species Desulfomicrobium salsuginis. The sequence goes on along the minus strand of NZ_BAAHYA010000002.1, from coordinate 2,169,433 downwards.
CGTAGCTGACGGTTGTCTGGGAACCGGCGTCGTTCCAGGCGGAATCCACGCCCTCCAGGAAGTAGAAGAAGCGGGGAGGCCGGAACGCGCTCGCTTCGGGCAGCGTGAAGGAGAAGGTCAGATAGTTCTGGTGATGGTCGACATCGAGGTGCTCGGGGATTCTGCCGAGTTGCGTCGCCGGCAGCGACGTGCCGAAAATGCGGATATCGGATATTTTCGGGGCGATTCGCGCGCTCCTGCCGATTCTTTGAGGGTCGATGAGCAGCAGCCCGTCGGAGTGCCCGTAGGCGAGGACCTGTCCGGCCACGAGCGCCGGGCCGGCGGAAATGCTGACGGACGGGTGGTCCGCGCCGAGCAGCACTTCTTCGCCCCGGTCCGAGCCCGGCGAAATTCTGTATACCTTTTCCTGGGTATGCAGCCAGATGGCGCCATCGGGGTTTCGCCACAGGGACAGGGCCATGGGGATCCGTTGCTGGGCTGCCGAAAGTATGGGCGTCAGACTGCCGGTTCGCATGTCGAAACGCATGACGTTCTTTGTCGTGGCGAGCCAGGCCGTTGCAGGGTTTTCGACCAGAATGCCCTTGATGGTGGCATTGTCGGCCCAGGCCGCCGGGGGGACGTCAAGCCTGGTTCGCTTTCCGGACACCGTGTCGATGACGGTGACGTTTCGGCCGTGGCCGACCCAGACGGTATCCCGGAAGCGTTGCAGGCAGGTGATCGACCCTCCTTCAAGATTCAGGTCCTCTGGATTTTCTTCAGGAGTGCCTGGTTTCCATGAAAAAAGCTTGAATTTCGTGGCGAACCAGACGCGTCCGTCGCCCATGCAGGCCAGGTGTTCGATATCCTTGTCGGAGAAGCTGGCTTCGGGGTTGGGCTCGACCTGGAGGTTTTCCCTGGCGCCATCCGGCGCTATGCGCAGCACGGCGTTGTGCAGCCCGCAAACAAGCGAGCCGTCCGGGGCCCAGTCCATGGACTTGACCCTGGACTTCGCCAGGACCGTTTCGAATTCGATCTTCGATGAATAGTTCAACCTGTTGAGCGTGACGGGGCCACTCGACCTGAAAATGCCTCCGCTCTTGGGGCTGACATACATCCTGGCGTCCGGGGCGGAGGTGACATGAATGATGTCGGAAAGTTCTGCGGGGGGTTGTCCTGCACCCCGGGCCTGCGCGGTCAGCTTTGTGATCCTGGCGCCGGGATGCGCCGTGTGACGCAGGACGCCCTGGTTGATGGTCCCGATCCAGAGGTTGCCGGACGACGTTTCCAGGATGGACATGATGTATTCGGGATTCTGGCGCGGTTGTCCCGGAAAAACGAATGGATGCCGGTAAAAACTCCTTTCCTTGGCCGCATAGCGGAACAGCCCCTTGTTGCTGCAAATCAGGACGTCGCCGTCCGAATCGACGAGAAGGTCCTGGATATGATCCGCCGGGATTTCGGTCGCCCTGTGGAGTTCTGTCATGGGCGCATCGGCCGGAAGCGTCCACAGGCCGCGTTTCGAGACGCTGACCCAGAGGTTGCCGGCGTAATCGAAGCCGATCTTTTTTGCGGAATACTCTTCGTGTGAAGACAGGGGCACGAACGTGGCCGGTCCCTGGTTCCCGTTGAGCCGGTAGAGTCCCCGGTCCGTGGCCAGCCACATGTTGCGGTGGGCGTCTTCGCCGATATCCAGGATGGCCGGGTTGGCGTCCGCGGAAAAGCCAAGGCCCTGGACACGTTCAAACCTGCCGAAGGACGGCTCGTAGCGGTGGAGTGTAGAGGGCGCCTCCGCCCCCTGCTGGCCGGCTTTGGTGAGCCGATCAGCTGTTCCGACCCACAGTGTCCCCCTTGAGTCCTCGTACATGGTGTGGGCGATGTCCGAGGTGAGGCCGTAGGTCGAGTTCGTCGCGCGATGCCAACGGGCGGTCTGTGTCTTCAGCGAATACGCGAGAACCCCTGAGTTGGTGCCCAGCCAGAGCGTGTCGCCGGAGTCGATATGCAGGGATCGGATGCGGGTGCCCCCGAGAATGTCCTCCAGGACGGGGCGCACAAGATTGCCGTCATACACGTACAATCCGGGAAGGGCCGCGAGCCAGACATAGCCGTCGGAATCCTGCGCGGCGCCAATGACGGTGTTGAAACTGGCGCGTTTCGCGGACACATCGATCTGGTCCACGCCTAAGGGTATGTCCTCAAACGCGCCTGCGGCGATGGGCGAAATGATCAGGATGAGGGCAAAAATCAGGGTGCGCATTGCTATTGATATTTTGTATGACATTCGTAATTGTGAATCTTCTACTCATGCCTCAAGCAACAGGGCGTGTCGAGTAGCCAAATCCAGGCCCCCCCTGGCCTCGTGGAGAAAAACGTGCGTAAAAAATTCGGTGCGGCACTTCTGGCGCTTTGGCTGCTTGCCGTGGCCGGACCTGTTGCAACCGCATTTTCCGAAGAGCCGCCTCTCCCGGTTCAGGGGGTGGTGACCGGCGCGGACAACGTGGAAGATCCCGCCACGGAGGGGGGGCAGAATCGAACCGGTGATGTGGGCATTGTGTACAGACTCGATGCGGTCAATGTCGTCGCGGACAGACCCGTGCTCGGCAAATCGACCATCGAGGGGGCTGAGTTGCAGTCCATGCCCTCGAGAACGGGCACCATCACGGAAGCCCTCAAGGTCCTGCCGAACGTGCAGTTTTCCAACGAGGAATCCGGTTCCTTGACCATGGGTGAGGTCAGGCCGCCGCGAGTCTCCATTTCCGGCGCCAAACCCTATGAGAACAACTTTCGTGTCGATGGCATGAGCGTCAGCAACACGCTCGATCCGTCCGGGATCGACAAGTACGGTGATGTCCCGAGCTGGACGAACCTGGACATGGGCGGCGCGGACCAGACGTTTTTTCATGACGAGCTCCTGCTTGATTCCGTGACGGTGTACACGAGCAACGTGCCGGTAAAATATGGCAATTTCATCGGCGGAGTCGTGGACGCCGAAACCAGACGGCCTCGCACGGACAGGTGGCACGCTCTTGTCGAGGGACGCCATACGCGCAGTGAATGGTTCGATCTCAGGGGGGTGGATGAGGATTCGGATTCGGCGGAGAATCAGCCCAAGTTTCGTATCCACAGTTTGCAGACGTCGGCCGACGGGCCGGTCACGGACAGGTTGTCCCTTTTGTTCGCCTATGCCAGAAGATGGTCGGATATTCCGTTGCGATACGAAGAGGCTGACGGCTACAGCGAACGCTCCCAGCATCGCACGAGCGAGAATTTTTTCGCCAAGGCGCTCCTGGAGCCCGCGTCGAATCTGACGATCACGCTGGACGCAACCTACGCCCCGTATTCCGAGGCCCGGTGGAGACCGTCATGGCTCGACAGCGACTGGGCGATGGGGAACGAAGCCTTGCGTCTGGGCGGCTCGGCCAAGGTGCGTGCGGACTGGGGCACCCTGACCGGGCGGGCCGCATATGCGCAGAGCGGGTTCAGCCGCGACTCCAAGAGCAACGTCTGGTACAGCGACGCGCTGACGAACGAGAAGCGCGGAGGGGTGGGGGATGGCACTTCCCGGGACCGCAATCTGGATGCGGGCCTGGAACTCGAACTGCCGGAACTGGCCACCGGCGATGTTTTTTGGCGCCTATCGACAGGAGTTGACGTCGCCAACGTGACGACGAACCTGTGGAACGAGGCCGCCCGAGTCGAAGGCTTGACCGCGAAGACCGCGACGGTCATCGACTATTTCGAGTATGACCAGGAAAATACGCTCAACACCGTCGGGTGCTATCTCCAGGCCGAAGTTGAATGGGGGCGGCTGACCCTCACTCCCGGACTGCGGCTCGACTACGACGATTTCTCGTTCAACAGGAACGTCGCTCCCCGTTTCAAGGCGGAACTCGACACGATGGGCGACGGGACCCTGACCCTGGTGGCCGGAGCCAGCCGCTATTACGGCGGCCAGTTGAGGGCCTACGCATTCGACCGCTACAGGCCGAACTACACCACGTCGACCAACCGCGTTACGGGTATCCAGCGCCTTGTCGTCGGCAATGACCGGAACTACGAGGCCAAGGGGCTGAATACCCCCCATTCGGATGAACTCATGGGCGGATTCGTCGGCATGGCGGCCGGATTCGACTACTCGCTTGAACTGGTGCATCGCGATCACCGGGATCAGCTGGTCAGCAAGACAGAAGACAAGGAGACCTACCAGCTGACCAATGACGGCAAGAGCACGTATGACGGCATAACCGCCAGCCTGTCCCGGGCGTTCGAAACGGAGCGCTTTGGCACGCATACGGTGACACTCGGCGCCACAAAGTCACGGCTGAAGACGTTCGATGGCGCGTACGACGGCGACACGAATGTCAATCTGATCTCTGGCGGCTATCCGTACGATTACGACAGGGTCTACTACGAAGGCCAGCTTATCGCCCGCAGCGACCTGCCGGGGGATGATTTCAATGCGCCGTTGGTCGTGACGCTGGACTGGCTCGGCAGCTTCTACGACGAGCGCTTGCGCCTCAACTGCGTTTCCCGGTGGCGGGATTCCACAACCGGGTTGGTGGCCGACAAGCGCGTCGCGGCAGACACGCCCTACGGGACCACGGCGTCCAAGCCGACAACCGAGAGCTCCCAGTGGCTCAACGCCGACGGCGGTTACAACCAGGCCTACAGGGGGGGCGTCATATCCGGCGGACTTATCACGGATGTCTCCCTGGAGTTCGATGTCCTCAAGGAAGAGCTCCTGACCGTGAGCCTGCTGCTTGATGTGTACAACGTCTTCAGTGCGGACCCGCACACGGGTGTCGCCGATGCGGCGGGCCTGCAGGGGTTCGTGAGCGGGCGCGGGTACTACGCTGGCGTCCGCTGCGAATTCTAGGCGGCCGTTCAGAACGCGTTCTGGACTGCGTTGCTCACCGATTTCGAAAGGTTCATGTAGTCGGCTACACTTCACCCCCCGAAATCGGCTCGCGCCTTGCCAGAACACGTTCTGAACGGCCGCCGGTCGGTTCATCCTTATGGGCAGCAAAGGGGCTTTGATCGCTTGCCTTACATCCGGGCGGGTTCTGGACTGCCGCCGTTCTTCGCCAATCCATGAGCGAGGGGGGCGATCAGACCGTGTATCTTCTTTGCAGGCGCTGTTCCAGACGGGTTGCGGCCAGGGAGCAGGAGAAGGTCAGGGCGAAGTACAGCAGGGCCACGCAGGTCCAGACCTCCATGGTCAGGTAGGTCGTGGCCATGAGCTGCATCCCCTGGAAGGTCAGTTCCTGGATGGAGATGACCGAGACGATGGCCGAGTCCTTGATGGTGGAGATGATCTGGCCGGCCAGGGGCGGGATCATGTTCCGCACGGCCTGGGGCATGATGATGAACAGCAGCAGTTGCGGGCGCGGGAAACCCAGGGCGCGTCCCGCCTCCCACTGTCCCGCGCCGACCGAGGACACGCCGCCGCGCACGATTTCCGCGACGTAGGCGCCTTCGTAGAGCCCCAGGGTGAACGCCGCCGTGACGAACGCGTCGACCTGGTCGATGCGTCCGACGAGCACGCCGGCTATGGCCTTGACCCACTCCGGGGCCGTGCGCAGGGCGTCCTGCAAGCCGATGGCCGGGGCGATCTGGTCGGCCAGGAAGAAATAGCACAGGAAGACGAGCACCAGGGGCGGCAAGTTGCGGCACAGTTCGACATAGGTGCCGCCCACCAGGCGCAGGTACAGGCTGGGGCTTGTTCGGGCCATGCCGGCCCACACGCCCAGGAACAGGGCGATGACGGCGGACCAGCAAGTCAGGCGGATGGTCGTGAACACGCCCTGGAGCAGCAGGCCCGGACGTCCATCCTCCCGCAGCAGGTAGTGCCCGAGCACGTGCCATTCCCAGGCCGCGCCGCCGAGGGCCTGCACCCGCCAGACGACAAACGCCAGACCTGCCGTCAGCAGTCCCAGCAAAACGAAATCAAGCCGGTTCAGGCCCGGCCGGCGGCGTCCCCCCGGGCGGGGCGCGCCTGCGGAATCCGGGCGCGTTGCTGGCCTCACTTGATCTGCGCTTCCCAGTCCACGGTTTTGAACCAGTAGTTATAGCGTTCGGCAAGCCACCCCTCGGACTCGGCCACCAGAATCCAGTTGTTCAGGAAGTTCAGGAAGTCGGCGTCGCCCTTGCGCACGGCGAAGCCGATGGGCTCCTTGGTGAACGTATCCCCGGCCAGGGGCAGGTAGAGCTTGTCCTTGTTGCGGATGGCCTGCTGCTCCGGGAAGGGGGCCGAGGCAACCATGGCGTGGGCCCGGCCGTTCAGGACCTCCTGCAGGGCCTGGGCCTCGTCGTCGAACATGCGCACCGTGGCCCTGGGCATGTGCTTCTTGGCCGCGGCTACGGACGTGGCTCCGGTCTTGGCGGCCAGGACGATCTCGGGCTTGTCGAAGTCGGCCAGGGCGGACAGCCCCGGCGCGGCCGCCGTGCTGGCGACCATGGACATGCCCGAAAACTCGTAGGGGTTGCTGAAGTTGACCTTGAGGTTTCGGGCCGGCTGGATGCCCATGCCGCCGATGATGATGTCGAACTTTCCGGTTAGCAGCGACGGGATGATGCCCGACCACTTGGTGGGCACGAACTCGACCTGCACGCCCATGTCCGCGGCCAGGCGGCGGGCGACGTCGATCTCGAAGCCGATGTACTCGCCGTTCTTGTCCTTCATGGCCCATGGCACGAAGGTGTCGAAGCCCACGCGTAGCACCCCGCGCTCAAGGGCCTGGTCCAGTACGCTTTTTTCTGCGGCCCGCCCGTCTGCGGGAAATGTTCCGAGAATCAGGCTGCACAGCAGTATAAGGATCATTCTGTACATGAGTCCTCCAGATGGGGTGTAGGTGACTGCCTTTCCAGAAGTCTGGCCAGCGACGACAGGATGCCGGTGAAAAGCAGGTAAATGGCGGCAACGACGAACCAGATCTCAAAGCTGAGAAAGGTTTCGGCCACGATGGCCTGGCCGTGCATGGTCAGGTCGTAGATGGCGATGGTCGAGACCAGGGCGGAGTCCTTGATCAGAGACACGCCCTGGCTGGTCAGCGGTGGCAGGATGTTGCGCAGGGCCTGGGGCAGGATGACCTGGCGGTAGATGGCGCCCCTGGTCATGCCCAGGCTCAGGGCGCCTTCCCACTGCCCCCGCGGGATGGCGAGGATGCCCGCGCGGATGATCTCGGACGCGTAGGCCCCCTCGAACAGCGACAGGGCCAGCACCGCCGAGGCCAGGCGGCCCAGGCCAACGGCCGGGGCGAGGACGAAGTAGATGAAGAAGATCTGGACCAGCAGGGGCGTGTTGCGGATCAGTTCCAGGTAGACGCGGGCCAGGGCCCGGCCGACCAGGGAGCCGGACAGGCGCAGCAACGCCGTGCCCAAGGCGAGGACCGCGGCGCCGGCCAGACCCAGGCCCGAGACCAGCAGCGTGACGCCCGCCCCCTGCAGCAGAGGTCCGGGGCTCCCGTCGGGCAGCAGGATGAACCGCGGGACACGGTACCACTGCCAGTTATAGCCCATGGTTTCCGCGCCGCCGAGGACGGCCCAGGCCACGCCGAGCATGGTCAGGACATACGCGCAGACGGCGCAGGGCGTGCCGCAGCGGCAGCGCAGGCGAGAGAGCGGAGAGCCGGTGTCCATGGAAAAGGGGTCCTGCGGCCCGAAGGCCGCAGGGTGGAAATCATTCGGGGCGCAGGGTCATGACCGGCACGGGGGATGTCTTGACCACCTTCTCCGCCACGGAGCCGAAGAGAAGGCGGTTCAGGCCCTGCCGGCCATGGGTGGCCATGATGATGATGTCCGCCTTGTCCGCTTCCGCAAGGTTGACGATGGCCTCGGCCGCGTCGCCGCTGACGACCTTGCCCGTGGCGCTGACGCCCTCGAAGTGCTTGGCCACGAAGTCCCCCATGGTCTTCTCCGCGCCGCTGACGATGTCACCGACGAGCTGCGGCAGGGACGCCGCGGGCAGGTCGAAGATCTCGTACTGGATCATGGACGGCGCCACGTAGACCACGAGGACGTCGGAGCCGAATTTGAGGGCGAACTCGCGGGCAGTCCTGGCGATGGCCGCGCTGGCGTCCGAAAAATCCACAGGGCAGAGAATTTTCTTGAACATGCTCATGGCTCTACCTCCCGGTAATTATTTCATTTGTGTGTATGGTCTGTTCCATGCACAGAAATTACCACAGCTGAAAATCATTGCAAGGATGAGCTGCCGAAAACACGGCGGGCCCTCATTGCCGGGCAGTTCGTCCCTCCCCCCTGCCCGACTGGCCCGAGCCGTGCGCCTGCGGGCCATCCCGGGCAAAAAAAATGCGGCAACCATGCAGATTCCATCTATTCAACGAAAAAGAAATAGTGTACTTTCCCACGCATCGATTTATTCCATTTTCACAATTTAAACTGTTTTTGCAAAAAGGGGAATCTCATGAGGAAGTTGACTGTACTGTTGATGCTGGTGTTTGCGCTGGCCATGGCCGGCGGTTGTGCGAAGAAAGTTGCCTCCACCCCGGCGGGCACCACCGCCTCCGGCGCCGGCGAAGGTTCCGCCGCCGCTCCGAGTGGCGTGAATGACGCCCAGCTCAAGGCCATCGACAAGATCGGCGCCGACCGCATCTACTTCGCCTTCGACAAGAGCGATCTGACCGAAGAGTCCCGCCAGATCCTGACCGAGAAGTCCGAGCTGCTGAAGTCTTTCCCGGCCCTGTCCCTGCTGGTCGAGGGTCACTGTGACGAGCGCGGCACCAACGAATACAACATGGCCCTCGGCGAGCGCCGCGCCCGCGCTGCCTATGACTACCTGGTCATGATGGGCATCGAGCCCACCAGACTGAGCATCATGAGCTACGGCGAAGAGCGTCCCGCTGTCGCCGGCGCCAACGAAGAAGCCTGGTCCAAGAACAGACGCTGCGAGTTCAAGGCCACCGCCAACTAGTTCCCGTAGTTTCCGGCCAGGTTCTTCGAGCCCGGTCGGAATGCCAGGACGAGTTTCAAACCGCTCCCTCACGGGGGCGGTTTTTTTTGGGGGCAACCGGGTCGCGCGTCCATGGGCTTATGCATCGCGACAGGTCGGCTTTTAGACTCGTTCAGTTGGGATGGCTCGTCGTGGACGCCAGTCATTGCGAGGAGTCATCGACGCTGCAATCCAGTTTTTCACTGTTTTTTTGGTTGAAATTTCGGTGCAAGCCGAAGATGGATCTCGCGCGTTGCCCGACCAGGCCGCGCTGCGCTCGCGATGACGGCGACGGGACTCCTGTGGGTATGTCCCGTGCTCAACGGTCAGCGACGTCAGTGGGTATCGGGTGATAGCTTGTACGCTCTCGCCTGATGAGCATTTTGGGTCCGGCGGCGCGAGCGGTCACAGCGTATCCCTGAGTCTGCGGAACAAACCCCGGAACTGGTGGTAGGTCAGCCCGAGAAGTTCCGCGGCGCGTTTCTGGTTGTGACGGCTGCGTTCCAGCGCGATGCGCAGGTAGGATGCCTCGACCTCGCGCAGGGCCTCCGGCAACGGCAGGCCAAGGTCTGCAAGGCGCGGCTCGTTGCCGGCGGCGTGATCCGGGGGCGTCGGCAACGGTCTGTGGGACGTTGCCCTGGTGCCCGAACCGAACGGGTCGAAGTCCACATCGGTCACTGCCATGCCTTCGGCCCGGTAGACGGCCCGTTCCACCACGTTGCGCAACTCCCGCACATTCCCCGGCCAGGCATGGCGTAGCAGCGCCGCCATGGCCCCGTCCGAAAAGGCCGGGCGTTCGGCCAGGCCCAGGCTCACGGCCATGCGCGATGCGAAGTGTCCGGCCAGCAGTTCCACGTCCCCCTCGCGTTCGCGCAGAGGCGGGATGGTCAGGACCTCGAAGCTCAGTCGGTCCAGCAGGTCCTCCTTGAATTTCCCCTCCCTGGCCAGCGTCGGCAGGTCGGCGTTGGTCGCGCCGATCAGGCGGACGCTGACTTCGACGGATGCGCCGCCGCCAACGCGGTCGAAGGTTCCGTATTCCGCCACGCGCAGAATTTTTTCCTGGGCCTCCATGGACAGGTTGGCGATCTCGTCCAGAAAGAGGGTGCCGCCGTCGGCGCTCTCGAAGCGCCCCTTGCGCCTGGTCACGGCTCCGGTGAAGGCCCCGGCCTCGTGCCCGAACAGTTCGGAGTCCAGAAGGGATTCGGCCAGAGCCGCGCAGTTGAGCGTGACGAAAGGGCCCTGCCAGCGCGTCGACAGATAGTGCAGTCGCGCCGCGGCGAGTTCCTTGCCGGTCCCGCGCTCCCCGATGATGAGAACGGGCCGGTCCACGCGCGCGACCTTGGATAGGCGTTCCTGGAAGTGCAGGAACGCGTCGGATTGTCCGAGGGCTTCCAGAGGCGGATGTCTCGATATGGTATTCATAACCATATTATGGTTTATTTAGCCAAATATTGCAATAAATAGCCGATCGCCCTTGCTGATGATTCTCCAGCGTGCCGTAATTTCAATGTGTTGCGAATAAGCCGGCCATGGCACGTGTCATGCTTGATCAGCTGCGATCGAAGACAGCAACTGGCATCATGGGAGGACGACATGAGCATTTTCACCCGGTTCAAGGATATCGTCAGCGCGAACATCAATTCCATGCTGGACAGGGCCGAAGAACCCGAAAAGATGATCCGGCTGATGATCCAGGAGATGGAGGAAACCCTTGTGGAGCTGAAGGCCTCATGCGCCGGCCTCATGGCTGATCAGAAGCGCATCGTGCGCGAGCAGGATCAGGCCCGCGCCGGCATCGGGCTCTGGGACGGGCGGGCCAGCCTGGCCATGGACCGGGGTCGCGAGGATCTGGCCCGCGAGGCCCTGGCCGAAAAGCTCGCGGCCGAGCGCGCCTGCGACGGCCTGGAGCGCGAAGTGGAGCGCTTTTCCGTGCTCATCGAGCAGGCCCGCGAGGATATCGATCTTCTGGAGGCCAAGCTCGAATCGGCCAAGGAGCGGCAGCGCAGCCTGGCCAAGCGCGTGGTCCGCGCCGATCAGCGCCTGAAGGCCCGCGCCAACGCCACCCGCGCGCAGTCCGCCGGGGTGCTCATGCGGTTCGACCAGTTCGAGCAGCGCATCGAGCGCATGGAGGCCGAGGCCGAGCTGGCGGCGCCGCGCCGCGGACGCGATCTGGAACAGGAGTTCGCGCTGCTCGAAGGCGGGGACGAGATCGAGGAGCAGCTGGCGGCCATGCGCTCCTCCAGACAGAAATGACGGTTCGTGAAATTGTGTTTGGCTCGGGCGGCGGCTTCGGCTACGCAGGAACGAACATCCAAGGAGTACGCGCATGGAACATCTTTTGAGCTTTTTCGTCATCCTCATGGCGGCGGGCCTGCTGCTGATCGGCGCGGTGATCTTCGGGATCATCCGTCTGTTCACGCGCACTGGCCGCGAAGGGGGCGAAAGCGAGGCGCAGATGATCCAGGAGATGTATCAGGGCCTGGCGCGCATGGAAGAGCGCATCGAGACCCTTGAGACGATCCTGCTGGAGAAGGAGAAGCAGTCGTGAAGGCATACGGATACGGAGGCCGCCGCATGGGCCGCGAGAGGGGCTTCGGCTCGCGCTGGCGTCGGCCCATCGAGGAACGGCGCAGGCTGTACCGCGCGCGCGACGGGATGTTTTTGGGCGTGTGCTCGGGGCTGGCCAGGCAGTTCGACCTGTCGGTGGGACTCCTGCGTGCCATCGTGGTCGTCCTGTTCCTGATCACGGGCATCTGGCCCGTCGGGCTCTTGTACCTCATCGCGGCCCTGGTTATGAAGATGGAGCCCGTGGTGCCCATCCGCAACACCGACGAGCAGGAATTCTACGATTCCTATTCCACCTCCAGAACCGGCGCCCTGGAGCGCATCAAGCGCAAGTTCGAGAGCCTGGACCGGAGGCTTCGGCGCATGGAGGACGTGGTCACCAGCCGCGATTTCCAGTGGGATCGCCGTATGCGGAGCTGAGCATCGTTCGACACTGGAGGAAGCATGAAGGAAACACCCCGCCAAGGCGGATCGTTGCAGGAAGACAACACCTCTCACCGACATGGCGGTGCGGGCTGGCCGAGACGTCTGCTCGCCGGCGCGCTCATCGTCGCCTGCGTGGGCGTTGCGGCCGTGTCTTGGGACGATTCCAGGGAGCCGATGGATGCTTCAGGCGGCCAGGAGGAACGCGGTCAACCCGTTCCACGCATCGTGCCTGAAGCTGCGCTGGGCGCTTATTCGCAGGCCGTGTCCGAGTCCTGGTCTTGGGGTGAACGTGCCTCCGGGGAGAGCCGGACAGGCCGGGACGGCTTGATCGTCCTGGCCGCAGCCGACCCGGAAAAGGACGCGAAGCTCGAAGGCTGGCGCGAGGAAGGCATCCGCATGGCCGCCGAGCTGACCGGCATTCCCGAGGCCTTCTTCCGCTGGCTGCAGGATAAGGGCGTGCCCGTCGGGGAGTTCATGCGCTTTCTCATGCCGTTTCTGGAATGGCTCGAGATGGTCGAACCGCACAACGGGACCGGGCCCTCCCCAAAGCCCCAGCCGCAGGACAAGCCGCGGGAAACGGCCGTCTGATCCGCTTGCGTCCCCTTCGGCGGGAACTCTTTCCCTCTGACGCGCAAGAACGCCGCGACCGGTCGCCCCTGACCGTCCGCGGCGTTCTTTTTTTGCCCTTGCCTAGATCGTGAAGCGGCCGACCATCTCCCGCAATTGCGCGGCCAGCCTGGAGAGATCCGACAGGTTGTCACGGACCAGCGAGCAGCCGGAGCGGATGTCGGAGGCGACTGCGTCCACCGCGGCGATGTCCGCGGCGATCTCGCCCGAAGCGGCCGACATGTTCGACGTGCGTCCGTTGGCGTCCCGGACCCCACCTGTGGCCTCGGCGATGTTCGTGGCCAGTTCGCGGGTCACGGCCGACTGTTCGTCGATGGACGCCGCGATGGACACCACGAAGCTGTTCACATCGCCGATGACCCGCACGATGCCCTCGATGTTGGCCACGGCGCTGCCCGTCGCGCCCTGGATCGACTCGATCTTGGCCCTGATGTCGTCCGTGGCCTGTGCGGCCTGGCGGGCCAGTTCCTTGATCTCGTTGGCGACCACGGCAAACCCTTTGCCGGCGTCGCCGGCCCGGGCCGCCTCGATGGTGGCGTTCAGGGCCAGCAGGTTGGTCTGGCTGGAGATGTCGGCGATGGTCGCCGTGACCTTGCCGATTTCGTCGGCCGAAGCGCCGAGCTCCCGCAGCACCCTGGCGAAACTTTCGACCTGGGCGGACGCGCTGTCCGTCGTCACGCGGGCCCGTTCGGAGTTTTCCGCGATCTCGGCGATGGTCGAGGTCATCTCTTCGGTGGCGCCGACCACGGAGGCGAGGTTGGTCGATGTCTGTTCCATGCTCGCGGCCACGGACACGGTGCCGGCGTTCATTTCACGGGCCGCAACCGTCACGGCGGTCGTGTTGTCGGACAGGATGTGGATGCCGGAGGTGGTCTGGGCGGCGAAGGCGGAGAAGTTCTCCACGGACGCGGTCAGGGTCTGCACGCCCTCCTGCATGTTGCGCAGCAGGCCCCGGGTGTTTGCGATCATGGACCCGTAGGCCCGCCCCAGGTCGCCGATCTCGTCCACACGCGCCAGGATCGTATCCGGAACGTCCCGGGAAAAATCCCCTTGGGCGAGGTGGCCCGTGAACCCCACGCAGTCGGTGATGGGCCGGATCATTCTCCTGGCGAAGAAGATGATGCCGGGGATCATGGCCGCCGTGATGACGGCGAAACACAGGGTCATGTGCCAAAGCAGGCTCATGGACATGGCCCGGACGCTCCCGGCGGTGATGTCCACGCCGATGACGGCGTCCAGCCTGCCGTCCGGGGTCTTGATGGGCGCGTAGGCGCTCAGGAAAGTCCCCCACTGGTCTTCGTAGAAGTCCTTTTCCACTGCCGGCGCGGCAAGGCTCTGGGCCGCCTGCTCCATGAGGGGGGTGGGGTCGTCGTAGACGTCGCCGAGATGGGATTTTTCCTCCTCGTCGGCATCGACGACGAAGACGATGGACCCGTCGGCGCTGCGCCTGAACGTGTAGACGAACTGGATGTCCGAACTGTTGGCCTTGATGCCGCGAAGGGTTTCGGCAATCCGGGCGTAGGCCTCGCCCTGCTCGTCCTCGGGTGCGCATTCCGGAGAAACTGAACACTGATTCCATGCCAAACTGAACACGCGTTCCGGCTGAAACTGACCAGGAAATCGAAGCGAAGCGACGCTGGTTTTGGAACGCTATGGGAACTGGTCAGTTGGGGTCAATGATGGATTTCATCTTCCGCATGGATTCTCCTTTGAGGTTGAGCTGGTAGGCGTTGTGGACGAGACGGTCGAGAATGGCGTCGGCCATTGTCGCGTCAGCGAGGTAGTCGTGCCAGGCCGCGACGGGCAGTTGGCTGGTGACGATGGTCGAATGCCTTCCGTGACGGTCTTCGAGCAGTTCAAGCAGTTCCCTGCATGCGGCTGGGGTCATCGGAGCCAGCCCCCAGTCGTCGAGCACGAGCAGAGGGGTTTTGGCAAAGGACCGCATGAGCTTTCCGTACCGGCCGTCGGCTTTGGCGATCAGCAGATCCTCCATGAGCCGAGGCAAGCGCATGTACAGGGCGTCGAAGCCTTCCAGACAGGCCTTGTGAGCCAGGGCGCAGGCCAGAAAGCTCTTCCCTACGCCGGTCGGTCCAGTGATGAGCACGTTGTGTCCCTTGCCGATCCAGGAGCAGGAGCCCAGGCCCATAACCAAGGGTTTGTCGAGACCCCTTGGAGTGTGGAGGTCGATGTCCTCGAAGCAGGCCGCGTGCCTGAGCTTTGCCCTCTTCAGTCTGGTCGTAAGACGGCGGTTCATGCGGTGCATCTTTTCGCGGTCGATGAGAAGCGCCAAGCGCTCTTCAAAGGACAGTTCTTCGATGCCCTGCATGGCCCGCTGTTCCTCCAGAGCCCTGGCCATGCCGCCAAGGCCGAGGGCATTGAGAGTCTGCGTGGTTGGGTGACTCAGCATGAGGCCTCCTTGCGATAGTATTCCGGGCCGCGCACGTTGTCGTGGTGTATGGAGGTCTGATCAGCGTTGCGGATCGGCAACGGCAGACGGTCCAGTCCGGTCTTGAGGATGGACTTGAGGCTTTTCTGAGAAAGGGCGCCCAGATGCAGCGCCCGTTCGCAGGCCGCGTCCAGGCGTTCGGGACCGTGCTCCTTGGCCAGCCCAATGACGCCCAGGCAGGATCTGTAGCCCTGCACAGGATGTTTGCGCGAGTCTATGATGGCCTCGGCCAGCGCAAAGACATTGGGGCCGAGCTTCCGTGCCCATTCCATGATGCGCTCCGGGGTCCAGCCCGCGTATTCTTGGTGGCTCTTGGGCATGTGTTCCATCACGGTCGTATGCCGTCCTTTCTGCATGGACCTAGGATGCACGGACACGCGCTGGCCCTTGTGGAAGCATTCCACGCTGGTGGCCGTGATCCGAACGTCGACACGTTTTTTGATGAGGCTGCACGGCACGGAGTAATAATGCCCGTCCACTTCGACATGGTAGTCGATGTTGACCGTGGCCTGCTTCCACTCGGCAAAGACGTAAGGGGCGCACGGCAGCGGGAGGAGTGCTGGCTTGTCGAGGGTTTCGAAAGCCTCCCTTCGGCTGCCCGGCAGCTTTTTGAACGGTCGGGAGTTGAGGTCGGCTACCAGGGCGGCGATGGCAAGGTTGGCTTCGTGCAGGGACAGAAAGATCCGGTTGCGCAGTCTGGCCAGAATCCAACGCTCCACAATCTGCACGCCGACCTCAACCTTGGCCTTGTCCTTGGGCTTGCGCACCCTGGCCGGGATGACGGCCGAGCCGTAGTGTGCAGCCATGTCGTCGTAGGTCGGATTGATGTCGGGCTCGTAGCGGCAGGCTTTGTTGACGCCCG
Organism: Desulfomicrobium salsuginis; assembly: GCF_054657795.1. NCBI lineage: Bacteria > Pseudomonadati > Thermodesulfobacteriota > Desulfovibrionia > Desulfovibrionales > Desulfomicrobiaceae > Desulfomicrobium > Desulfomicrobium salsuginis. The sequence goes on along the minus strand of NZ_BAAHYA010000002.1, from coordinate 2,153,581 downwards.
ACCGCAGATTGTCGGGGACAAGCAGATGCGGGGCGCCGCCGAAAAAGGTGAAGGCGCGGACATGGGAGCCGATCCAGTCCGGCAGGCCCTGCGTCCACGTGGCCTCGGCAAAGGTGTAGTTGCTGGCACCAAGCACGGTCACAAAGATCTGGGCCTCGCGAACCTTGCCGCTGAACGGGTCCTGGATGGGAAGGGTCTGGCCGGCGTAGTCAATGAAAGCCTTTTCCCCGGCCAGATGGATTTGGCGCATGGATGGCTTGAGTTTGCTGACGAAGGCGCGGTAGCGGTCGCAGAAGCAACTGTATTGCAAGCCGTCGGGTTGCTCTGCCTTGTACTCCTCCCAGAGCAGAAGCAGGGTCACAGAGCGTCGTTTGCGCTCTATGTGGACGTCGGCCCAGTTCGGCTCCGGCCGCTTCACAGTGCTCGGCGGCAGGGGCGGAAAGAGCAGGCTCTCAATATCCGAGTCGGACAAGCCGGGCGGCAAAGGCCAACCTATATTGGCCGCCCGAGATCGACGCAGATACTCGATTGCGGTGTTGTGTGAAATGCTGAGGCTCTGACCGATCTGTCGCACGGTCAGCCCTGATTGAAAGTGAAGTCGTAAGACGTCTTTGATCTTGCGCATGGATAACCTCGAATTGGCCATGGGCACCTCCTGAAAAGGAGTATGCCCGAGTTATCCAGCGCCGCACCCGCTGAGGAAATTTTTCCCGTGGGATCGAACACGACCCGGTGTTCAGTTTGTTCCGGAATCGGTGTTCAGTTTCCCATGGATTCCGTGTTCAGTTTGCCGCGGAATCGGTGTTCAGTTTGCTCCGGAATCCATGTTCAGCTTGGATCGGAATACGCATCCTCGGGAACCTGAAGCCGGGCGTGGTCTTCGGCCGCGACGCTCATGGCGCCCAAGGCGGCATAGTCCCGGACTCTGGTCCGGATGCTTTCTATCTGCTGTTCCCTGGCGGTGTTGTATGACAGGAATACAAGAAGTGCGGATCCAAAGACCCACAGAAAGAATACAACGAGGATGAGCTTGGTCCTGATTTTCATGTTCATGCGTTTACCGGTTGTCCACTGCCTGATGTTGCTGGAAGATGATCTGTTTCCGTCGGAGCGTTGCTGAGATTCTATTAATAATAATGATTATTTTTTATCTCGATAATGTATGACAGTAATGCATTTGTACTGAACGCTGCATGATGATCGATGGGAAAATGAATTTGCGATATGTACACGAGTGTAAACCCGCGCACAAGGATTTTGTCGAGAAGTCTTTCTTGCATTGTGTGTAATACATGCACGCCGACTCCGACGTCGTATCATATGGCGGAGTGTCTTGCGTCAGCAGGGCGCACGAGCAGACATCGTGAGGCTGCCCGGCTTGGATCGCAGACATTGACCGGGTCAGGTGCCCCCGGAGGGGGCAGTATTGGACGCCGATGGTGGGGAGCTTTTCGATGTCGGTTGATAATCATGATGCTGCCCTGATGGTATCATCATGATTTTTCATGTCATTATTCCAACAACAATTTTTGTATGACATGCCGGAATGATGCGCTGGTATGATTCTTTTGATTTCAGCGTGATGTATGACATGTTTAGTTTTTGATAATAAAATTTAACAAGATATTATGGAGAGCCTGAAAGAGCACGCACGTTAATCTCCTTTTGTATGACCAATCTTCAGACATGATATCGCGTTGCGAATCATTTCTGCATGAAAATCATATCTCAAAATATTCACTAATAGTACATTTGTGCTTGATGAAATGAGCGCTATTCATGTAAATGATTGCGTGATGCTTTTGTTGTGTCTGTCGGGATAAATGCCTGGATCGGCCGTGCCATGGTGAAGGAGAGTGGATGCGGCGTGTCCGATTCAGACGGAACGAGATCAGCGAGGTCTTCATGCGCGTCTGGTTGCCGGATTTCATTTACAAACCGTTCCCGCTCATCGTCGCAACCATCGGCCTGCTCGGCTGTTTCGCCGGCACGGCGCCCAGCATGGGGCTGGGCGGTTCCCTCATCCTCTACAGCGGCGGGGTGCTGTGCATGCGCCAGCGCTAGCCGGCCTGACGAAAGTTCTCAAGCTTAATAACTCGACTTTCGGGGTTAGCAATTAGCAGCTAACAACCTTTGTTCATTGAAAATATAATCGAAATTGTGCCCCAAACTACGCATTCCTTGTTGGAAAGCCTCAAGCAGTATGCGTTCTGTCTGGCTCTGAGCTTCGCCAAGTTTCTTTAGGTTTTCCAGGGTGATGCCTAGGATTTGGCACAGTGCCTTGACGAGATTGCAGTCCTCTGCCTCTTCGCAACAACGATGGAACAGCAGACCGAGGGTTCTTGGATCTTCCGTCCTGCGCTTCTCGATGCTCAGAAAAATGTATCTGGTCATCACGATGGTCGTGTGGGCGATGAGGGCATCGAAGTCCCGGCTTTGGCAGCCTTTCTCCAGTTCCAGATGCTGCTTGGCCGTGCGGAAGAATACTTCGATGTCCCAACGCTTGCCGTAAATGCGGACAACGTCTTCATCGGCAATGGTGAGGTCAGTGGTAAGCACGGCCAGCCAGTCTTTCTTGTGCTTGTTTCGCACGAAGACGAGTTTGGCCTTGAGGCCATCCTTGAACTCAATTTGGGCGTTGGCCAGGATCTTGGCTCTGCCTCTGCGTTTGCGGATCTGGCTGTAAATCTGCGTCACGTCCATCTTCTGTCCTTCGAAGATGTAGTGGATCTTGGGCGTGCGTTTGACCATGCAGATGACGGGGATGTGCTTGCACACATCGGAGATCAGGGTGGGCATGGCGAACCAACTGTCCATGAGGAGGTACTTGGCCTTGATGCCGGCCTTCAGCGCACGCACAATCATGGGCTCAACCAGTTCTGTCGATTTGGTCACAGCCTCCTGACGCCGCCGCGCACCGCATGATCTTTTATCAAGGTCTTTGGAAACTTCTTGGTATCGTTGCTTTTTGTTCGCAGAAGAGCGCAGCGCAAAGTCCAGAGGTAAAAGGGTTGATCCATCGGACCATGCCAAGGTGAGCAATTTGAAACCCTTGAGGAATCGCCCAGTCGTATGGTCATGAACTTTGGCCAACAGTTCAACCTTCTTCGATCTGGGACGCTCAATGGTGGAATCATCAAGAATAAGCACGGATTCGCGATCTTTGCTGGTCAACCCGTCTATAAATTCATGAACGCCAAAGGCCAGTTTGAGCAAGAATCTTCTCCAACCGAAATTGCTTGAGCGCATAAACTCATAGATGGCATCTTTTCCGACATCGCTTTTAGGATTGATGACGATGCTTCGATAGATATTCTTTCCAATGAACGGAAGAACAAAAATGTTCAGAAGAATAGTCAAAGCAGAATATCCTCTTGCTTTCTTGATACTTGAATTTCGCGCAATGGTCGCAATTCCGAACTGACTGAAAAACGAATCGATTCTGCTCTCACACTCGTTTTTAATGAGTTGCAAATCGATGGCATTATTTGTAGTTTGCATGCGGGGATTCCTTTTTTTGTGTTCTGTTGTGTGGTAACAAAAGAACTACTACAGAAGGAGGATCCCCTCAATCAAAATATTCAATTATTCTCGATAGATTTCTTTTTCAGCGACTTTACTAACAACCCCGAAAGTCGAGTTAATAACGGCGATCCCCTGTCCAATGATTGGGGAGCACCTCTTCTTGTGTCCAAATGAAGAGGAGAGGATTGATTGTTAAGCCGTGAGAAAAAAAGAGGCTTGTAGAATTTATCTGCAAGCCTCTGTTTTTAATGGTGCCCAGGGCGGGACTTGAACCCGCACGATCCGAAGATCAAGGGATTTTAAATCCCTGGCGTCTACCAATTCCACCACCCGGGCAGGGAGTTTTTTCAAATATACAGGGCTGTCTGGAGCGTCAATTCTTTCTTGGCCGTGGGCGGGTCAGGCGAAGACATCCACGAGGGAACCCTTGTGCGGGTCGTGGGAGGGACGCGTGGGTTCGGGCGGGGTCGGGGATGGGCGGTCCTGGTCGCGGCGCGGGGCTTCGTTTCTGGCTGCGGGGACGGTCGGGGACGTCCTTTCGATGGCTTCGGTCATGGGTCAGGCCCTGGTGTTGCGCTGGTTCATGAAGGCCGAGAAGTCTGCGGCGAAACCGCTGTCGATGTAGCGCAGGTCCCGCTGGAGGTCGTCGATGTCGAAGCCGTTCTGTACGGCGAACTGGGCAAAGGCGCGGCCCGAGGTGCCTGCATGGCGCAGGCGGACCAGGCCTTCAGAATTGCGCGAATAGAATTGGTAGTGGCCGTGGGCGTCGAGGGTCAGGGAATACTCCAGGTCCCAAGGCGTGTCGGCTGCGTAGTTGGCTACGGAGCCGAGGTAGTGTCCGGGCAATTCTCTCACGCGGGTCTCCTGTTTTTGCGCAGGGTGAAGCGGAACCAGTCCTTGCACTGGTAGAAATAGAACATGGTGCCGCACTGCACCAGCACCGAGGCGAACATGGCCATCCACACGCCGTCGGACGAGCGCAGCACGACGTGCCCCAGCACGTAGGCCAGGGGCAGGCGCACCAGCCACGCCGAAGTGCCGAAGATGATCGCCTGGTACATGGTCGCGCCGGCGCCGGTGAAGGCCCCGCCCAGAATCATGGCGGCCAGCATGGGCGGCTGGGCGGTCATATTCCAGGCCAGGTAGTTCATGGCCTCGGCCTGCACCTCGGGGTCCGGGGCGATGAAGGCCGTGACCGGCCCGATGACCGTCCACAGCAGCGCCGTGAAGACGCTGATGACCGCCACTCCCACGGCCATGATGCGGTAGCCCACGCGCTTGGCCTCGGCCCGGCGGTCCTGGCCCAGGTAGTGACCGACGAGGATGGAGGCCGTGAAGTTGAAGGCCATGGCCGGGAGGAAGAGCACGGCCTCGACGCGGATGCCGGCGCTCATGCCGGCCATGGCCACGACACTGCCCTCGGGGAGGCTCGCGGTGATCGCGTAGAGGACCATGTAGGCCGAGTGCCAGACCAGCTGCATGAGCCCGGCAGGCCAGGCGACCTTGATGAGGTAGGGCAGGGCCAGGCGCGTCCAGCGCCAGGGTGCGAAGCACTGGGCGCAGAGCAGGCCGCAGCGGTTCAGCATGACGACGTTGTAGATCGTGCCGCAGACGACGGAGCCGAAGGTGGCCCAGGCGATGCCCTTGTACCCGAGTTCGGGCAGGCCCCACAGGCCCAGGCCCAGACCCAGGTCGCCCAGCGTGTTCACGCCCGTGACCAGGATCATGGAATACAGGGGCAGGGTCACGATCTTCTGGGCCCGGAAGAAGGCGTTGGTGATGGTGAAGACGTAGTAGGCCGGCATGAGGTAGAGGCTGACCTCCAGCAGATAGCTGGCGATGGGCATGAGCTCCGGCGGTATCTGCAGCAGGTTTAGGAAGCGTTCGTCGAACCATAGCCCGAAAATGAGGATGGCCAGGCCTGTGACCACCCCCAGGCCCACCCCCAAGCCCACGAAGCGCTTGATGCGCCGCGGCAGCCCGGCACCGGAACTCTGGCTGATGGCGGCTACGCTGCCGTTGGCCAGGGCGATGGCCACGACCATGAAGAAGAACATTGCCTGGCTCATGACGCCCATGCAGGCCTGGGTCTCGCGGCCGATGCGGCCGGCCACCCAGACGTCGACGAAGCCGATCAGGAAGTGGAAAAACATCATGACGACCTGGGGCCAGGCCAGGTTCCAGATGGTCGAGTAGGGGGCGCGCTCCATGCGGCGGTCGAAATCGCTCATGTCTTCTCCGGGTGCTGCATGTGACGGCATGCTTCAGGGTGCGCAATTTGACAAGGAAAAATGTTGCATGCCGGCGACGGCACCCCGGCGGGCTTGCTTTCCCCCGGGCGGCCGGATAACGGAACCCATCCTGATCACACAACAGGGCCCTGTCCGGAACGTTTTCCGGGGCCAGGCCCGTGAGGTATTGCGTGGAATTTGAAAATCTGCCCGAGAGCGTGACCGTGGTCGAGGAGGGGGGAAAGCGCTTCTTCCTCGTCGGCACGGCCCACGTATCCCAGGAAAGTGTCGAGGACGTACGGCGGACGGTGGAGATCGTCCGGCCCGATTCCATCTGCGTCGAACTCTGCCCGGCCCGCCACCAGGCCATGACCCGGCGCGACGACTGGAAGCGCATGGACATCTACAAGGTCATCAAGGATGGCAAGGCCGTCTTCCTGATGATCCAGCTCGTGCTGCAGGCCTTCTACCGCAAGATCGGCGACAAGTTGGGCGTGCAGCCCGGCGCCGAGATGATGGAGGGAGTTCGACTGGCCGAGGAAACCGGGGCGACCCTGGTCCTGGCCGACCGCGACGTGCAGGTCACCCTGAAGCGGGTCTGGGGGTATCTGGGTTTCTGGAAGAAGTGCCAGCTCCTGACCCAGATGCTGACCAGCATCTTCGTCGACGACGACGTGGACAAGGACCTCATCGAGGACATGAAGAAGAAGGACCAGCTGGCCGCCATCATGGGCGCCTTTGCCGAGAACTTCCCCCAGATCAAGGAGCGCCTCATCGACGAGCGCGACATCTATCTGGCCCAGAAGATCCGCAAGGCCCCGGGCGAGAACATCGTGGCCGTGGTCGGCGCCGGGCACGTGCCGGGCATGCAGCTCCACTTCGGACATGACGTCGACCTGGCTCCGCTGGAGGAGCTGCCGCCGCCGTCGCGGTGGGGCGCCTTCTGGAAATGGGGGCTGCCCGGTTTTTTCGTCGCATTGCTGGTCATCGGGTTTTTCCGCGGCGGCGCTGACACCTCCGTGGACGCCCTCTCCATCTGGGTGCTGGTGACCGGCCTCGGCGCGGCCCTCGGGTCCTTGGCGGCCCTGGGCCATCCGCTGACCATCCTGTCGAGTTTCCTGGCCGCGCCCGTGACCACTCTGCACCCCCTGATCGCGGCGGGCTGGGTGGCCGGCCTGGTCCAGGCCTGGGTCAAGAAGCCCACGGTCTCGGACCTCGAAGAGCTGCCGACGAGCGTCATGACGGTCAAGGGCTTCTGGGCGAACCCGGTCAGTCGCATCCTGCTGGTGGTCATCTTCGCCAACCTGGGCGCGACCATCGGCGTCTTCGTCTCGGGGAGCTGGATCGCGGCCAGGGTGTTTTAGGTTAGCTGGCAGGACCCGCTCTTCCCGCATGGAGAGCCTTCCGCGTCACCGGTATGCGGAAGAAGGTGGGATGGATTGCCGCGCTTCGCTCGCAATGACTTCGTATTGTTCGTCATGTATAGACCCGCCCTCAGTGTCAAAACATTTTGCAACAAACGAGAGGAATGCAGTCATGTATCCGGCATCTGGTCACTGAGACCGTGCCCTGATGAAATCCGCGCTTTGGAATCCAAACATTGCGACGGCATGTTTCTGCCGATGACGCTTCCGGAGTTTCCCAAAGCCGGTTCGACCGTTTGTGCATCATGTTTTGCGGCACTCCACAGGATGAGTTTTTCCGCGTTTATCCACAGTTGGCTGGCGCGGCCCTTGCGTGGGACATCCAAAAAAATGTCGCATAGCAAGGGCCGTGACAGCCCCGGCATATCTCAGTTCGTTGCCTTTGCTGCCTGATATTCCTCGCCTCGTGCCAATACCGCCCAGGCAATTCGAGCGGTTTTGTTCGCCTGAGCCACTGAGGCCACAAATTGCCCTCGTCGAGCAACCACTCCTTGAAGCCACGCCTTGCGTTTATCATTGGCTGTTTCCACAATGCCGGACCAAGCCCGGCAAACATTCCGAGCCCCCTGTATCAACAGTTTGCGGATGTATGTGTTGCCTCGTTTGGTGATGCCAAGAAGTTTCTGTTTTCCGCCGGAAGAATGCTCTCTGGGCGTCAACCCCAAGTATGCAGCAAGCTCTCTGCCGTTTTTGAACTGTTTGGCATCGCCCACATGGGCAACAAGCGCGGAGGCTGTCACTGGGCCAATACCAGGTACCTTCATCAGTCGAGTGCAATGCTCGTTGGCTTTTGTGATTGCCTCCATCTTGTGATCCAATTCGGCAAGACGTTCGTCAGCCTCATGGAGTTCTGTGTAGAGGTCGGAGAATAAATCACGAGCCTTGATGCTTAATCCGTTCTGAGGATCTTCCACAATTTCCGGTAAGCGCTTGCGTACATGGGTGATGCCTTGAGGCAAAATGATTCCTTTTTCGGACAGAAGACCGCGTATCTGGTTCGCAAGGGCGGTTCGGCTTTTGAGCAACCGCTCACGGACACAATGCCAGGCAGACATGTCTTGCTGCTCTTCAGTTTTGACCGACACAAAACGTGTTGACGGTCGTCCTGCGACTTCACAGATGGCCCGGGCATCCGCAGCGTCAGTTTTATTGTTGATAACGAACGGCTTCACGTGGCGAGGCGAAATCAAACCTACAGTGTGTCCCAGTTTCTGTATCTCCCGCCCCCAGTAATGCGCACCTCCGCAGGCTTCCAAGCCCACCGTGCAAACGGGAAGGTTGGCAAAAAACGCCAGAACATCCTTTCTGTTCAGCTGCTTGTTGAAAACGTCTTTTCCGTGCTTGTCCACGCCGTGCACCTGGAATTTATGCTTTGCGATATCAAGCCCAATACGGCATACTTGTTTCATGACCCGCCTCCCAGATTAAGTGTTTGGAGATACTCACTTATGGCACATTCGATGCCGTTATGCCATGGGCATATGGGGGGCGGGTCTATCCCATCATTGCGAGCGAAGCGCGGCAATCCATTTTTGCGGCTTCCGTGTGGGCATGCGCAATGAAGATGGATTGCTTCGTCGAAGACTCCTCGCAATGACATTTGGGTGATGCGAGGATGCGGTACTGCGGGCGGAGCTCTGTCCGTCAGGATCCGTTCTTCAGAAATGCGCAGGACAGTGCCTGGGTTGTGCAGAAAAAAAGGGTGACCTCTCGCGAGGCCACCCTTTTTTCATGTGCGTTTCAAACAGGGGCGGGAGCTAGTACGCGCCGTCGTGGCCCAGTTCCTTCTCGGTCACCTTGTGGGAGAAGGTGCGGTACAGCCAGAATTGGTAGGCGGCAACGATGGGTACGAAGACCAGGGCCACGCCCAGCATGATGGACAGGGTCAGGGTGCTGGAGGCGGCGTTGGCGATGGTGATGGAGTAGTCCGGGTTGATGCTCGAAGGCAGCAGGGCCGGGTACAGCCCGACCACGCCGAAGAGGGTCAGGCCGGTGATCATGGCCGCGGACAGGCCCCAGGCGAACCACCAGTCCTCCTTGCCGATCTGCTGGCGCAGCAGGAGCAGGGCCAGGACAGGCGCGACCAGCAGCACCAGGAGCAGCGGGTTGGCCAGGTAGTTGGACAGCAGGTTGGTGTAGATCACCGTCAGGACCACGAAGGCCCCGATGAGGACCACGAGCACGGGCCACAGCTTGCGGGCCAGGCTTGCGGCACGTCGCTGCAGGTCCCCCTCGCTTTTGATGGTCAGCCACAGGGCCCCGTGCATGGCGAAGAGCAGCACGAAAAGCACGCCGCCGGCCAGGCCGTAGGGGTTCAGCAGGGTGAAGAGGTTGCCCTGGAACACGCCGTTTTCATCGAGGGGCAGGCCCATGAAGATGTTGGCGAAGGCCACGCCCAGAAGCAGGGCGGGCAGGAAACTGCCGATCGTCGCGCCCCAGTCCCAGACCCTGCGCCAGGCGGGGCTGTCGACCTGATGGCGGAACTCCAGCGACACGCCGCGGATGATGAGGGCGAAGAGCAGGAGCATGAGCGGGGTGTAGAGCCCGCTGAACATGACCGCGTAGGCCTTGGGGAAGGCGGCGAAGGTCACGCCGCCGGCGGTGATCAGCCAGACCTCGTTGCCGTCCCAGAAGGGGCCCATGGAGTTGAGCATGATGCGGCGGTCCGTGTCGGACTTGCCGAGGAACGGGAGCAGGGTCCCGATGCCCAGGTCGTAGCCGTCAAGAATGAAGTAGATGGCCCAGAGCACACCCCAGAGTAGGAACCAGATGGTTTCGAGCATGAGTCAATCCTCCTTGTGATCCGAACGGTTACGCCTCGGCCGGGCCTTTCTTGGCGAATTTGAACAAGAGGTAGATGTCCACGGCCCCCAGCAGGGCGTAGAGCAGGGTCAGAGCCACCAGGGAGAAGGCCACCTGGGATGTGACGATGGGCGAGACCGCGTCGGCAGTTTTCATCAGGCCGTTGACGATCCACGGCTGCCGGCCCACCTCGGCCACGACCCAGCCCGCCTCGATGGCCAGGTAGGGCACGGGGATGGCGAAGAGCATGGCCTTCAGGAGCTTGGGCGTCTCGGTCAGCTTGTTGCGGCGCAGGAAGGCCCAGATGCACAGGAGCGGCATGAGGGTGCCAAGGCCCACCATGGCCCGGAAGGAAAGGAAGGTCAGCATGACGGGCGGGCGTTCGTCGGCCGGCCAGTCCTTGAGGCCCTGGACCGGGGCCTTGAAGTCGTTGTGGGCCAGGAAGGACAGGCCGCCGGGGATGCCGAAAAGTTCGACGGCGTTCTTCTCGTTCTTTTCGTCGGGCACGACCAGCAGGTACATGGGCGCTCCGTCCTCATGGGTTTCCCACAGGGATTCCATGGCCGCCAGCTTGGCGGGCTGGATCTTGGTCACTTCCTGGGCGTGGTGATGGCCCTGGACCGCGACGAGAACGGAGAAGACCAGGCCGAAGACCATGCCCAGCTTGAAGGAGCGGGTGAAGAAGTCGACGTTCTGTTTTTTGAGCAGATGGTACGAGGAGACGCCCATGACGAAGAAGCCGGCCAAGGCGAAGGCGCCGCTCAGGACGTGCACGTACTGCTGCCAGGCAAAGGGGTTGCCGACCACGGCGAAGAAGTCGGCCAGTTCGGCCCGGCCGTTGCGGATGACGTAACCCAGGGGGTTCTGCATGAAGCCGTTGGCGATGAGGATCCACAGGGCCGAGAGGTTGGACGCGCCGGCCACCAGCCAGATGCACAGGGCGTGCATCTTGGGCGAGAGCACGTTCCAGCCGAAGATCCAGGCCCCCAGGAACGTGGATTCGAGGAAGAATGCCACTGTGGCCTCGATGGCCAAAAGCGACCCGAAGATGTCGCCCACGTATTCGGAGTAGCGCGACCAGTTGGTGCCGAACTGGAACTCCAGGGTGATGCCCGTGACCACGCCCAGGACGAAGTTGATGACAAAGAGCTTGCCCCAGAACTTGGTCATGCGCTTGTACGTCTCGTCGCCGGTGCGGACGTACTTGGTCTCCATGATGGCCACCAGAATGGAGAGACCGAGGGTCAGGGGCACGAAGATGAAGTGGAACATGGTGGCCATGGCGAACTGAAGCCTGGATAACATGAGCACATCCATAGTGAGTCTCCTTTAGTTGTGTGCGGGTGAGGAACCCGTGATCCGCGTGATGGCTTCGGTGGCCAGCGCCCCGACGGAGGTCTCCGCCAGGGCCCGGTCGCGATAGATTTCGAGAGCGGAGGCGTCTGCGGTCATGGCCTCCAGTCGCGGCAGGGCCGAGGTGAGGCCCAGGAGGCCGCAGGCCCACGCCGCCAGGCCGCGGATGCCCGCGTCGCAGTCGCCCAGGGCGCAGAGCAGATCCGGTTCGGCCGAACCGGCCAGGTCCGGCCGGACCTGGGCCAGCCGGCCCACTCCCCACACCGCCCCGCGGCGCAGTGGGGCGTGTTCCAGGTAGCAGTCGGGCCGGCAGTGGTCTTCGTGGATGTAGGCCAGGACGTGGTTGTGGTACTCGGCGGCCACGAGGGGGCTCTGGGTCGTGATCTCGGCCATGGCTTCAGGCGCGCCCCAGCCGATGCCGCCGGACTCGTCGTTGAGGCTCCAGATGAAGCGCCGCATGACCACGCGCGCCTTTTCCGGCGTGCGTGCGGCCAGCGCGGCGACGACCGTCCCGAAGGCGGTCACGGCCCGCCAGCGCAGCAGGGGCGAGGAGCTGCACAGGGCCGAGAACAGCGGCGCCACGGCCTGCTGGCCCAGTTCGGCCAGTCCGGACAGCCCGTCCTCCCAGCCGTCGCCGGCCAGGAGGTCATGGATGCGCCGTTTGAGTTCCCTGCCCCGTGCCATATCCATCTCCTAGGCTTCGGCCTCGGCGACCTTGGCCTTGATGGCCCTGGCCACCTGACGCCCGAGTTCCTTGCACTCGGCCAGCTTGGCGTGGTCGGGCACGTTCTTGCCCTTCACGCCCGGCTCCACGACCTCGACCTTGGCCGACTTGAGCCAATCCGTCAGGATGTTGAGGGACTCGCCGCTCCAGCCGAAGGAGGCGAAGGCGGCTCCAACGCGGCCCACGGGGCGCAGGCCCTTCATGTAGGTCAGAAAGTCCGCCATCAGCGGCATGATGCCGTTGTTGTGGGTCGGCGAGCCGCAGACGATGCCCGTGGCGTCGGCCAGTTCACCCATGACGTCGCTGTGGTGGTACTGCTTGAGGGCCATGATCTTGACGGACACGCCCTCCTCCATGATCCCTTCGGCGATGGCCTTGGCCATTTTCTCCGTGGAGTGCCACATGGTGTCGTAGACGATGACGGCCTTCGTGTTGGGCCGCTGCTCGGCGTACTCGCGGTAGGCCTGCAGGACGAGCGGCACGTTGGAGCGCCAGATGATGCCGTGGTCCGGGGCGATCATGTCGATCTCAAGGCCCATCTTGGCCACGTCGTCGAGCACCGCCGTGACCCGCTGGGAGTATGGCAGGATGATGTTGTGGTAATAGTGGGAGCTCTCCCTCATGAGCATGGCCAGGTCGACCTCGTCGTCAAAGCGCTCGCTGGAGGCGATGTTCTGGCCGAAGGCGTCGTTGGAGATGAGCAGCTTGTCTTCGGGGATGTAGGAGAACATGGAGTCGGGCCAGTGCAGCATCCGCGCTTCCATGAACTGCACCGTGCGCTTGCCCAGGCTGATGGAGTCGCCGGTCTGGACCGGATGGTACGGCCAGTCGGGCTGGTGGAAATGGTCGAGCAGCATGCGGTGGCCCAGCTTGGAGCAGAAGACCTTCTCGGGCTGGATCTTCTCCATGAGGAAAGGCATGGCCCCGGAGTGGTCGGGCTCGATGTGGTTGCAGACGATGTAGTCGATCTTCTCCAAGGGGATGATGGAGCGAATCTGATGGTACAGGTCCATCTGGAACTTGGCCGGAACTGAGTCGAACAGGGTGATCTTCTCGTCCACGACCAGGTAGGCGTTGTAGGTCGTGCCCTGCGGCGACCGGGAATAGCCGTGGAAGTCGTGGATGTTCCAGTCGACGACGCCGACCCAGTAGACGTCTTTCTTGATCTCGGTGACAGGCATGGTTGGTGTTCCTTATGGATATGTTAACCCGCCGCGGGCGGGGGGAATGGTTGCGCTGCAAACAAGTTCAGCCCAGGAAGGCCTGGGCTGAGAGGAAGCGTCGATCAGCTTTCCTTGACGAAATCGGACTTGCCAGCCCCGCAGACCGGGCAGGTCCAGTCGTCGGGGATGTCCTCGAACTTGGTTCCGGGCGCTACGCCGCTGTCAGGGTCGCCGATGGCGGGGTCGTAGACGTAGCCGCAGAGAGTGCAAACGTATTTGTCCATGTCGGGTTTCTCCTAGTTTTCGGTTTTCCAGTGTCCGTGAAGATTGCAGTATTCCCTGGCCGTGACCTTGGAGGCCTGCACGCAGAACTCGGCCTCGGGGGCCTGTCCGGGATTCAGGTACTCGCGGTAGACCTTGCCGTCGGCGATGAGCTCGATCCACTCGATCCAGTGGGTGTCGATCATGGGGTGGGCCACCGCCCCGACCTTGACCTTGTAGCCGGTCGCGGTCTTCTCGATGACCGGGACGTGCTTCTCGCGGGCCGCATCAACGGTGCCTTCGACCATGAGCTTCATGTCCTCGCCGCAGCAAACCAGGGTCCCGCCGCCGCCATGCATGACTTCAATGATATTCCCGCACAGCTCGCATTTGTAAACTTCAAGTCTTTCAGCCATTTTGTACCTCCGTGGAATTCGAAAAGATGGATTACACCGGACCTGTAGCAGAGAACGGCATACTGTTCCAGTCATTCTTGCGTTTGAGCGGCTTTGGCCGCGAAAATGAGGCTATTGCTCGGGGTCGCGGGAGGCGCGGCACTCGGGGCAGATCCCGGAGAATTCCAGGCTGACGCCGGTGATTTCGAAATCCGTGGTCAGCCCGTCCTCGATTCCGGAAATGTCCGGAGCGTCGAAAATGTCGCCGACCTTGCCGCAGACCTGGCAGCGGATATGGTGGTGGGGGGACATGTCCCCGTCGAAGCGTTTCTGGCCGGCCGCGTTCTCGAGCTTGCGCACCAGACCCAGCGTGCTCAGCACTTCGAGGTTGCGGTAGACGGTGCCGAGACTGATGCGCGGCATCTTTTCGCGGACCATGCCGTAGATTTCATCGGCCGTGGGGTGGGATGTCACGGACTGAAGCTGTTCCATGATGATTTTGCGCTGGTTGGTCAGGCGCATGTCTTTACCCAAAAGTTCCTTCATGGGGCACCTCGGTCAAAATTTAATAATTATTACTAATAAAATCCCGGTGCGGCGTCAAGAAGAACGGGAAATTAGTTGAGGGAATCCAAAGAATCAAGGAGTTCAATGAGAAGCGAAGGCTCCACGCTTTTCATGCAGGCGTTGCCGAGGTCGCACGCATCCTGCCCGTGCAGGGAGCAGGGTGCCTTGGGGCAGGCGATCTGGTGGGCGATGTCGCGGGGGCCCGAGGGGTAGAAGCCCCATTCCCGGGTGGTGGGGCCGAAGAGGGCGACGACGGGCGTTCCTACGCCGGTGGCCAGGTGCATGGGGCCTGAGTCGCCCGTGACCAGGCAGCGGCATCCGGCGATGAGGGCGGCCGTGGCCCGCAGGTCTGTGGCGTTCGTCAGGTCGTGCGGAGAGCCGGGCAGGAGCGGGGCCGGGTTGCGGCCGATGACCAGGACCTCCCTGCCCCGGCTTTCCAGTTCCTGGATCACCGCGCGCCAGACGTCGGGTGACGGGCTCTTGGCCGGGTGGGTTGCATAGGGGTGTACGGCCACGGGGTTCGAAAGCCCCAGGCGCGCCAGGGTTTCCCCGGCGCGGGCGGTCTCGTCCTGGTCCAGGAAGATGCGCGGGCGAAGGAGCGCGGCGTCCGGGGCCGCCGTCTCCAGGGCCAGGCTGTAGCGTTGGGGCACGTTCTCGCGCCCGAGGCGCGCGGCCAGGGACGGGTGGCGCGTGGCCAGGAAAAGCCGCCGCGTCAGGGAGCGCTTGGCGTAGGTCCGGGTGGGGCCGGGCCACAGGGTGCGCAGGACCAGGGTACGCAGGTTCGAGTGCAGGTCGATGAGCGGCATGTGCCCGTGGGTGCGGGCCAGGCCGAGGCAGAAGCGCGCCCAGCGCAGGCCGCGCAGATCCTCCTCGCCCACGGTCAGCACCCGGCGCACGGCCGGGTGGCGGTCGAAGACCGGGGCCAGGGCGGGCCTGGTCAGCACGTGAAAGGTCAGCCCGGCCTGCTGCCGCCAGTATTCGAGGACGCCAGTGGTCAGGATGGCGTCTCCGAGGGCGCTCAGGCGCACGGCCACGCATTCCCGGTTGGACAGGCGCGCGGTCATCGGGCCTTTCCCCTTGCGGCCAGTTCCGCGTAGATGTCCATGAGCCGGGCCGAGGTGCGCTCGATCCGGAAATTTTCCGCGTGGCGCAGCCCGCGTTCGATCATGTCGCGGCGAAGTTCTTCGTCGCCCAGGGTGTGCGCCAGGGCCGCGGCCAGTTCCCCGGCGTCCGTGGGCGCGGCGTAGAGGGCCGCGTCGCCACCCGCCTCGGCGAAGCAGGAACCGGTGGAGGTGACGACGGGCGTGCCGCTGGCCAGGGCTTCGAGAATGGGGATGCCGAAGCCTTCGCCAACGGATGGGTAGGCGAAGACGCGGGCCAGCCGGTAGAGGCCGGGCAGGTCCGCGTCGGCCACCCGGCCGAGGAAGCGGGTTCGGCTTTCGAGCCCGGCGGACCTGGCTTGTTCGCGCAGGGCCGCTTCAAGGGGGCCCGTGCCCGCGATGACCAGGTACGGATGGTCGCCCTGCGGGAGGTGGGAAACCGCCTCGATCAGGGTGTGAACGCCCTTGCGCTCAATGAGGGAGCCGACGAAGAGGACGAAATCCCTGGGCAGGTCGAGGCGGCAGCGCAGGCCGTCCAGACTTGATGCGTCCATGGTCGCCGAGAAGGCGGGGTCGCAGCTCTGGTACGCCACGCGGATGCGGTCGGGGCTGACGCCAAAGAACTCTTGCACGTCATCTGCGGTCCGGGTGCTGATGGCCACGACGAGGTCCGCCCGCAGACAGCTGCGCTGGTATTTCCAGGCGTAGAGCTTGCGGTCGGCCCAGGGGTAGAGGTGGGGGTGCGTCAGGAACAGGAGGTCATGCATGGTGACCACGGTGCGGACCTGCGGTGGAAAATTCGTCAGCGGCAGCTCGTGGGACAGGCCGTGGTAGATGTCGACGCGGTCGCGGGAGGCCGCGACGGGGATGGCCAGGCTGCGCCAGAGGGCCGGGAAGGCGCGGCCTACCGGGCACGCTTCCTGCACATGCAGGGCGTTCGGCAGGGGCATTGTGCAAAATGGCCCGCCCAGCCGCGGCGCGTAGAGGGTGTAGCGGTGCTGCGGGAAGTTTTCGGCCAGGCCGAGGACCGTGCTGCGGGCGTAGTTGCCCAGGCCCGTGACGTTCTGGAAGAAGCGTTTGCCGTCAAAGCCGATGTGCATGCACAAGCCCCTTGTTTTGCACAAGCAGGTCGAGATAGCTGCCCAGGTCCCGGGCGATCCAGTCCGGCCGGCCCGGTCCGGGAAGACAGGGCCGCACGCCAGCCGGCACGGGCTCGAGCCCGAGCCTGGCCGCTTCCGAGAGGCCGTGGCCGGTCAGGACCAAGGCCGTCTCGGCGCAGCCCGCCGTCTGGCCAAAGGCGATGTCCGCGATCTTGTCGCCGACCATGACCGTGGTTTCGGGCCGCAGGCCGAAGCGGGCCGCGAGGTCGTCCCACATGCCGGTGCGGGGCTTGCGGCAGCCGCAATCCTCTCCGGGGCCGTGGGGGCAGAACGCCGCGCCGCCGAGGGCGATGCCTTCGGCCCGCAGCAACTCCTCCAGCCTGGCGTGCACGGCGAAATAGTCTTCCGGCGTCAGGAGCCCGCGGCCGATGCCACTCTGGTTGCTGGCCAGGAAAAAGCGGCAGCCCAGCTCCGCCAGACGGCGCATGGGAGCGGCCGCGCCGGGGATGAGGGCGACCAGTTGCGGGTCGCGCAGGTAGTGGCGCTCTTCGATCAGCGTTCCGTCGCGGTCGAGGAGGATCGTTTCGATGCGGGTCATGCGTATCCTTGAAAAAGCTCGTGTCGGGCTTTTTTGATCGGTTCATCCATGCAGGTCAAGAAAGGAAATGGCCCCGGCCGGACCGGGTTTCCGGGGTCCGCGGACGAAAATGTTGACGAAACGGGTCTGGTTGTGGATAGCGCGTGCGACGAGCGCGCTTCGCGTCGTGACAGGTCGCGCCGGTTCATGCTAGGAGCCGGGGCACATTGAAACCGGAGATTGCATGAGCACTTCCAAGAATCAGAAATGGGTCTATCTGGCCGCCGTCCTGCTGGTCGCGACCGGAGTGGGGTACCTGATCTTCAGCGGGCTGTCCCAGAATTCCGTCTACTTCCTCAATGTTTCCGAGGCGCTGGCCATGCCGGCCGAGAAACTGACCCAGGCCCGGCTCTTCGGGAACGTGGCGGCCGAGGACATCGTCCGCGACCCCGCGTCCATGGGCGTGGACTTCACCGTCCAGGACAAGGACGACCCGACCAAGACCATCCGCGTCACCTATCGCGGCACCGTCCCCGACACCTTCAAGGCCGGCGTGGAAGTCATCCTCGAAGGCCGCTTCAAGGCCGGCGCAAAGCAGTTCGAAGCCACGACCCTGCTGACCAAGTGCCCCTCCAAATACGAAAAGAACGAGAAGGGGCAGATGCGCCCTCCCGGATACCAGGGCTAGGCCCGCCTCTCTCTTCCGCAACCAGAACCCCGCGAGGATACCCCGTTTCATGCACGCCATCAGCTTCACCGCACTTCTCCTGAGCATGCTGGCCGCCGTCGGTCTGACCGCCGTGGCCGGAATGAAGGCCCTCAAAGACGACTACGGCACCGTGGCCCTGTTCGAGAAGGGCCAGATCCTTCTGACCATGGTCGTTCTCGGCGTCTCCGTCATTCTTCTCCAGGCCCTGGTCGTCAGGGACTTTTCCTACGTCTACGTCCGCGACTACACCGACAACCTGCTGCCCATGTTCTACGCCGTGACGGCCTTCTGGGCCGGGCAGAACGGGTCCTTCCTGTTCTGGTACCTGTGCGTGGCCCTCATGGGCTGGTGCATGATCTACACGCCGGGCTACTCGCACCTGGACAACCGGACCAAGGTCTATTTCTGGATTCTCTTCTTCCTCGTCGAGATATTTTTCCTCTTTGCCCTGACCGGGCCGAGCAACCCGTTCACCAAGCTCGACCCCGGCCCGGCCGACGGGCACGGCCTGAACCCCCTGCTACAGAACCCGGGCATGATCTTCCATCCGCCCCTGCTTTTCCTCGGCTATGCCGGGTACACCATCCCGTGCTGCCTGGCCCTGGCCTCGCGCCTCTCGGGCAACGGCCGCGAGTGGCTGGACCTGTGCCGCAACTGGAACATCGTGGCCTGGATCTTCCTGACCGCGGGCATCATCCTCGGGGCTTGGTGGTCCTACATGGAACTGGGCTGGGGCGGCTACTGGGCCTGGGACCCGGTCGAGAACGCCTCCCTCATCCCCTGGCTGGCCGGCACCGGCTTCGTCCACACGGCCATCGTCGGGCGCACGCGCAAGACCCTGCTGCGCACCAACGTGTTCATGGTCGCCCTGACCTTCCTGCTGTGCTTCTTCGCGACCTTCGTCGTGCGCAGCGGCATGATCGAATCCCTGCACGCCTTCGGTGGCAGCAAGATGGGCATCCCGCTGCTCGTCTTCCTCGTGGCGGGTTCCGCGCTGACCCTGTACGTCTGCCTGGTGCCGCGCAAGGACGACACGACGGCCATCGATGACTTCACCAGCCGGCCCGGCATGCTCTTCCTGGCTTCCTGGCTCTTTCTCTGCCTGGCCGGCATCGTCTTCCTGGGCGTGCTCTGGCCGGTCATCAGCAGCATCTGGAGCGAGAACCCCGTCGGCCTCGACGCCGGGTTCTACAACCGGGTCTGCCTGCCCCTCTTCAGCGTCCTGGCCTTCATCATGTCCGTGTGCCCCTGGTTCTCCCAGAAGAGCGGCGTCAGCGACAAGCTCGCCCTCGGCCTGGTGCTCGGGGCCGGAGCCGCGTCGGGCGCCGTCATCTTCGCCTTGGGCTACAGGCAGCCCCTGGCGCTCCTTGCCGCCGTGTCGGGCATCATGATCGCGGTCTCCGTGGGCCTGGTCTTCGTGCGCACCAAAGGCCTGCGGTCCTTCATGCCGTCCTGGGGCGCCTACGGGGTGCATCTGGGCGTGGCGATGATGGTCGTGGGTGTGGCCTTCTCAGGGCCGTACAAGGTTGAGGAGGAGGCGGTGCTGACCAAGGGCCAGTCCATGACCGTCGGCGCCTACGAAGTGCGTTTCGACGAACTGCGGCACCATCACGACAACCCGGCCATGGATATGCACTCGGCCGAACTGACCGTGCTGCGCGACGGCCGCGAGGTGGGCAAGCTGGCCCCGGAGAAGCGCCTCTACGCCAGTTTCCAGCAGTCAACCTTCGCCGAGGTCTCGGTAATCCCTTCCCTGGGCGAGGAGATCTACTCGACCCTGCTGGGCTTCAACGAGGCCGGCGAGGTCAGCCTCAAGGTCAGCCTCAACCCGCTGGTGAACTGGATCTGGATCGGCGGCACCCTGTCCTGCCTGATCGCCTTCCTGTGCTGGAGAAAGATCGAGCGCCGATGATGGCTTCCGGGACGCTTCTCGACCTGCGCGCCGTCAGCCACTTCTTCGGCTCGCGGCTGATCTTCAAGGGCGTGTCCTGCGTCCTGGAGCCGGCGAGCATCATGCTCGTGGCCGGCCCCAACGGCGCGGGCAAGTCGACACTCCTGAAGATCATGGCCGGCCTGCTGCCGCCGCGATCCGGCACCGTGCAGCGCCGGGTCGAGGACCGGGCCATGGCCTTCATGGGGCACCAGACCTTCGTCTATCCGGCACTTTCGGCCCTGGGCAATCTGGAGTTCTGGAACCGCGTCTACGGGCGCGGTCTGGACGACGCGGGCCTGCTCGGGCTTCTTGAACGGGTGGGGCTCAAAGGCTTCGCCCTGGAGGCCGCGGGCACGTTCTCGCGGGGCATGGCTCAGCGTCTGTCCCTGGCCCGGGTGCTTCTCGTCGAGCCACAGTTGCTGTTTCTGGACGAGCCGTCCACGGGCCTCGACACGGCCTCCCAGGCCCTGCTGCACGCCGAGCTCGAAGCTGCCAGGGCCAGAGGGGCCGGCATCGTCTGGATCTCCCACGACCTGGAGCGGGATCTGGGCCGGGCGGACACGGTGCTGCGGCTTTCCGGCCGGGCCATGACCTATTTCGGTCCGGCAGGGGAATTCCCCAGGGAGGCGGCGTGACCGCGCCCTGGCTGGCCATCGCGGCCAAGGACCTGCGCCTGGCCTTCGCCGGGGGGCAGGGACCGGTGCAGGCCGTGCTGCTGGGGCTTCTGCTGGTCTTCATCTTCAGCCTTTCCGCGGCGCCGGGCGAGCATTTTTCGCCGCAGCAGGCCATGGCCATCTTCTGGCTGTGCAGTTCCTTTGCCGTGGTCCTGATCTTTTCCCTTCTCTTCCGCTTCGAGGAGGAGAACGACACGGCCACGGCCCTGCTGCTGTCCCCGCTGCCGGTGCAGGGCCTGTGGCTGGGCAAGACGTTGGCCGGGCTCGCCCTGCTCGCCCTGTGCCAGGTCTTCTTTTTTCCGGCGGCCCTGGTCTTTCTGGGTCTCGACCCCGGCGGGAGCCTCGGCGGGCTCGCGCTCATGGCCCTGGGCGTGGATCTCGGGCTGTGCATCCTGGGCGGCCTCATCGGCGCCATGGGGCACGGGCAGGGCGCCAAGGACGCGCTCCTGACCATCATCGTCTTCCCGCTGCAGGTCCCGCTGCTGCTGGGGGGGATCCGCATCGGCGTCGGCCTCATGCAGGGCGTCCCCATGTCCGACCTGGGGGAATGGTTCGGGCTTGTCCTGGCGTTCGACGCGGTCTTTTCCGGCGCGGCGCTATTTCTCTTTCCCCATGTTTTCCGGGGCGAATGAAGGGGTTGACATGTTTCGCATCTATCCGAGAATGCTTACTTTTTTAGCTGCCGCCGCCATGGTGCTCATGACCGTCGGGCAGTATGCCATCTGGTTCTACGCGCCCGAAGAGATGACCATGGGCCTGGTGCAGAAGATCTTCTACTTCCACCTGCCTTTGGCCTGGTGGTGCTTTGTCGCCTTTTTCGGCGTCTTCGCGGCCAGCGTCATGGTCCTGTGGACCGGCAAGGAGAAGTGGGACGTGCTGGCCGGGGTGCTGGCCGAGGCCGGGGTGCTTTTCAGCGGCCTGGCCCTGATCACCGGCTCCATCTGGGGCCGGGCGGCCTGGAACACGTGGTGGACCTGGGACCCGAGGCTGTCCACGACGCTGGTCATGTGGTTCGTCTATTCGGGCTATCTGGTCCTGCGGGCCGCTGACGCAGGCGGCGCCAAGGGCGCCAGGATGCGGGCGGTGCTCGGCATCGTCGCCTTCGTGGACGTCCCGCTGGTGTTTCTGTCGGCCCGGCTGTGGCGTTCCATCCATCCGGCGGTCCTCGCTTCGCGCAGCGGGGGGCTGGAACCCGAGATGTGGACAACGGTGTGGATCAACCTCCTGGCCTGGGGCGCGCTGTTCGCGGCCCTTGTCCTGGCCCGCTACCACGGCGCGGGGTTCGCGCGCCGGGTCGAGGCCGCCCTGGTCAGGATTCAGGAAAAGACCTTGCAATGAGAGGACTGTCATGAATTACCTTTTTATCGCCAATGTGTGCATCTGGCTGGGCGTCGGGGGATATGTCCTTTTCCTGGCCCGACAGCACAGCGTGCTGGAGCGCCGCGTTCGGCAGCTGGAGATACTCGATGCAGACGAATAACGCCTTTCCCCAGGCCGCCCGCCGCAGGACCGTCTTTTTCCTTCTGGCCTGCCTGGGCGTCATGGTCTTTGCCGCCGTGGTCTACCGGGTGGAAAACCCGTCCATCGTGCAGCACGAGGAGCGCCGGGAGATGCCCGGGGGCATGGGACAGATGGGCGGGGACATGTCCGGCATCTCGTCCATGATGCAGAAGCTGCAGGCCAACCCCGAAGATGTCGAGGCCATGCGCGGTCTCGGCATGGCCTTCATGGAGATGCAGGCCTGGGAGAAGTCCATGTCCTTCTGGGACATGGTCCTCGAAAAGCACCCGGATGACGTCATGGCGCTCAACCAGAAAGGGTTCTGCCTGTTCGAGCTCAAGAAGTACGCCGAGGCGGCCGAGCTCTTCGAACGCATGCTGACCATTGAGACCGGGAATTTTCACGCCCATTACAACCTGGGCGTCATCTACAAGCACTACCTCGCGCAGCCGGACAAGGCCGCGGCGCATTTCCAGGCCGTTGTCGACGCCGCTCCCGACGACCCCGAGCTGGTCGAGAACGCCCGCCGCGAACTGTCCGGGAAGTGATGCCCACGGGCCGGCGTGTCGTGCCGGCCGCTCTTCGGCTCCCCATGCGCGAGCGGTATGGGGGGCGTCACCCATCCTGTTTGACACCGGCAAGGGGCTGATGCTAACGGGTTTCGATTCGATGCCGCGTGAACAAAGGCTCGAACCGAGCCGTGATCTGTTGCCCTTAACCCGAACATTGTGGAGGAACTGATGAAACGTTTTTCTGGTCTCGTGATCGCTGCGTGTCTGTCCCTGCTGACCAGTTCGGCCTTCGGTGCCGATACCATCAAGATCGGCGTTGCGGGCGCCCACACCGGTGACCTGGCCTCCTACGGCCTGCCCACGGTCAACGCCGCCAAGCTGGTGGCCAAAGACGTCAACGCCAAGGGCGGCATCGACGGCAAGCAGATCGAGCTTCTGGTTCAGGATGAGGAGTGCAAGCCCGAGAAGGCCACCAACGCCGCGACCAAGCTGGTCTCCGACGGCGCTGTCGTCGTCCTCGGCCACATCTGTTCCGGCGCCACCAAGGCCGCCCTGCCCATCTACACCGAGGCCAAGGTCGTGACCATGTCCCCGTCGGCGACCAACCCCGAACTGACCCAGAGCGGCCAGTACCCGACTTTCTTCCGCACCATCGCCTCTGACGACGCCCAGGCCAAGCTCGGCGTTGATTTCGCCCTCGCCAAGCTGGGCGCCAAGAAGATCGCCGTGCTGCACGACAAGGGCGACTACGGCAAGGGTTATGCCGAATACGCCCAGAAGTTCATCAAGGAAGGCGGCCAGGCCGAAGTGGTGCTGTTCGAGGGCGTGACCCCCGGCGCCGTGGACTATTCCTCCGTGGTCCAGAAGATCCGCCAGTCCGGCGCGGACACCGTCATGTTCGGCGGCTACCACCCGGAAGCCTCCAAGATCGTAGCCCAGCTGAAGAAGAAGCGCGTCGACGTGAAGTTCATCTCCGATGACGGCGTCAAGGACGACACCTTCATCAAGGTCGCCGGCGCCGACGCCGAGGGCGTGTACGCTTCCGGTCCCCAGGACGTCAGCGGCCTGGAAATGAACAAGGCCGCCCGCGCCGCCCACATGACCGAGTTCGGCACCGAGCCCGGCGCGTTCTTCGACGCCGCCTATGCGGCCATGCAGGCCCTGGTCAACGCCATCGATAAGGCCGACTCCACCGAGTCCGACAAGATCATGAACGTGCTGCGCACGGACAAGGTCGACACCACCGTCGGCACCATCAAGTTCGACGCCCGCGGCGACGCCGAGGGTGTGGGCTTCTCCATGTACCAGGTCCAGAACGGCGCGTACGTGGAACTGAAGTAGAGGTCTTCAGGGTTATCGAGATTCAACCGAGGGACAGGCTAGCCTGTCCCTCGGTTCTTTCAACAGGACGGCAAGGAGCGATCCGGCCCGGATCGGACGAGGAAACATGGACTGGCAGTATTTTTCCGAACTTTTTCTAGGCGGTTTGACGCGCGGCAGCATCTACGCGCTGATCGCCATCGGCTACACCATGGTCTACGGCATCATCGAGCTCATCAACTTCGCCCATGGCGAGGTCTACATGCTCGGAGCCTTCATGGGGCTCATCGTGGCCGGCGTGCTGGGCATCCTCGGGTTTCCGGCCCCGGCCATCCTGGTCATCGCCGCGGTCGTGGCCATCATCTACTGCGCCGGCTACGGCTACACCATGGAGAAGATCGCCTACAAGCCCCTGCGCGGGGCCGGGCGCCTCTCGCCGCTCATTTCCGCCATCGGCATGTCCCTCTTCCTGCAGAATTACATCATCCTGGCCCAGACCTCGGACTTCCTGCCCTTTCCGCGCCTCATCCCGGACTTCGAGTTCCTGGAGCCCGTGGCCCACGTCTTCGGTTCCTCGGACTTCGTCATCGTCGTGACCAGCGCGCTGTTCATGGCCGGACTGACGGTTTTCATCAAGTACACCAAGATGGGCAAGGCCATGCGCGCCACGGCCCAGAACCGCAAGATGGCCATGCTCCTCGGAGTCGACTCGGACAAGGTCATTTCCATCACATTTCTGCTCGGGTCGTCCCTGGCGGCCCTCGGCGGCGTGCTCATCGCCTCCCATGTCGGCATGGTCAACTTCGCCATCGGCTTCCTGGCCGGCATCAAGGCCTTCACGGCGGCGGTCCTGGGCGGCATAGGCTCCATCCCCGGCGCCATGCTCGGCGGCCTTTTCCTCGGGCTGTCCGAGAGTTTCGCCACGGGATACATTTCGAGCGACTACGAGGACGTCTTCGCCTTCACCCTGCTGGTGGTCTTCCTGATCTTCCGGCCCTCGGGCATCATGGGCAAGGCCAAGGTGGAAAAGGTATGATCGGCTGGCGGCATTCCCACGACGGACGGAGACGATAATGAACGAACTCATCAAATCAATTCAGGTCAGTATCTGGTTCATGTTTCTGACCTTCCCGATCATGGTCATCCGGGTGAACGCCATCGAGAAGTCCGTGATCTGGCGCTGGGAGAACCTGGCGCTGGTCGGCGTCGGCAGCTTCGTGCTGTCCTTCATCTGGCGTTGGGCTCTGCGCCGCAAGGAAGCCGGGGAGGCCGTGGCCGCTGCCGGCGGGCAGGAGGCCGGACGGTTCTCCGCCATGCTGGAAAATCCAGCGCTGAGACTGCCGCTGCAAGTCGGCCTGCTGGCCGCGTTCTGCGTCGTTCCCTGGTTCGTGACCACATACCAGACCAACATCCTCATCTCGTTCCTGTTGTACGTGGTGCTGGGCCTGGGCCTGAACGTCATCGTCGGCGTGGCCGGCCTGCTCTTCCTCGGTCATGCCGCGTTTTACGCCATTGGCGCGTATTCCTACGCCCTGCTGAATCAGTATTTCGGTCTCGGGTTCTGGGTGGCGCTGCCCATCGGCGGCGTGGTGGCCGCCTTGGCCGGCGTGGCCCTGGCCTTCCCGGTGCTGCGGCTGCGCGGCGACTACCTGGCCATCGTCACCCTCGGCTTCGGCGAGATCGTGCGGCTGTTGCTTGAAAACTTCAGCGACATCACAGGCGGGCCGTCGGGCGTGTCCAACATACCCCGTCCAGGCCTGTTCGACATGCAGCTGTCCGTGGCCGGCGCCAACATCTACATCTACTACATCGTGCTGGCCCTGGCCATCGTGACCATCGTCGCCGTCACGCGGCTCAAGGATTCGCGCATCGGCCGCGCCCTGCAGGCCCTGCGCGAGGACGAGATCGCCTGCGAGGCCATGGGTATCGACCGGGTCGGCGTGAAGCTCATGGCCTTTGGCCTCGGCACGGCCTGGGCCGGTTTCGCCGGCGTGGTCTTCGCGGCCAAGACGACGTTCATCAACCCGGCCAGCTTCACGTTCTTCGAATCGGCCATCATTTTGTCCATCGTCGTTCTGGGCGGCATGGGCTCCAACCTGGGCGTCATTCTCGGTTCGGCCTTCCTGGTGCTTCTGCCCGAATACATGCGCGCCTTCTCCGAGTACCGCATGATCCTCTTCGCCACGGCCATGGTGCTGATGATGGTCTTCCGGCCGCAGGGGCTCATTCCCGAGAAGCGCAAGACTTACACGGTGTCGGACCCCGAACTGAACGCGGCCACAGGAGGGCAGAACTAGATGCAACCGGTACTCGACGTCACCGCCGTGTCCATGAACTTCGGCGGCCTGCGGGCCCTGAACGACGTGGAGCTGAAGGTCAACTCCGGCGAGATCGTTGCCCTCATCGGGCCCAACGGCGCGGGCAAGACCACGTTCTTCAACTGCATAACCAGCATCTACACCCCAACCGAAGGCGAAGTCTGGTTCACGCCCAAGCAGGGGACCCGGACCAAGGTCAACGGCATGAAGCCAAACCTGGTCACGGCGCTGGGGATGGCCCGCACCTTCCAGAACATCCGCCTCTTCAAGAACATGAGCGTGCTGGAAAACGTCATGATCGCCAGGCACTGCCGCACCAAAAGCGGCATCCTCGGCGCGCTGATGCGCTCGCCCGCCGTGCGCCGGGAGGAGAAAGAGATCGTCGACCGCAGCTACGAACTCCTCAAGTACATCGGGCTGCACAAATTCTACAACGAGCAGGCCTGCAACCTGCCGTACGGCGCCCAGCGCAGGCTGGAGATCGCTCGCGCCCTGGCCACGGACCCGACGCTGCTGCTGCTCGACGAGCCGGCCGCCGGCATGAACCCGCAGGAAACCGAGTCCCTGAAGCACCTCGTGCTCAAGATCCGCGACGAGATGGACATGGCCATTCTGCTGATCGAGCACGACATGAGCATGGTCATGAGCCTTTCCGAGCGCATCTACGTCATGGAATACGGGTGTCTCATCGCCCACGGCACCCCGGCGGAGGTCAGCAGCGACCCGCGGGTCATCAAAGCCTACCTCGGGGAGGAAGCCCATGCTTGAGCTCAGGAACGTCAGCACCTTCTACGGAAACATCCAGGCACTGCACGGGATTTCCCTGAAGATCGGCAAGGGCGAGATCGTGACCCTCATCGGCGCCAACGGCGCAGGCAAGAGCACGACCCTCATGTCCATCTGCGGCGGCGTGCCGCCCCGCAGCGGTGAGATCATCTTCGACGGCCAGCCCATCCAGGCCCTCAAGGCCGACCGCATCGTGCGCATGGGCATTTCCCAGGTGCCCGAAGGCCGGCTCATCTTCCCGGACATGTCGGTCATGGAGAACCTGGACCTGGGAGCCTTCCTGCGCAACGACCAGAAGGGCATCGCCCAGGACCTGGAATACGTCTTCGAGCTCTTCCCCATCCTGGCCGAACGCCGCAAGCAGATGGGCGGCACCCTGTCCGGCGGCGAGCAGCAGATGCTGGCCATTTCCCGCGCGCTCATGGCGCGGCCGCGGCTGCTGCTTCTGGACGAACCGTCCCTGGGCCTGGCGCCCATCATCATCGCACAGATTTTCGACATCATCCGCAAGGTCAACGAGTCCGGGACCACGGTCTTCCTGGTCGAGCAGAACGCCAACCAGGCCCTCAAGGTCGCCCACCGTGCCTACGTCATGGAGAACGGGCGCATCACCCTCGAGGACACGGCCGCGGCGCTCCTGGCCAACGAGGATGTCAAGAAGGCCTATCTGGGGCTCTAGACGCCCCGGTTCATCAACAAAAAAACCCTTGTTCCCGCGTATCGGGAGAGGTGGAATATGGAAAAATTTCTCGGCAAGGCTCTGACTTTTGACGATGTCCTGCTTGTACCGGCGTACTCCGAAGTCCTGCCGGACCAGGTCAACCTGCACACCAGGCTCACCGCCTCCATCGAGCTCAACATCCCGTTCCTGAGCGCGGCCATGGACACGGTCACCGAGTCGCGCATGGCCATCTCCCTGGCCCGGTCGGGCGGCATTGGCATCGTGCACAAGAACATGTCCATCGAGCAGCAGGCCCTGGAGATCGTCAAGGTCAAGAAGTCGGAATCCGGCATGATCGTCGACCCCATCACCGTGGACCCCGACGACACCGTCGGGCACGCTCTGGAACTCATGCGGGACTACCGCATTTCCGGCCTGCCCGTCATTTCAGGGGACCATCTGGTCGGCATCGTCACCAACCGCGACGTGCGCTTCGTCACCGAGATGTCGACGCTGGTGCGGGACGTCATGACCAGCCGCAACCTGGTCACCGTGCCGGTGGGCATCTCCCTGGAGGAGGCCAAGCGCCACCTGCACGAGAACCGCATCGAGAAGCTCTTGGTCGTCGACGAGAGCAACAAGCTCAAAGGCCTGCTGACCATCAAGGACATCGACAAGGTCCGCAAGTATCCCAACGCCTGCAAGGACGACCTCGGCCGTCTGCGCGTCGGCGGCGCGGTGGGTGTGGGCAAGGGCCGGGCCGAACGCGTCGAGGCCCTGATCAAGGCCGGCGCGGACGTCATCGTCCTCGATTCGGCCCACGGTCACTCCAAAAACATCCTCGACGCCGTGCGCGCCACGCGCTCCGAATGGCCGAGCGCCCAGATCATCGGCGGCAACGTGGCGACCTACGAAGGCGCCAAGGCCCTGATCGCGGCCGGCGTGGACGCCGTCAAGGTCGGCATCGGCCCAGGCTCCATCTGCACCACGCGCATCGTGGCCGGCGTGGGCGTACCGCAGATCACGGCCATCATGGAGTGCGTGCGGGCCTGCCGCGAGGCCGAGCGCTGCTGCATCGCCGACGGCGGGGTCAAGTTCTCGGGCGATGTGGTCAAGGCCTTGGTGGCCGGGGCCGACACGGTCATGATGGGCTCCATGTTCGCCGGCACCGAGGAGAGCCCGGGCGAGAAGATCCTCTACCAGGGCCGCACCTACAAGATCTACCGCGGCATGGGCTCCATCGACGCCATGAAGGACGGCAGCAGCGACCGCTATTTCCAGGAAGGCTCCAAGAAGCTGGTGCCCGAGGGCATCGTCGGCCGGGTGCCCTACAAGGGGTCGGTGCTGGAAACCATCGACCAGCTGGTCGGCGGCGTGCGTTCCGGCATGGGCTATCTCGGCACCGGGGACATCCCGGCCCTGCGGGACAAGGCCCAGTTCGTGGAGATCTCGGCCGCGGGCCTGCGCGAAAGCCACGTCCATGACGTCATCATCACCAAGGAAGCGCCCAATTACAGGGTGGACGCGTACTAGAATTTTCGAGAACATGACCATCCGCATAACGGATGGAGGAACCACATGGATATTCAAGAAAAAGTCATCATCCTTGATTTCGGGTCGCAGTACACGCAGCTCATTGCCCGCCGCACGCGCGAATCCGGCGTCTATTCCGAGATTCACCCCTGCACCATCAGCGCGGCCGAACTGAAGGCCATGCAGCCCAGCGCCATCATCCTGTCCGGCGGCCCCGCCTCGGTCACGAGTGCAGACTCCCCCGGCGTGGACCCGGTCATCTTCAGCTGGGGGCTGCCGGTTTTGGGCATCTGCTACGGCATGCAGCTCATGGCCCATGTTCTGGGCGGCAAGGTCAACCCCTCCCTGGACCGCGAATACGGCCGCAGCGAACTGCGCTTCCAGCAGCAGTGCCCCCTGTGGGACCGCGTCGCCGACGCCGAGAAGCTCACAGTCTGGATGTCCCACGGCGACCATGTCCTCGAGGTCCCGCCCGGCTTCACGGTCACGGCCAAGACCCAGAGCATCGAGATCGCGGCCATGGCCGACGTCGAGCGCCGGATGTATGCGCTGCAGTTCCACCCGGAGGTGGCGCACACCGAGCAGGGCGACGAAATCCTGCGCAATTTCCTCTTTCACGTGGCCGGCCTCAAGTCGACCTGGACCATGTCCTCCTTCGTGGACTCCATGCTGCACGCCCTGCCCGTCCAGATCGGCGAGGACAAGGTCGTCTGCGGCCTGTCGGGCGGCATCGACTCCACGGTGGTGGCCGTGCTCCTGAACAAGGCCATCGGCAAGAACCTGCACTGCATCTTCGTCGACAACGGCCTGTTGCGCGCCGGCGAGGGTGACGAGGTTGTCGGCTACCTGCGCGAGCACTTCGACCTGAATCTCCACTACGTGCAGGCCCAGGACAGGTTCCTGTCCCGCCTGGAGGGCCTCGACGACCCGGAGCAGAAGCGTAAGATCATCGGCTACACCTTCATCGAGGTCTTCGAGGAGGAAGCCAAGAAGATTCCTGGCGTCAAGTACCTGGCCCAGGGCACACTCTACCCGGACGTCATCGAGTCCGTCAGTTTCAAGGGCCCCTCGGCCGTCATCAAGAGTCACCACAACGTCGGCGGCCTGCCTGAAAAGATGGATCTGGCCCTGGTGGAGCCCCTGCGGGAACTCTTCAAGGACGAGGTGCGCAAGGTCGCCCAGGAGCTGGGTCTGCCGGACTTCATCGTCTGGCGGCATCCGTTCCCCGGCCCCGGCCTGGCCATCCGCGTCATCGGCGAGATCACCGACGAGCGCCTTGAAATCCTGCGCCAGGCCGACAAGATCGTGCAGCACGAGCTCATGGCCTCGAACTGGTACTACAAGGTCTGGCAGGGCTTCGCCGTGCTGCTGCCACTGAAGACCGTTGGCGTAATGGGCGACGAGCGGACCTACGAGCACGTCATCGCCCTGCGCATCGTCGACTCCATCGACGCCATGACTGCAGATTGGTCCAGAGTCCCTTCGGAGATCCTCGGACGGATCTCCAGCCGGATCATCAACGAGGTCAAAGGTGTGAACAGAGTGGTCTACGACATTTCGTCCAAGCCGCCGAGCACCATCGAGTGGGAATAGCCGGCCGTAACAATCCTTTTCCGGAGACGCGCTTATGTTTGGAATCGGTTCCACGGAACTCATCGTCATTCTTATCGTCGCGCTGATCGTCATCGGCCCGGCCAAGCTTCCCGAAATGGCCAGGTCGCTGGGCAAGGCCCTCGGCGAATTCCGCCGCGTCAGCACCGACGTGAAGCGGACCATCGAGATGGAGGCCGAACAGGCAGACCAGAAGGCCCGCACCGATCAGGCCAAGAAAGAGCTCTTCCCTGAGGCGGCCGCATCAGCGGCGGCCCAGAAGGACGAGGCCCCCGCAAAAGACCAGGCGGAAGCGCAGGTCGCGGGGACCGACAAGGACAAGGCCGAAGCTCAGGCCGCGGGGCCCGATAAGGACAAGGCATGAGCGAGGAGCGGACCACGGAACGGGATGAGCTGACATCCCCGGACGGTACCGGTTCGGAAGAAACGGTGCCTGCGGTCGACCGGCAGCCCGAAGGCGCCGGGCCTGACGAGCCCGGCCCTGATTCCGCTCCGGAGTCGTCTCCGGCCGGGGAGAGCGCTCCCGCTAAGCAGGCGGAAGGCAGCCCCGAACCCGTGACGGACGCCGCAGGCGACCCCCCTGACGCATCAGCCGATGCCGGCGAGGAGGAAGTCCATGAGATGACCTTCACCGAGCACCTGAACGAACTGCGAGTTCGTCTGGTGCGGTGCATCATCGGCGCCTTCGTGGGATTTCTCGTCTGCTACGGCTTCGCCGAACAGCTCTTCGCGCTGCTCATGAAGCCCCTGATGGATCTGCTCCAGCCCACGGGCGGCTCGCTCATCTACACGGGGCTGCCCGAGGCGTTCTTCACGCACCTGAAGGTCGCGGCCATTGCCGGGCTGTTCGTGGCCAGTCCCTACATCTTCTATCAGCTCTGGATGTTCATTGCGCCCGGCCTGTATGAAGGTGAGCGCAAGTACATGATTCCCATCGCCTTCTTCTCGGCCTTGTGCTTCGTGTCGGGCGCGATGTTCGGCTATTTCGTCGTCTTTCCGTTCGGCTTCCAGTTTTTCCTGGGCTACGCCTCGGACTTCATCAAGCCCATGCCGTCGGTCAAAGAGTATTTCAGCTTTTCAACCAGCATGCTCTTTGCCTTCGGGTTCATTTTCGAACTGCCTCTGTTCATGTTCTTCCTGTCCGTCATGGGCATCGTTACGCACAAGACCCTGCGGAAATACAGGAAGTTCGCCATTCTCGGGAATTTTGTCGTGGCGGCCATCCTGACCCCGCCCGACGTGGTTTCGCAGTGTCTCATGGCCGGCCCCTTGTGCATTCTCTACGAGATAGGCATCTGGGTGGCCTACATTTTCGGCAAGAAGCCGAAGGAACCAGAGGCAGAGGCTGCTGCATCGTAGGTCGCAGGAAGAACGGGCAGGCCACAGGACCTGCCCGTTTGCTTTGACAAGGAGACGCCATGAACGTTCGTACTGGAAGAATGGATCGCGAAACCCGCGAGACGAAGATCTCCGTGGCCGTGAATCTTGATGGAACGGGTGCCTGCCGCATAGGCACGGGGTTCGGCTTTGCGGACCACATGCTCGATCTGATGGGCCACTGGGCCGGCTTTGATCTCGACATTTCCTGCGAAGGCGACATGCATATCGACGCCCATCATTCACTCGAGGATATCGGTCTGTGCCTGGGAAGCGCCATCAGCGCTGCCCTGGGGGATCGCAAGGGCATCGCCCGTGTCGGGTGCGCCAAGGTGCCCATGGACGAGGCGCTGACCGAAGTGTGTCTCGACCTTTCCGGCCGCTCATATCTGGTGTACGAAGAGGCCGTGTTGCCCGCCATCATCGCCGGACAGGAAAAGGATCTGTGGAGGGAGTTTCTGAAATCGCTTTCCTCCAAGGCGGGCATGAACCTGCACGTCCGCATGTTCTACGGCCAGAACGGACACCATCTGCTCGAATCGGTCTTCAAGGGCCTGGGGCTTGCCCTGCGGCAGGCGGTCCGGCTGGAGCGTGAGGATGTGCTCAGCACCAAGGGAGGTCTTGACGCATGAAATACTATCTCGTGGCACTCGTGCTGCTCTGCACCGCCTGCGCCAAGCCGACGCAGTGGCAGGCCGTGCCGCCTGCGGCGACGCTGGCGGTGGCGCATTTCGTCCATCCCGAAAACGACTGGGAACTCATGGCCGGGGTCCTGCCTGATGAGCCGTCAGTCATCGCGCCCGAGTCCATGGACGCCATGGACGGACAACTGCTTTCCGCCTTGGCGAAGGCCCCCGGACGCGTGGTGATGAGCCAGGCCATGGTCCGGCAGTGCGAGGAGATCGTGACGGCGAGCAAGGAACGTCGCACGTTCGAGTCTGTCCAGTACTGGAAGGAAGTCGGCACGTGCATGAAGGCCGACTATCTGCTCGTGCCGTTCGTCACGCGCTGGCAGGAGCGTGAGGGCGGCGAGTGGGGCGTGACGCGCCCGGCCAGCCTGACCATGGACCTGTACCTGATCGCCACGGCCAGTGGCGAGTTGAGAAGGTATCATTTCGAGGAGGAGCAGAAGGGGCTGGCCGAGAATCTGCTCCAGGGCAGGCGCTTCGTGAAGCGCAAGGGACGTTGGGTCACACCGCTGGAGATCGCGGCGGAAGCAATCGAAGAAGGTACGAAGGCGCTTGGGTTATGAACATCTTTCCGGCAGTTGACATCAAGGACGGCAAGTGCGTCCGCCTGCGACAGGGCGTCGAGGATCAGGTCACGGTTTTTTCCGACGACCCGGCGGCCATGGCCCGCCAGTGGGTGGCGGTCGGGGCCCGCTGGTTGCACGTCATCGATCTGGACGGGGCCTTCAGCGGCGTCCCGCGCAACATGGACCTGATTCGCGAGCTGTGCGCCGGCGTGTCTGTTCCGGTGCAGCTCGGCGGCGGCATCCGCAGCGTCGACGTCGCGGCGAAGTATCTCGAAGCCGGCGTGGAGCGCCTCATCATCGGCACCGTCGCCCTTGAGGACCCGCCCCTGTTCCGTGAGCTGTGCGCAGCCTTCCCCGGCCGCTTCGGCGTGTCACTCGACGCCCGCGACGGCCATCTGAAGACCAAGGGTTGGGTCGAGGACGCGGGCAAGACCGTGGCCGACGTGGTCCCGGAACTGGAGGCCGCGGGCGCGTCGTTTTTCATCTACACCGACATCAGCCGCGACGGTATGCAGTCCGGGGTGAACATCCCGGCCCTCGAAGCCCTCCTTGGCATGACGCGGCTGCCGGTGCTCATCGCCGGCGGCATTTCCACCCTGCAGGACGTGCAGGCCGTCTTCCCTCTGCGCGAGAAGGGGTTGGCCGGAATCGTGACCGGCAAGGCCATCTACGCCGGCAGCCTCGACCTGAAAGCCGCCCTGGACTGGCTCGCCGTACAGGCCTAGCTTCATTCCGCCTTGGAAAAAATGAGAAACGCCCGGCTGGACCGGGCGTTTTTCGTTGCGTCGATATCCGTCAGGGCGTTTCGCCCGAGCATCATTTCGTGCCGAAAATCTTGTCCCCGGCGTCGCCGAGGCCTGGCAGGATGTAGCCGTTCTCGTTCAGCCGCTCGTCCACGGCCGCGACGTAGATGTCCACGTCGGGGTGAGCCTCGGTGATCCGTTTGAGCCCTTCAGGTGCGGCCACCAGGAACAGGCCCCGGATGCTCGTGCAGCCGGCGTTCTTCAGACAGCGGATGGTGGCGTCGAGGGTCCCGCCCGTGGCCAGCATGGGGTCGAGGATGATGGCCATGCGCTTGTTGATGTTCTTGGCCAGCTTTACGTAGTACTCAACGGGCTGCAGGGTCTCCTCGTTGCGGTAGAATCCGACCACGCTGACCTTGGCGCCGGGAACCAGATCCAGCACGCCGTCCTGCATGCCGAGCCCTGCGCGCAGGATCGGCACCACGGTGATCTTCTTGCCCTTGATGACGTCGACCTCCACCGGGCCTGCCCATCCCTGGGTGACCTTCTTTTCCGTCTCCAGGTCCTTGGTGGCTTCGTAGGTCAGCAGTCTGGCGATTTCCGAGGCGAGCTCCCGAAAATTCTTGGTGCTGATGTCGTGTTTGCGCATGAGCCCGAGTTTGTGCCTGATCAGGGGGTGTTCCGCCACGTAAACTGCCATGAGAGTCTCTCCTTGCCTGGGCTGTAGGGTGGTGTGCCGTGTCTTCGCGATGCGAGGACCTTCCTATGCTCCGGCCTTCGCATCGGTCAAGCTGTTCGTCCGCCGGGGTCCCGCGAAAACCCCGAGGCGGCCGTTCCGCAACAATCCGTCCCAAATGTCCGTTGCATTCGACTGCAGGATGGCCTTCGGGGTCGGGACGATTGCCTGCGCCTCAGTCATCGACACGGTGGTGCAGTCATACAGGCTGTCTGCGACGGAAGTTGCAGGGCCTTTCGACGACGCGAGGAAACAGTGCGCCCGCTCATTCAGAAAAGACACGGCATGCTGCGGTCATGCTGCACGCTTATTAAGATAAAGTGGCATGATATCGTAAGGTTTTTTTAGGATTAAGGGGTATAAAAAACTGTTCAAAATGGAAATAATTGCGTATTCAATCTGCACTTCCGTGCTATGAACCGCTGTGCACTGCGGCGAATCGGTCCAGAAAAAACTGCCAGAGCTTGTCGATGTTCATGCCGGAATGACTCGAAATCAACATGGGCGGATTTTGCGTACCTAAAAGACGTTGCCATGCCGCCTGGCTAGATTTTCGGACAGGCTGTTTGCATTTATCGGCCTTGGTCAGCACGGGGAAAACCTCTATGCCGAGGGATTTGATGTAGTTGATCAGGTCAATATCCAGGGCCTGCGGGGGAAGGCGGGAGTCCAGAAGTGCGACGACGCCGAAAAGGCGCGAGTTGTTCTGCAGGTATCTGGTGATGAGCGCCGCCCATTTGTCGCGTTCTGTCTTGGAGCAGCGGGCGTACCCGTAGCCGGGGAGATCGACGAGGTAGAAGTTTTCGGGCTCGACCCTGAAGAAGTTCAGGCTGCGCGTCTTGCCCGGTGTGGAACTGGTCTTTGCCAGATTTTTTCTCCCGGTCAGCTTGTTCAGGAGCGACGATTTGCCGACATTGGAGCGACCGGCAAGGGCGAGTTGGGGAAGCGGCATCTCGCCGAGTTGATCGATGGTGTAGACGGTCTTTTCCAAAATTACGGTGCTGGGCATGAAACTACCATTTCCGGGGAAGAGGGTTCTTGACGAAATGCGTTTTGATCAGGCAGTGATAGAAAGAATTGTCTTGGTGATCAATATTTAATTGGAGGCTTACTATGCGTGCGTTGCTCGTACTCTTGAGCGCCGTTTTTCTGCTCTCTGCGTGTGCCAAGGAAGTGCAGCTGGTTTCCACCCCCAGTGACATCGACTCCACGGTGGTCGAGGAGCAGGCCAGCGTCGAACTGCGGCTCAGCAAGGCCGATCTGCTCAGGTTCACCGATGTCGAAGACGGCATCTGGAAAGAGGCCAGGACCGCCGGCCTGATCAAGGTCTGCAACAAGATCCTGAACAAGGACCTGCTCCTTATCCCCACCCCCGGCGGGGCTGCTCTGGGCGGGGGCTTCGGCGAGTACACCGAGAGCGGCATGCTGACAACCGAGAGCGACTCCGAGACCGGAGACACCGTGCAGACGTTCATGGTCTCTGCCTCGTTTGCCGGCGACCTCGCGTCCGGGGGGCAGATCCTGACCCTGGAGGAGGACCGGTTCATCGCCGGATCGAGCGACATCGCCTACGCCATGCTCTACCAGGCCGTGCCGGAAAGCGTCCCGAGCCATGTCGTCATCGCCGAGCCGGCCAAGGAATTGGGGAGCAGCTTCCTGCGCGTCATCGGCATGGCCGAGATCAAGCAGATCAAGCAGGGCACCGTGGCGCTGCCTAAGGAGCAGGGAGGCACCACCGGCACGCTGTGCACCCTCGAAATCCTCGTCAGCAACCGCGAGATCGAGTCCGGCGACCGCATTTTTCTCATGAACGTCGATGTGGCGGCCCTGGAGCCCGGCTCGACCCTGGCCGAGGGTGAGCCCGAAACCGTGGTCGTCCTGCCGCCGAGTTCCGACAAGGTGCAGGAGCCTTCGGAAACGAAATAGGCATGGACATCCTCGTCGTTAACGGCCCCAATCTCGGGTATCTCGGGCAACGTCAGCCCGAGGTCTACGGATCACAAGGCATGGACGCTCTCCCCGAACTGGTGCAACGCCTGCTCGGGGAGAGTGCGCGTCATGTCACCCTGACGCTGTTCCAGTCGAACAGCGAGGGCACCCTCATTGATCGTCTCGAAGAGGCCTGGAAAGCCAACGTCCACGGCCTGATCCTCAATGCCGGGGCGTACACCCACACCAGCCTGGCCCTGGCCGACTGTCTGGCCTGGATCAGGATTCCCTGCGTGGAGGTGCATCTGAGCAACGTGCACGCCCGCGCCTCGGCCATCCGCCACCAGAGCCTCATCGCCAGGCACTGCATCGGGGCTATTGCCGGTTTCGGCATTATGAGCTATGCGCTCGCAGTCCAGGCGCTCTGGCAGCGTCTGGGCAGCCCTGAAGCCTGACCGGCAAGGGACACATCAATGGAGGAACCAAGGCAAGCATGTTAGCGACAAGCGATTTCAAGAAAGGCAGAAAGATAGAGATTGACGGTGCACCCTGCGAGATTCTGGAGTGCAATCACTACAAGCCGGGCAAGGGCGGGGCGTTCATGCGCACCAAGTACCGTAACCTGATCACCGGAGCCGTGGTCGAGCAGAATTTCCGCTCCGGCATCAAGTTTCCCAGGCCCGACCTGGAAGTCCGCGAGATGCAGTATCTCTACAACGAGGGCGACGGCTACGCCTTCATGGACATGACCACCTACGAGCAGATTTCCATCCCGAACAGCATCATCGGCGGCAAGGGCGGCTTCCTCAAGGAAGCCCAAGCCTACAAGGTCATGCTGTACGAAGGGCGCCCCCTGGATATCGAACTGTCCGGTTCGGTCGTCCTGGAAGTGACCATAACCGACCCCGGCATCAAGGGTGACACGGTCACCGGCGCGTCCAAGCCGGCGACGCTCGAAACGGGCCTGGTGGTCAACGTGCCGCTCTTCGTCGAGATCGGCACCAAGATCAAGGTCAACACGGAAACGGGCGAATACCTCGGCCGCGAATAACCTCCCGGAGCACCAACGGACCAAAGGCCATGGAGAGCGCTCTGTGGCCTTTTGTTTTTCGACGCCCCCCTGTATGGAAAAATTCGCATGACAACTGACGGCAACAAACTCCTGCGGGAAATCTGCGCCCTGGTCTTCGCCTGCTCCCTGGCGCTGGCCACGCTGGCCCTGTACTCCTTCTCGCCCGAAGACGCGAGTTTCAACCATCAGGCCATGGCCGGACACACGACGCGCAACCTGGTCGGCACCCTGGGGGCGTACGTCGCTGGCGGGCTGGTGGACCTCTGCGGCGCGGCCGCCTGGCTGTGGCCGGTCTTTTTCGCCCTGGCCGCCGGCATGCTCTTCTTCCCCCGTTTCCGGCCGTCCTGGCTGCGCTGGACCGGTGGCATCCTGCTTGGCGTGCTGCTGCCGGTATGGATACATTACGCTGTCGTGAACATGGGGCTGCCCGGCACGGGCATGGCCAGCGGAGGCTTCGTCGGGCGCTCACTCTACGCCCTGCTGCAACGGGTCTTCGGCGACTACGGCTTTGTCCTGGTGGCGGCCTGCCTGACCATGATCGGCCTGCGGCTGCTCGTCGGCATGCCGTACCGCGTCGCCGTGGACAAGGCTGCGGCCTGGATCGCGGTGGTCCGGGGCTTCGCGTCCAGGGTCGGGGCATGGCTCAAGCCCGCGAAGTCAGGAACCGCCGCCCCGGCCGTGCGCCAGGAAGAGCGGCCGAAGCCGAGAGCCCCGAAGGTCCGCCTGGTCGAGGACAAGCCGCAGAAGGACTCGCCGGTGCCCATGGCCCCCCTTGCGCCCGCGCCGCCGAAGGCCCCGAAGCCGGCGACCGCCCCGCGGACCGTTGTATCCGGCGCAAGCCTGCCGCCCATCGATCTCCTGGCCCAGGTCCCCGCCTCGCGCATCACCGTCTCCGCTTCCGTCCTCGACCGGCAGTCCCAGGCCCTGACCGCCTGCTTCGCGGACTTCGGCATCCAGGGCGAAGTCCAGGGCGTTCAGCCCGGGCCCGTCATCACCATGTTCGAATACAAGCCCGCGCCGGGCATCAAGGTCAGCCGCATCGCCGGCATGGGCGACGACCTGTCCCTGGCCCTCAAGGCCCGCGCCGTGCGTATCGTCGCGCCCCTGCCCGGCCGCGACACCGTCGGTATCGAGATTCCCAACGAGCAGCGCCTGACCGTCTACCTGCGCGAGATCATCGAGGACCCGTCCTTCTCCGAGGCCAAGGCCCAGCTGCCCCTGGCCCTGGGCAAGGACATCCAGGGCGTCCCCCGCATCGCCGACCTTGCCAGGATGCCGCATCTGCTCGTGGCCGGCGCCACGGGTGCGGGCAAGTCCGTGTGCCTGAACTGTCTGCTTCTGAGCCTCGTCTACCGCAACGACCCCGAACACGTGAAACTCCTGCTCGTTGACCCCAAGCGCATCGAGCTGGCCGTGTACAGCTCCCTGCCGCACCTCGTGCACCCCGTGGTCACGGACATGCACCTGGCCAAGAACGCCCTGGAGTGGGCCGTGTACGAGATGGAGCAGCGCTACGAGGCCATGGCCCGCACCGGCGTGCGCCACATCACGACCTACAACCAGAAGCTTTCCGAGATGGGCGACGACATCCCCGAAGACATGCGGGACCTCAAGCCCTTCCCCTACCTCGTCATCGTCGTCGACGAACTGGCCGACATGATGATGACCGCGGCCAAGGAAGTCGAGGGCAGCATCGTGCGCCTGGCTCAGCTGGCCCGCGCATCGGGCATCCACCTCATCCTGGCCACCCAGCGCCCCTCCGTCGACGTGGTCACGGGCATCATCAAGGCCAACTTTCCCTCCCGCATCGCCTTCCAGGTCAGCTCCAAGCACGACTCCCGCACCATCCTCGACGGTGTCGGCGCCGAATACCTCCTGGGCCACGGCGACATGCTCTTCAAGCAGAGCGGCGGCAACATCCAGCGCGTGCACGGCGCCTTCGTCGGCGACGACGAGATCGCCCGCGTCGTGAAGTACTGGGAAAAGCAGCGCCCCCAGCGCTTCGAGCTGGATTTCGCCGACTGGAACACGGGCGGGGAGAACGGCGGCGAAGGCAGCGGCGGGGCCAGCGACGTCCTCGACGACCCGAAGTACGCCGAGGCCATCGAGTTCGTCACCGAACAGGGCCGCGCCTCCATATCCATGATCCAGCGCCGCCTGCGCATCGGCTTCAACCGCGCCGCCCGCTTCATCGAACAGATGGAGATGGACGGCGTCATCGGGCCCCAGGACGGGAGCAAGCCGAGGTTGGTCCGGAAGAAGGATTAGAGGATGAAGATGCCTCCGGCGGGCGGGGGACTCGTCCCCTGCACCCCGTTCAGGGGGGCGGGGGGAGAATTTCGGGTCATTGGCGGTCCGGAAGGTGATCGGTGATCAGGTCAGCCTTCATTGATGAGCGCGAAGCGCGGCACCAGCCGTCCTTCGCGCTCGACGTTTTCCAGGAACATGGACACGGGCCTGACCCACAGGCCCGTGTCGTTGTAGAGGGGACGGTAGACGACCATGTCTTCGAGGCCCTCGCTGTGCCGGGCCGTGCCCAGGACCTCGTATTCGCCGCCCTTGAAGTGGCGGTAGCGGCCGGAGCGCACCGTGTTCGGGACGGCGCCGGTCTCAGTCATGCTTCTTTCCTCCGGTAAAGACTTCCTTGCCGTTCATCCACACCCTGCGCACGTCCAGGACGCCGTCGGCTTCGAGCATCGTGGCGTCCAGATGCGGCTTGCCGTCCTGTGTACCGATTCCCAGGAGCCCATAGGCGGCCCACAGCATCCGCGCGGCTGCGCCCGTGTACCAGCTCCACCCGCCGCGGCCCTCGAATCCCGGGCCGTGGAAGATGTCGGCCGGCTGCTGGTGGGGCGGCAGGCCGTAGGTCTGCAGCTCCTCCGCACGGGCATGGGCCAGGGGCGATATCT
The DNA here is from genome assembly GCF_054657795.1 of Desulfomicrobium salsuginis. Taxonomy (NCBI): domain Bacteria; kingdom Pseudomonadati; phylum Thermodesulfobacteriota; class Desulfovibrionia; order Desulfovibrionales; family Desulfomicrobiaceae; genus Desulfomicrobium; species Desulfomicrobium salsuginis. Next base: position 2,112,781 of record NZ_BAAHYA010000002.1, on the reverse strand, counting down.
TCAGCCAGACCCGCAGGGCGTCGCGGCGCCAGCGGGCTGCCGCCTGTGCGTCCCCGGCCTCCGACGCCCGCCGAGCCAGGATGGTCAGGGCGTCCACCAGCCAGGATGCGCCGTGGGAATACTGGCCGCCGTTTTCGCGCACCCCCGGAGGGTAGTCGGCGATGCGGCCGGGGTAGGGCTTGGAGTCTTCATCGAAGAACGGGGTCAGAAGCAGCACCATGTTCTCCTTCTCCAGATGTTTCAGGCCCGAGCGCAGGGCCGCCTCGCCCTTGATCGGGTCCGTGGCCCCTGACAGCAGGGGCCACGAGGAGCACAGGGCGTCGGCGTAGTCCAGGACCTCGCCGGAATCGGAAACGGCCCGCACGAAGTGGTCGTCTTGCCACATCCTGTCCAGGGCCTCGCGCAATCTGGCGGCCTGGGAGCGATACCCTTCGGACTTGGCCTTGCCGTAGCGCTCCTCCACCAGCGGGGTGATGGTCCGCAGCACGTCGTGCAGGAAAAAGCCGAGCCAGACGCTCGTGCCCTTGCCGTGGGGGCCCACGGCCGAGAGGCCGTCGTTCCAGTCGTGGGCGCCCATGAGGGGCAGGCCGTTGGCGCCCAGCCTCGAGAGGGTCAGGTCGATACCGCGCACGCAATGGTCGAGCAGGGTGCCCTGATCACGCGAGGGCCGCGGCACAAAGGCGATGCCCTCCTGGCCGCGCGGGATGGACGGGCCTTCGATGAACGGGATCGGTTCGGACAGGATGGCGCGGTCGCCCGTGACCTCCACGTAGCGGCACGTCATGTAGGCCAACCACAGGTGCGGGTCCGAGGCCCGGTTGCGGATGCCCAGGCCCGTGCGGCCGTCCCAGGTCTGGTGCCACCACTGCAGCACGTCGCCGCGCAGGAACTGCTGGCGCGCGTGCAGCAGAATCTGGGCCCGGGCCAGGCGGGGACGCAGCATGGTCAGGGGCAGGACGTCCTGTAACTGGTCCCGGAAGCCGTAGGCGCCGCTGCGCTGATGCGGGCCCAGTCTCCCCCAGAGGCGGGCCGTGAGGGCCTGGTAGGGGAGCCAGGTGTTGACCAGTCGGTCGAAGGCCGGGCTGCTCGTTTCGACCCTGATCGTCCCGAGCGTTTCCCGCCACATGGCTTTCGTCCGCCGCAGCGCGGCCAGCACGTCGTCGCCGCGGCGCATGGACGCCATCATCCGGCGGCAATCCCCCTGTTCAGGGGCCTGTCCCATGAGCACGTGCATGTGGGCTTCCCCGCCGGCTGGCACGGTGATGCGGCCGGAAATCGCGGCCACGCGGTACCCGTCGTCATCCTGCTCCAGGTCGGGCTCGCCCGTTTCGACCATCCATGGCGCGAAAATGGTCCGTCCGGCGCCCATGAACCGGTTCAGACTGGTCTCCATGGCCGTGCACGGCAGGCTTGACGACACGAAGGCCCAACCGCGCTGGAATCTGTTCTCCGGGCGGCTGAAGAAGATGACGCCGCCCTCGCGGTCCTCCTCCGTGACGATCTGGCCGAGGGAGTCGATGGCCACGTCGGCCAGGATGATCTGCGCGAAGAAGGTCACGTCGTAGGTCACCGCGCTCTGTCCGGAGTTGACGATGCGCAGGAGCCGGGCCTCCATGGGCTGGTCGTGGAGGACGAAGGACGTCAGTTCCGTCGTGACGGGGCCCATGGACTTGCGGAAGACACAGTATCCCAGGCCGAAGGTCACGTTCAGCTCAGCCTTCCTCTCCCGGAAGGGGATGTATGTCGGCGAGGTGATGTCGCCCGTGGCCGTGTCGCGCAGGAAAAGGACCTGTCCGGGGTCCTGGGTGGTCATGGAGTCCGGGGCGAATGGGGTCAGGGCGTTCTGCTGCGAGTTGCCCATGAAGGAGGTGAACGCTCCGTCGTTGGTCACCAGCGTCCCGTACCCCAGTTCGTTGACCATGAGGTGGGCCCAGCGGCGCGGGGTCTTCCATCCCAAATGAAGCTCCTCTCCGTCCTCCGAGAAGCTGTAGGCGCTCTCCGGCGCCGGGTGGAGCATCTCCTCGACCGAGGGCTCCCGGATTGCCCGGGGTTTGCAGTCGGGCTTGAGCGGATGGGGCTGGGCTTCGCCGGCCGGGTTCAGGATTCGGCGTAGCATCTGTTCCCCTTCCTCCGCCGACGCGGCGTACCCGTCCACGAATACCGCCTCGACCGTTTCGCCGGGTTCGAGTTCGAAGCGCAGGAAAAGGCTCGCGATGGGGTCGAAGGTGTAGTGCAGGCCCGTGTCGTCGGCCTGCAGCGGCGGACGGTTCAATCCGTCGGGGTCGCGCAGGGTCCTGTCGCCGACAAAGGCCATGCGGCTGTCCTGGTAGCCGCGCAGCGAAACCCGGGAATCGGTGACCTGCGCCGCATGGAAGTAGACTTCGGGCGAAGGCCGCGGGCCGCCGGAGGAGGAACCGGAGGTCTTGATCATCCGGTTGCGGGCGAAGACGGCCCCAAGCACCGGCACGAACCAGGTCGCGATGTGCTGCCTGTTGTAGAAGGGGTGGCGCAGCTGTGGGTTGGGGTCGTTGAGGCAGATTTCCCGGTAGGAAACCAGATCGATCCGCCGGACTTCCGTCCCCGTGTTCGTCAGGCGGATGCTCCAGATCTCGGCGTTCAGGTCCGCCGGGACGTTCACGTCGGCTTCGGCCTCGATGTCCTGGCACCGGCAGCTCAGGCTGACCGAGAGGGGCGAGGTGCGCTCGACGGTGGTCTGGGCGTCGTCGCGCGTAATGGGGCGGAAGCCGAGGGTCCACGGCTCCCGGCCTTCCTCCTGCAGGTAGAGGAATTTGCCTGCGTTGTGGGCGCGGGACGTGGGACGGTTGGTCAGATCGTACTCCGCGCCGTGCCTGACGGAGCTGAAGACGCGGCTGTATCCCCGGCCGTCCTGGGTGAAGACTGCCGTGTACACGCCGTTGCACAGGGTGATCTCGTCCGCAGGTCGGAAGCCGGGTCGTTGCAGGCCGCAGGCCACGCACATGTCGCCGGTCGGCTGCTTGCGGTGGCGTACCCTGACGATGCTGACCGCGAAAGCGGTGACGGCGAAGACGGCGATGAGCGCGACCAGGGGCGAGGCCTGGCCCTGGCCCGTTTTCTGGATGGCTTCGGCCCCGTCCCAGACATGGGCCCAGTCCGCGCCCATGGGCAGAAAGAAGGGGATGAGCAGCGGGGCCCAGGTGGCGAAGCGGCGCAGGGCCTCGGGGATGCAGCGCGTGCGGCCGGCGTGGCCCTGGAAACGGGCCAGCAGTTCGTCCAAGGCGTCGCCGCCGACGAAGGACAGGTTGACCAGGGTGGCCACGCGCAGGCCCATGTGGTCGAACCAGATGAGGATGCGCACCCAGTCGTAGGCCAGGAGGTGCAGGAAGGTTTCGATGCTCCAGCCCCGGAAGGCCTCGGGCGTGAGGACGATGCTCTGCCAGATGGCGGCCAGGGTGCGGAAGGCTCCGTCCTGGTTGTACCAGGTGGGGTCGGGTGAGATGCGTAGCAGGGAGTAGATGACCGGCGCCATCCACAGGCCCCAGCGCAGCACGCGCACGGTCTGCTCGGCGATGGCGACGACGCCCTGGCGGCTGGCCATGAGGCGCACCGGCGCCCAACTGCGGGCGAAGAGGGCCGTCAGGAAGAAGAAATTGACGCTGAAGAGCGGGGCGGCCAGGGACCAGTTGATCACGCCCGACACGGACTCGTTGAAGAGCAGCCGTGCGCTGCCGGTCTGGGGCCCGAGGTTCATGGCCCCCCATTTGCTGAACAGGGGATAGATGACGTAGTCCTGCGGGTTCTGGACGTGCAGGGTGACGTACATGCGGAATTTGTTCAGCACCACCGCGGACTGGCTCGGGTCCACGTACCAGGCGATGGCCCCGCCCACGAAGCCGCCCAGCAGGGTCCCGTTCAGGTAGACGCGCCAGCTTTGCAGGCGCTGCCGTCTGCCCCGGACCTTTTCCAGCAGGTCCATGAGCATGCCGGCGCCGGCAAAGGCCACGGCCCCCATGCCCGCCCCGAGCAGGAAGCGGGTGCCCGGTGTTTCGTGCATCAGCGTCTGGACCGGGACGAGATGCAGGCCGAGCCCCAGCAGCGCCCCGCGCAGGTAGAGATGGGGGCGGCAGGCGTTGCCCAGGAGGCGGGAGAAGAAGGCCGGGCTGCCGTCGAAGGTTTCGAGGATGGTCTTGGCCAGGGGCATGAGCGCGGCGCCCACGGCCAGGTGCGTGGCCAGGGGGATGGTCAGTCTGGCCGCCTCCAGCAGGGACGAGTCGGCCATGGCCTGGACCAGGAACAAGAGCCCCAGGAACAGGGCGCTGTAGACCGCGCCCTTGCCCAGGCCCTCCCGGAAGTGGTGCGCCCCCCAGTACCCGGCGGGTCGCCGGCCCTTCAAGGCGTCCATGAGCAGGCCGGTCATGAGAAAGGTCTGGCTCCACAACCCGGCCTGGGCCACGGCCACGGCGGCGATGGCGGCCAGGACCGACAGGCCGAGCGGCAGGGACGCGGCCGCCTGGGACGAGCCCAGGTCGGCGGCCAGGGGGCTCAGGCCGGCCAGGGCGGCGCTGCCGGCCAGCAGGACGAAGGTCTTCGGTTCGCGCAGCAGGCCGCCGATGCACAGGGCGTTGAGGATGACGGCCGAGAAGGTGTTGAACACGGCCAGGACCATGACCCGCCCGCCGAGTTCCATGGCGCGGGGGGGCAGTGCGTTGACGGCTGGCAGCGAGCCTGCCAGTTGCTGGAGCAGGTGCGGCGATTGCAGGAGCAGGAGCCAGTTGAAGACGAAGGGCACGGCCAGGAGGCTGGCCTGGGCCAGCATGGAAGGGTGCCGTCCCTTGCGGGCCAGGGTGATGGACACCAGAAGAATCTGGGCCAGGGCGAAGAACGCGGCGCACAGGGGGCCAAGCCTGAGCAGGTCGGACCAGGCCGCCGGAGCCTGCCAGATCGTGACGTGGGGATTCATCGCCAGCGTCAGCACGGCCGGGATGAGGAAGTCGCACAGCGCCGCCGACAGGCTCGGCAGACGGTGGGTGGTGATCAGCGTGAGTCCGGCCGCGGACAGCAACCCGATGGCTCCGGCCAGGATGGCCATGGCCGTCGGCGTGGCCGGGAAGGGCTCAGGCGGCTGCATCCCGAACACCAGGGCGGCCGCGGGGGCGAAAAGGACCAGTATTGCGCAGAATCCGAGTCGGGAGGACCATGGCAGGGCGGGGGATATGTTCACGTGGTGTCCGCTTTGTCTGAGGGTGTGGGAACCGCTGCGAACGTCTTCGGCGAAGACGAGCTGCGATAGGGCACTCTTGTCACCTGTCGGTGGCGAATTCAAGACTTGCGTTGCCCTGGAAAGCGCAGGTACACGCAATGGATACGTCGGACAGGATGCGTTTTTCAGCTGCGGGCGCTCTCGCGGGATTGTCCGGTGAATGATGAGTACGTGACGCCGCAGACGCAGATGGCACTGCGCGGGCGCAAAGGAGATGCATGGATCTCGATACGCAAGGGCTGGTCCTGTCCCTGGGTGATGTTCTGCGCGGCCGCGGTTGCCGCATGGCCACGGCCGAATCCTGCACGGGCGGCCTGACGGCCAGCACCCTGACGGACGTGGCCGGGAGTTCGGACTGGTTCGAGGGTGGCGTGGTGGCCTACGACAACCGCATCAAGATGCGTCTGCTGGCCGTGCCGGAGGAGGTCCTTGTCCGCCACGGCGCCGTCAGCCGGGAGTGTGTCGAGGCCATGGTCCTGGGCGTGTGCGATCTCATGCGCGTGCCCGTGGGCGTGGCCATCTCGGGCATCGCCGGACCCGGCGGCGGCAGTCCCGAGAAGCCCGTCGGCACGGTCTGGATGGCCTGGAAGTGTTTCGACCGGGTCTGGAGCCGCGTCTTCCTGTTTCAGGGGCAGCGCCGGGAGATTAAGGTGCAGAGCGTTCAGGCCGCCATTTCCGGCCTGGCTCGCGCATGAAAAACGGCGCCTCTGACGAAGCGCCGCAAAAAACGGGAGAAGTGGCCTCGGAACCGGGTGTCAGTTCAGGTAGTCGCCGCGGTTGAATTTGAATTCTTCCGTGGTGGCCAGGATGTCGAGCTCTTCGACCATGCCTTCGAGGTTCTGCCCCAGCCCTGGTTTGTGGGCCAGGTCCGATTTGACATCCCGGATGTCCTGACGAATGTCCGCGAGGAGGTTGTAGCCCTCGCGCAGGTCGCCGTCCGCCGCGCCGATGATCTGGGAATAATTTTCCCATTTTGAAAGCAGGGAACTCATCTTGTCCATGATCGTCTGCTCTGTGGGTTGGGTCAGCATGGCGGCCTGCAGGGCCTGGTCGAGCCGTACCATCGGACCGGTCGGTGTTGCGCCCGTACCGGCCGTGACGGAGCCCGACTGGAGCTCCTGGGCCAGGGCCTGCGCGAACCCTTCGCCGGATGTGTTCCGGGCCGCGTTTTTTTGTTGGAGCTGCAGGGCAGCCAATTGATCCGAGGTGATTTTCATGGCCATCTCCTTCCTTTTTCAACCCAATGAAGCAAAGTCCCTGCCAAGATCGGATTATGTCGCAACATACTGAATCGGAAGATTTTCGTTTGTCCGTGTGGGCAAGGTTTGCCGGGGGCGGCCATCCGCTGTGTCTCCTGTCCCCTACCAGCCGTGCGGGACTGCGGTCAATGCGCGCGGCGGCGGGGTTCCCGTGGCCCTGATGTGGGAGAGCGAAGTCCGTACGCTGCTCGGCGGGGGCCTGGTGGTCTACCCGACCGAGACATTCTACGCGCTGGGCTGCCTGGCCACCCTGCACGCATCCGTCGAGCGCGTCACGGCCGCCAAGGGCCGGCCTGACGGCAAGCCGCTGCCCATCATCATCTCGGGCTGGGACATGGCCGCGCGCTACCTGCGCTTGAACGGGGCGTCACTCGAACTGGCCCATGCGTTCTGGCCCGGTTCCCTGTCCATCATCGTTCCGGTCGACGCTGCGGTCAGTCCCCTGGCCCGTGATCGGCATGGCCGGTCCGCAGTGCGCATGAGCCCGCATCCCGTGGCCGCGCGCCTGTGCCTCGAAGCCGGAGCCCCGCTCATCTCCTCGAGTGCCAACATGAGCGGACGTCCCCCGGCCTGCCGTCCCGGGGATCTCGATCCCGAGCTCCTGCGCGCATCTGGGGCCCTGGTGATGGATGCGACGCCTTGGCCCGCCGGGGGCCTGCCCTCGACGCTGGCCGAAGTCGTCGGTGGGAACGCGGTGCGCATCCTGCGCGAAGGCGCCGTGTCGGCCGCACGCCTCGAAAAAGCCGGATTCGATGTGCTTGCCGAGTAAAAATTCTTGAATTGCCGTTGGCAGCCCGCGCGGGCTGAGGAAATGTCGGTTAAAAAATTTGAATTTGTTTTGTCGGAAAGGGCTTTGGGTGCGCAAGATATGAATCTAGATATTTCAGTAGATTAGGGCGTAATTTTTTTATTTTAGACGTTGTGGCCGTTTTGGCCCGCCCCTTGCTAATACCTTCATAACTTCCTCTTTTTGCCAAAACCGGCTCCCGCACCGCAAGGTCCGGGGGCCGGTTTTGTTTGAGCCCCCTGCATTGGCCTCCCGTACTCAGGCCGCGCACCTCACGGCCCCGTACGCGCATTCTCCGGGCACGGCGCCCTTTCCGCGACATTGTGTTACGATTCCGCGCACGCAACTTTCCCGCTTCAAGTCTTGAAAAAATGGTGCTAACCATGAGTCAGCATGAAACAGGATCAGAACCGGAAATCGCCCGGGCGGGCCGCAGCGCCGCTCTTCGCAGTGCCCTGCGCGCAGTGCGGCGAACCTGCCGTGCCGCGAAATCCCTTCCCCACGGTGGACATCGTGCTCTATCGCGAAGGCCAGGGGGTGTTGCTCATTGAACGCCGCAACCCGCCCCACGGCTGGGCCCTGCCCGGCGGGTTCGTCGACTACGGCGAGAGCGCTGAGCAGGCCGCGATCCGCGAGGCCTTGGAGGAAACCGGCCTCACGGTGCGCCTCACCGGCTTGCTGGGCGTCTATTCCGACCCCGACCGCGATCCGCGCTTTCATACGCTGAGCGTGGCCTTCATCGCCGTGGCCGACGGGGACCAGGCTCCGCAGGCCGGCGACGACGCCGGGAACGCGCGGTTCTTCCCCCTGGACGGGCTACCCGACATGGCCTTCGACCACCGCCGAATCGTCGACGACTTTGCCAGGAGGCTCGCAGCCAACCCATGATCACGCCGCCACACGACATCGTCTTTCTGACGTCGGAAATCTATCCCTTCTCCAAATCCGGAGGACTGGCCGACGTCATGGGCATCCTGCCCCTGACCCTCTCGCGACTGGGCGTGCGCGTCGCCGTCATCACGCCTTTCTACGGACGCTTGTCCACGGGTCAGTACCCCGTGCATCTGGTCCACGAGAACTGCCCGGTGGGCTACCCGTGGCCGGATACCACGGCGGACATCTATCAGGCCGACTACCACGGTCTGCCCGTCTATTTCGTCGAACGCGGCGAATATTTCGACCGCCGCAACTACTACTGCACCGAAAAGGGCGACTACTTCGACAACTGCGAGCGCTTCATCTTTTTCTGCCGCGCCGCCCTGAGCGCCATCCGGCACCTGGACATGCACGCGCGCATCGTCCACGCCCAGGACTGGCACGCCGCCCTGGCCGCGGCGTACATCGCCTTCTGGCGCCGCAGCGACCCCTTCTGGACCGGGGTGCACACGGTCATGTCCATCCACAACCAGGCCTTTCAGGGTCGCTTCTCCTACCGTCTGTTCGAGCAGTCGGGCCTGCCTCTGGAAGCCTGGAACATGGAGGGGGTCGAGTTCTACAACAGTTTCAACCTGCTCAAGGCCGGCATCGCCTACGCCGACAAGATCACCACGGTCAGCCCCAGCTACGCCCGCGAGATCATGACCCCGGAGTTCGGGTGCGGCCTGGAGGGCATCCTCTCGCGCCGCAGCGCGGACCTCGTCGGCATCCTGAACGGCGCGGACTATTCCATCTGGAGCCCCGAGAACGACCCGGTCCTGGAGTGCACCTATTCGGCCCTCAATCCGGACGGCAAACAGGACTGCAAGGCCTATCTGCTCGATATGCTCGGTCTTTCGCCGGGGCTCGAACATCGCCCCGTGCTCGGCTTCATCGGCCGGCTCCGCGGGCAGAAGGGCATCGACATCGTCCTCGACATCGTCCCGGAGCTCATGAAGCTCAACGTGGGGCTCGTGGTTTTGGGCGAGGGCAAGGCCGAGTACGAGGCGCGCCTCATGAGCATCATGGAGGACTACCCGACGCGGGTCTCGGCCATCATCGGCTATACCGAGGAACTGTCCCACGTCATTCAGGCCGGCTCGGACATCTTTCTCATGCCGTCGCGCTACGAGCCCTGCGGCCTGACCCAGATGTACAGCCTGAGCTACGGCACCCCGCCCGTGGCCACGGCCGTCGGCGGCCTGCGCGACACCATCGTTCCCTATCCGGCCGATGGCGCTAACGGTTTCATTTTCGACAGCCCCTCGCCCGCGGCCCTGCTTGCGGCCGTGCGGGAGGCCGTGCGCGTCTGGGAGGACCGGGCCGCCTGGCGGCGGATCCAGGTCAACGCCATGCAGACGCATTTTTCCTGGGAACAATCGGCACGAAAGTATATGGATGTCTACGCGTCCCTGCACGGGGACCTCGCATCACAGTGGAGGATACGATGAGCATAGAGAAGAAGTATCTGAAGACCAAGAACGTATGCCGGACGACATTCCGCATCCCGTCGGATGCGGCCGGCGAGGCCAAAACCGCCTTCCTGGTGGGGGAATTCAATGACTGGTCCATGCATGCCACGCCCATGAAGCGGCTCAAGGACGGCTCCTTCAAGGTCGAGGTGGACCTGCCCATAGGCGCGGCCTACCAGTTCCGCTACCTGCTCGACGACGATCGCTGGGAGAACGACTGGAACGCCGACACGTATTGCTACAGCGAGTTCGGCAACTGCGAGAATTCCGTGGTCGAAGTGTGATCGCGCGCGGATTCTCGTTACTCGATTATCGCTTGGCGATTGCTTTTTGGCCCTGAAAACCGTAGTTCTGCCCTGTTTTCACACTCGTACACAAGGAGCAGGCTATGGACGCGCAACAACCCGCCTACAAGGATATCGCGCCCCGGTTGAGGGGGCTCCGTGACGCCATGGACATGACCGTGGAGGAGGTGGCCGCCCAGGTCGGCGCCTCGGCCGACGACGTCCGCAACTACGAATCGGGCGGGCACGAGATTCCGGTCAGCTACCTCTTCAACGTGGCGCAGGCCTTCCAGGTCGACCTGACCGTGCTCATGTCCGGCAAGGAGGCGCACCTGCACACCGCCTCCCTGGTCCGCAAGGGCAAGGGCATGAGCGTGGAGCGCCGCAAGGACTACGACTACAAGAGTCTCGCCTACCGCTTCGTCGGCCGCAAGATGGAGCCCTTCATCGTCACCGTCCCCCCCAAGGAAAAGTCCGAACTCAAGTTCAACGAGCACCCCGGGCAGGAGTTCATCTACGTGCTGGCGGGCAAGCTCGAAATCACACTGGCCGACGCCGTCCATGTCATGGAGCCCGGCGACAGCCTCTACTTCACCTCGCGCACCCCGCACGCCCTGCGTGGTCTGGATGGCCGGCCGGCCGAGTTTCTGGACGTGATTATCTAGGGGCCAGGCCCGTGCCTGTCCCCCTGAGCCGCATCGTCCCGAACTCCTGAATCCACCACCACCGGAGCACATATGCACACCAAACTGCGCCCCACGTCCTATGAAGAGTTCCAGGCCTCCTTCGCCCTGGACATTCCCGCCAAATACAATTTCGCCTTCGACATGGTCGACGTCGCGGCCGCCCAGGACCCGGACCGCCTGGCCATGGTTCACGTCGATGACGCCGACGTGCGCCGCGAATACACCTTCGGCTATTTTTCCGAGCAGTCCTCCCGGCTGGCTGGCGCCCTGAAAAGCCTGGGCATCGGCCGCGGCGACAAGGTCATGATCATCCTGCACCGCCGCGTGGAGTTCTGGACCGTCATGCTCGCCCTGCACAAGCTCGGCGCCCTCGGCGTTCCGTCCCCGGCCCTGCTGACGGCCAAGGACATTACCTACCGCGTCAATTTCGCCTCCATCAAGGGCGCCATCGTCGACACTTCCGTGCGCGCCACCGTGGAGGCCGCCCAGCCGGACTGCCCGTCCCTGACCACGCTGGTCATGGCCGGCCTGGAGCAGGCCGAAGGGAACTGGCAGAGCTTCTCCGAAATCGCCGCCAAGGCCTCCCCGAGCTTCCCCCGCCCGGCCGACGCGGCCTGCGGCGAGGACCCGGCCACCATCTTCTTCTCCTCCGGCACCACCGGACACCCAAAGATGGTCCTGCACAATTTCAACTACCCCTTCGGCCATATCATGACCGGCTCCTACTGGCACGACATCGAGCCCGGCAACCTGCACCTGACCCTGGCCGACACGGGCTGGGCCAAGTCCGTGTGGGGCAAGTTCTACGGCCAGTGGCTGGCCGGCGGCGTGGTCTTTGTCTGGGATTTCCGCGGCAAGTTCGAGCCGGCCAGGCTCCTGAAGATCATCGCCGACCACAAGGTCACCAATTTCTGCGCCCCGCCGACGGTCTACCGCTTCCTCGTCCGCGAGGACCTCTCGGCCTACGACCTCTCGGCCCTGCGCCACTGCACCACGGCCGGCGAACTTTTGAACGACAGCGTCTTCACCACCTGGGTCGAGAAGCTCGGCATGCCCATCTACGAAGGCTACGGCCAAACCGAGACCACCCTGCAGATCGCCACCTTCCCCTTCATGAAGCCCAAGGCCGGCTCCATCGGCAAGCCCTGCCCAGGCTGGGACATCCGCCTGCTCGACGAGAACGACGAGCCCTGCCCGCCCGGCGTGGAAGGCGAAATCTGCATCGGCATCGACCCCATCCGCCCCGTGGGCCTCTTCTCCTGTTACCTGCAAGACGAAGCCAAGACCCAAAGCGTCATGCACGGCGGCTTCTACCGCACCGGCGACAAGGCCTGGATGGACGAGGACGGCTACTTCTGGTTCCTGGGCCGCATCGACGACCTCATCAAGAGCTCGGGCTACCGCATCGGGCCCTTCGAGGTCGAAAGCGCCCTCATCACCCACCCGGCCGTGGTCGAAGCCGCCGTCACCGGCGTGCCGGACCCGGATCGCGGCCAGGCCGTCAAGGCCACCGTCACCCTGGCAGCCGGCTACGAGCCGTCCGACGCCCTGACCAAGGAACTCCAGAACCACGTCAAGAAAGTGACCGCGCCCTACAAGTACCCGCGCATCGTCGAATACGTGAAGGAACTGCCCAAGACCATCAGCGGCAAGATCAAACGCGCCGAGATCCGGGCCAAGGACCAGGCGTAGGGGGAGGGAAGAGAGCGGGGCGCTGCCCCGCGCCCCGCAAGGGGCGAGCCCCTTGACCCGGGTAGGGGGGATTGATTTTGAGGCCATGCGGTTGCGTGGCCTTTTTTATACGAAGATTGTTTGTGGTTGCGTGATTGTTACGGAATTTCCGTTACGACAGTTCCGTAACGGAAATTCCGTAACGGCGGTTTAACCAGAAATGATTACCGGTTTGTTAGCGTTTAGCCATGCGTGAGTATGGCCTTTTTTTTGCTCACTTGGACGCATGGCATCGTCATTGGTCAATTTTCCGCCCCGTGTGACACGGAGCGATTCATGAAGGCATGGATCTTCTATCCGCCCCTCAAGACCATGTCCGGCGGGTGCATGGTGCTCCTGCAGATCGCCCGCCAGTTGCTGGCCATGGGGCGCCTTGGCGGCGTCCTGTATTGGGAGGCTGCGCCCAAGGGGCCTGATTTCGTTGACCTCCCGTGGATGCGCGCAGGACAGGCCCGCCTGGCCCCTGAGGATGTCTTCCTGGCGCCCGAAGGTTGGCCCAACGCCCTGGTTTTCGGATTCCGCGCACGGTGCCGGACTGTGGTCTACTGCCAGAACTGGGCCTATCTTTTTCATGGACTGGACGCCGGCGTGCGCTGGCGCGATCTGCCCGTGGAGTTCCTGGCCGTATCCGACCCCGTGGCCTGGCATTTGGAACAGGTGCTGGGCAGACGGCCGGCCGTCGTCCGTCCGGCCATCGACGCGTCCGTGTTCCATCCAGGGGCGTCCAAGCCCGAAGGGCCGGTGCGTGTCGGTTTCATGCCGCGCAAGAACAAGGCCCTGGCGGATCAGGTCCGGCGCATTTTCGAGGAGAGAAACCCCGGGGCGGATGTGGAGTGGGTGCCTATTCAGGGCCTGGACAGGGATGGGGTGGCCGGGATGTTGCGATCGTGCCACGTATTCCTGGCCACGGGTTTTCCCGAGGGCTTCGCCCTGCCACCGTTGGAGGCCATGGCTTGCGGCTGCCTGTGCGCCGGTTTTGCCGGCTTCGGCGGGTGGGACTACATGCGGCAGGTCGAAGACGGAAGCTTTTCGCCGCAGGGGTACATGCTCAGAGGCGTCCCCTGGGGCGGTAACGGCTGGTGGTCGGCGGACGGGGATGTGCTGGGCGCGGTGTTGGGATTGGAGAGGGCGTTGGAGGCGAGACTTGCTGGCGACACTGCGCTCTCCGTGGCGCAGAACGGCGCTGCGTGCGCTGCGGCGTACGATGCCTGTTCGCAAGCAGCGGAGATCCTGGCGGCGCTGGACACGGAGCGCACGCTGACGGCGGGCAGACCATGAATCATGGACTGCGCAGGCTGCCCAGGATTCTGCTGCTGTCCGCGCGGCAGCATCTCATGGCCGAACTGGCCGCAGGATGCCGCGCTGTCGGCATCGAACACGCCAGCCTATTTCTGGGCGATGTCTCGTCGGCCGCCGAACTGGAAACGCGCCTCCTGACGGCCATGAACGCGCTTCGACCGGACTTTCTGCTGACCATCAATCATTCGGGTCTGGACCGGGAAGGGCTCGTCAGCGGGATATGCAGGCACATTCGGATGCCTCTGCTCAGCTGGTTCGTGGATCGGCCCGAGCTGTTCCTGCCGGCGTACGCCAACCTTGAGAACCCGTATCTGGCCTACGCGGTCTGGGATGCCGACGCCGTCTCCGGGCTTGAGGCCATGGCCGGGGGCCGCGTGTTCCATCTGCCCTTGGGCGCGGATCTGTCTCGCATCGAATTCCTGCCGCAGGCGCGTCATGAGCGTGACGTGGCATTCGTGGGCAACTCCATGCAGGCCGCCGCGGAGAGGAGTTGGGATGCGTCCGGTCGGCCCGAGGGCGAGCGGGCTTTCTGGGATTCGCGAGCCGTGGGCTTTGCCGTCAGCGAACTGAGGAATGTCGGGGAGTATCTGCGGCAGGAATGGCCAGAAGCATGGGAGTGCCGGCTCGCTCTGGATGGCGAAGAGGCGTCGGCCCTGGATGCGTTCCTGTACTGGCGTTCCACCCAGCACTACCGAACCCGCTGCGTGCGCGCACTGCTCCCCTTTGCCCCCGTTGTGGCGGGCGACGCCCGGTGGCCGGAACTGCTCGGCCACGGGTCGTGGACGCATGGCGGACCCTTGAACTACTATGCGGACCTTCCCGTTTTCTACCGGCTGACCGGAATCAATTTCAACACGACTAGCATGCAGATGAAAGGCGCCCTCAATCAGCGCGTGTTTGACGTGCCCGCCAGCGGCGGCTTTCTGCTGACCGACAGGCGCGACCAGATGGCGGCGGCCTTCGAGGAGCGCACGGAGGTCGTCTGCTACGATTCGCCCGAGGAAATCGGCGATCTCGTGCGGCATTACCTCGGTAATCCGGTCGCCAGGTTGCGCATTGCCGCCAGGGCCAGGAGACGTATCGAGGGGGAGCACTCCTACGCCCATCGCGTGGCGAGCATCTGCAAACACATGCGGGACATGTTCGGGACGCCCGCATGAACCTCTTTACCGTCATATTGCACTACGGGGCGGTGGATCTGACCATGCGCCTGCATCGCCAGTTGCTCGCAAGCGATCCCGGGGAGCGGGACAGGATTCTGGTTTTCGACAACAGTGCCGCACAGCCGTACCATCAGGCCTGGATTCGCTCCGATCGCAACCTCTATTGGGCCGGGGCGTTCGAGTCAGCCGTTGAAACCCTCGCCGCGAGAGGTGCGACGCATGTCTGGTTTCTGAACAATGACCTGGAATTCATGACCAGACCTCCGGTCATCGGGAGGGTGCGCGAACGTCTGGCCAGGGCGGAGCGGTTGCTCGGTCCGGTCGGAGTCTATTCTCCGGCCGTGACGACCAATCCGTACCACCCGCAGATGGTCGAACTGCGCGGCGGCCAGTTCCGCCAGACGCGCTATGTGGACGGGATAGCGCCCCTGGTCAGCCTCGAGTTCTGGCGGAAGACCGGGGGGCTCGACCATGAAGGTAACCCTTACGGCTATGGCGTGGACGTATGGTTTTCGAGCCGGTCGGTAGAGTTCGGATTTTCCTGCGTGGTGGACCACCAAGTGGTGATCCGGCACAGGTACCATTCCACGGCTCGCGAAGTGGCCGGGTTCCTGGGTAAGGCGGCGGCCGCGGAAAATGCGTACCTGACGCGGCGTCTTGGGAGCGATTACCGGTCGGTCATGGACCGGATGGCCCGGGATTTCCGGGAATTGGGATAGAGGGGGAGGCATGCCACGCTACACGGTTGCGGTCATCATACCGGTCTTCAATCAATGGGCCCTCACGGAGGGGTGCCTGCGCAGTCTGCGCGAGCACACGCCGCGCGAGGACGTGCAGGTCATCGTGGTGGACAACGGCTCGACGGACGAGACGGCCCTGGGTTGCGGGCCGCTGGGAAGGGGGTTGTTCGGCGAACGGTTCGAGCATGTGCGGCTGGAGGAGAACATCAACTTCGGGCCGGGTTGCAACCTTGGTGCGAGCCGGGCCGACGCCGAATTTCTGTTCTTCCTCAACAATGACACCCTGCTGACTCCGGGTTGGCTTGCGCCTCTCCTGGGCGCGTTCGATGACAGTCCCAGTTGCGGCGCGTCGGGTCCGCTGCTGCTGTATCCGGACAGGGATCGCATCCAGCATCTGGGCGTGACGTTCACTCCGACCAACCACGTTACGCATCTCTATCACTGTCTGCCCGCGACGCACCCGGTGGTCTCCGTGCGCCGGGAACTGCAGGCCATCACCGGCGCGGCCCTCATGATCCCCGCGGAGATTTTTGGGAGAGCCGAACGGTTCTGGGAAGAGTACCGAAACGGGTATGAGGATTTGGATTTGTGCTGGCAAATTCGTGCGTTGGGTCTGACGCTCCGTTGCGTGCCCGAAAGTCGAATATACCATCTGACCAGCCAGACTCCGGGTCGCTTCGATGCCGAAAGCCATAACGCGCACGTCCTGGCCCGTCGCTGCCAAGGCGCATTCCATCCGGACATGCACCGCTTCGCCCATGCCGACGGCTATGAACTCAGACTCACACCGACACTTACGGCCAACATTGTTCGGGTTCGTCCCGAAGATGAAACGAAAGGGTTCGGTATGGAGCGCCTGTGGGGGGAAATACAGGCTGAGCCGTTATGGGAAGAAGGTTACGAGCGTCTGGTCGAGCTTTTTTTCAAACAGAGGTTGTGGAGCGCCGCGCTGGATGTGCTTCAGCTCCAGCAGTCTTTCTTTTCGACGGAAAAGGTTGTCACGGATTTGGCCAGGGTGGCCAGCAGGCTGGGGGATGCCGCTCTCCTGGCCAATTGCCGCAATACCCTCGACGGATTGCGGCGGGAGGCGGCTTCCAAGGAAGTGCTGAGGAGATTCATGGGCATTCAGCAGTGGGCCCTGGAGTCTCGCGATGACGTTCTCATTGAGATCTGCAGGCGATGGGCGGCAGGCAATATTGGAGGGGCATCACAAGTTTGACATAAATATCGAATTTATTCGCTTTAAATCACAATATTAGTCCTTCAGCAAGGCGCGGAGGTTGCGCAATATTTTTTGGTTCTTCATCGTTTGATGTGGGATTGACCAAACCCAATCAGTTTGTGTAGCCAGTCGTGTGAATTCCACATCAAACGATAGAAAAGATAATTTAAAAAAATAAAGGGTGTACTAAGCGTTCAAAAAGAATACTTTCGCATTTAATCCGGATCATGAAGTAATCCAGAAATGCCCCCATCAATTCCAATACAAGCACCGTGCAAAAAATCCATCCCGCCTTCTGCGATAGCCAAAGCTAGCCGCGCGACCTCTATAGTGCTACCGATACGTAGCTGTGGATGATATGACTCCAGTTTGGCATAGAGTCGCGGATTTTTGATAAAGCCGGCCTTAAGTATCTGCGTTTCAATGGCTGCAGGTTCGATTGTATTGACCCGTACTCTCGGTCCAAGATCAACGGCCAATGCACGGGTTATTCCTGATAAAGCGGCTTTGCTGGTAGCATACGCGACGAAATTCTTTTTGGTCAGACGCGAGTGAATACTCCCAATGTTAACCACACACCCGTGAACCGCTTCCAGTTCAGGCAAAAAGTGTTGAATAAGCAGGAAAGGTGCAAGCAAGTTTACCCGCAACGTCGTGCTCCAATCTTGTCGGGTAAGGTTGTCTGCGCCACCTAGAATTTGGACAGCCGCATTGTTGATGAGAACATCGAGCCTCCCGTCAAAGACCGTTCGAAAAAGAAGATTTTTCGAAGCGGCGTACGTCTCATCTTCGGCATATTGCTCCAAATCCATGGGAATGTAGGCGTCACACGGAAGGCTGGATGAATTTTCAGCCCTGTCGGTGCCAACGATACTATAGTTCGCGTCATGAAAAACCTTTGCCAAGGCAGTGCCTATTCCGCCTGTTATGCCCGTGATGAGACAGATCTTTCCCAACTTATTCTCTCCCAAGAAACGCCATGAGCTTGGCAATAGCTATTTTGCTAGTCCGTGTCACGGCGTCCGTCGTGTTCGAGGCATTGTGCGAACCGAAAATACATCTCGAATGAGTACGTAAGTAGCTGTCCATAGGCAGCGGTTCGACTTCAAAGACGTCTAGGGCTGCCGAATATACCTGTCCAGATTGCAGAGCGGCCTCAAGGGCTGGTTCATCAATGACCGGGCCGCGGCCAACATTGATGACACGCACTCCTGGCTTGGCTTTGGCCAGCACCTCGGCGTTGATCATGTGACGGCTTGATGGAGTCAGCGAGCATGTTGCCACAATGAAATCGACTTTTTCCACCTGGTTCGGCCAATCGGCGCGTTCAACGGTCGGCAGGTCGGCACTGTCAGGAGCAACGGGGTCATAGGCGATGACCTTCATCTCAGCTGCAAGCATGCGCCTGGCTGCACTCTTTCCGATATCGCCATAGCCAACGAGAGCGACCGACTTGCCGGCAAGGGAGATTCCTCGTGGCTTGGACCACTGGCCCCGGCGGACTCCGTCATCAATCTGGAATGTTTCGCGAGCTAGGGCCACAATATAGCCCATGGCGATATCGGCTACTTCGGCACCGAACATATTGGGAGTATTGGTGATGGGGATTTCGAGCTCCTTGCAAGCTTCAAAATCAACGTTGTCAACGCCAATGCCCCATTTGACCGCAGCCTTGAGCTGTCCCGCCTTGCCTGCGACAAAAACTTCCCTGGTAGCGGGATCGTCTCCGATTATCCAGCCATCATGGTGGGGAACGAGCTGCACGAGCTCTGCAACGCTCAAGGTCTGCACCACATTTGGGATGGTGATTTCGGCGTTGTATTTCTCAAACAAGGGACGAAAGCTGTCGATCATTCCCAGCATGGGAGGGCAGGTTACCAATATTTTCATTATGTATTTCCTTGTTGTTCCAGGAGGTAACGAGCGGCGACAACGGCAAAATCCCAGTCGGCGGGCGTATCGATATCGATGGATTCAAAAAATGGGCCTTCATACATCATTGGCTGCTTGCCGATGCGGGCCTTCGTCTTGCTGAAACTGTCGCGCGTAAAAATGTACAGGTTGGAATTTTCTTCGAACCATGGTTCGAGGTGCTGGGTTGGAATCAGATTGTCCGGATCGTGGTTCACAGGGGTGCAGTCCGCACGGTAGAAACGAGTCTGCACCTTGTCCACAGTAAACAAGGAATCAGCCTTGCCGGCCGCTTTGGCCTCACGAAATTCGGCCAGCGCCTTGCGGATGGTATCAGCGCTCATCAGAGGGTTCGTGGTGTGGGTCATCAGGTATATGTCGGCATCAACATTTGCAACGTCATCCGCCAAGACCAAATTCATTGATACATGATCCCCGCAAATTTCGGACTTTCGGTCGCGAATCATAATGCGATCAGTCTCAACGAGGCCATTGTCCGCCAAGATATGTCGCGCGTCGGTATTAATGACAATCTGGTCGACTTCCTGCACATCGAGCAACGTGTCGAGGATCCAGCGAAATAACGGCTTTCCGCAAAAAGAGCGGAAATTCTTGCCTTTGACACGCTCACTGTTTGCTTTCATGGGCAACAGAGCAACTATGCGTTCATTTTTCATTCCACAACCTTTCTTTCAAACTGGATAAAAATATTTTTCCTTTTCGGCATGCGAGAGTTTCCGTAGTTCGCGATTTCCCAAGTAGGTGCCTAGATACTGATTCCACCTATAGGCTACAACATCCAAGCAATTTGTCCGCAACTCACCTTGTGCTAGAGCGGCTCCCATGTCTTTGGCTATGCTGGTAAAAAAATAGCGGATCATATCCAACGCGCCGACGTGCACCTGCGGCATGATCCGTTGCAAAGCGATAGCCTCACGCTCAAAACGACGGCGAACAGCGCTCCAGGTTTCGCAATGATGGTGTATCACTTGGGCTTCCGCGACATATCCTATGCGCCCGCCATCTCGAAGCAATCGCTGAGCGAGTTCCATATCTTCCAAGCCGGTCAAATCTTCGTCAAAACCATACTTCGCCCATGCTTCACGGGTAATCGCTGAATTTGCGTTGTTGCAATAAAATTCTCCCGTTGGAATTCTGGAAAAATTCGGAAAATACTTGGCGAAAATCCGATGCTCACTCCATCGGCTACCCGAACCGCCAGCTTGCCCCCCATAGACATAATCTGCCAAACCGTCATAAAGTGGCTCGCATAACCTACTCAGCCAATGTGTATCCGAGGGAACGCAATGTCCACTGATGATAACAAGGATTTCGCCTTGTGCGCTGGAGCAACCTCGATTTAAAGATCTGCCAAAAGAAAATTCAGAGCGATCTATGGTTTGTACCCGACATCCATGCCGATGGGCGATAGTTAGTGTCCCGTCAGTCGATCCCGAGTCCACGACAATGACTTCCGGGCGAAGGCCAGGGCATGACTGGTTCTCGATGGCCATTAGAAGTTCGCCTAAATAGCGGGATTCATTCAGGGTCCTAATGATGATGCTAACATTGTTCTCCGTCAGGGAAAGTCGCCGTGGATTAAGCGCTAATCGGAAACTGGTTCGAAATTGTCTGTAAACCAGTAGAATCTCGTCTTCGCTAACTGCGTTACAAGGAAACATGTCCCAATGAATCGGTACGAGCTGCTTGACACCGATTTCCTGCGCCAGATGCATTGCGTCTCGTACGGACATGTTCCCGACTATGTTTCGTTGTCCTTTAAAAAAATTATGCTCATTGACGGGAAGAAATGCTGTATGAATAGGTTGCAATGCATTGAGAGCGTCGAGAATTTCTTGGCAGACTGAAGTGTCTCCTGCGAAATAAATACGTTGGCCTGAGAATTCAAGTAAATAGCCTACGCAGGATAAATTGCCCTCCATATCGCGATTTATATCCGGATGGGCTGCTGGGATGGCATGTAACCTGAGGTGGGAAGTAAGATTAAACCAGGCTTCCTTGGCAAGAAAAATGCGGTCATCAGTTATGCCCCAATCTCGAAGTTTGGCTAAGACGGACGCTGGCCCTACGAAGAGTGCTTGAGGTGACGCTTTGGCCAGTTTTGGCAATGTGTGGGGATCACAATGATCAATGTGGTCATGGGTAATGAGTATCCAGTCGGCATCGCAAATAGTCTCTGGCGGATAGGGAATTGGCAATTGCCGCACCAAATCAGGGGCATCAAGCTCCTGAGCCGAGTTCGAAAGATATGGATCAATATATATGGTGGCATCGGGGAAGTCCAAGCGGCAACCAGCTTGCCCCAGCATGTGTACAGGGATAAGTCCCGGGCGAGATGGAATCAATCGGCTAGGCTTGTGGTCGCTCACGAGCGAAGGAAAATCTCTTTTTGATGGAATGCAGGGTTTCATTTATAATTTTAGATTGTTGTGTGTAAAAATGTGCGCAGTTGAAAGCGCGTTTCTACACTCATCTGTGGTCTGCTCATTTTCTTGAATCGAAAAATGGTTCTATGAGGTGTTGGCTCGTATAATTTCAGAGTTTGAAAACTATGCGATGCTTTTTAGCGTATTTATTGCTTCATTAAACTTATTAAGCTGTTTCTGTATATTAGCTAAATGAATATAGTTTGTTTTAGTCGGTTCGATTTGAGCAATCATTTTGTATGTTTCTTCTGCGTGTATAAATTTATTACAAGATATATAATAGTCTGCAAGTAATTTGAAAATGGTAAGATTGTTTTTTGCATATTGATTTAATTGAGTGCACTCAATGAGTTTTCTCTCGTAATCATCGGAGCATTGTGTATATTTCAAAATATTGTTTGCGATAGTAGTTATATTTTTGTCATCCACGTATTCTATTACATCAATGTTGTCTTTGTGAATAATTTCGACTGTAATTTCATCGTTATCGTAGTAATAATTTTCATCACATAAATTCAAATCATTCCACTTTGATAAAAAATAATTGGTGTTGTCGATTGAGTGTAAAAAACGTCCCTCTGTTTGAGATTCAATGTGAAAGACAACAGATTTTGGTTCATAATAAATTGCATGTCCATTTTTATGTAATTTAAGACATAAATCTACATCCTCGAAACCGTTTGTAAAGTTTTCATCAAATGGGCCAAATTCAAAAAACAATTTCTTAGAAATTAATAAACAAGCGCCTGTTATAGATTTAAAAGTGCGTTTTTTATTTGCGACGGGGTGCTGTGACGATAGTCCTTGGTAAATATGGTAAGGTCGATTTGCAGTGTCAAATACAACTCCGCAGTGCTGAATTGTATTGTCCATGTATAATAATTTTGATCCTACGCACCCGATAGATTCATCTGATTCGGCTGTCAGGAGCAAATATGTGAGCCAATTCTCTGTTACAATAGTGTCGTTATTGAGGAATAGTAAATATTTTGTGTCTGCGGCGTGGGCGCCTTGGTTGCAAGCCCTTGCGAATCCTCGATTATCGATGTTTGAGATTACTTTTATATTACTATTGTACTGCTTAAGAATTGAGCTTGTCTGATCTGTTGAGCCGTTGTCAATTATTATAAGTTCAAAATTTGTAGTGTGTTTATATATAGAGTTAATACAGTTTTTGGTTAAATTTGCATTGTTAAATACAGGAATAATGATCGTTACAAGCTTGTTCTTGGTGAGCGTTTCGGCAAAATTTGAATTAAAATATAGGTTGCTATTATTATTAATGTAATTTGAGATGTTGCTATGAAGTTTTCCGCTTTTAATGTTGTTTAATCTCTGTTCATCTTTCCATTTTCTGTAATCATAATGTGTACAATTTTCTTTCTCATCGAGTGCAACAAATGTTTTAGGATCAATTATGGCAGCTTTGCCGCCTGGCAAATGGATGCCAATGTTTTCATCTTCCATGTATATATTAAGTTTTTTTGATAATAGTATGCGTGCGCCATAGTCAGCATCTTCTTCGCCATATAGTCCATAGTCTTCGCACCAAAAGCCAAGTATTTCGTGTGTTCTTCGGGGTATGAGTATGCAGGCGCCTCCCAGGTTGCCTGGAATTTTAATTCGAATTCTTCTGCCGTTGATCACATGAATTGGGTAGCTGACAGGTTCAAAGTTGTATGCAACTGCTCCGCATTCGGCGATATTGTCAGCAATATCTACGAGATTATTCAGCCATTCATACTTATTTATTACAATATCATTATCAATTTTTAAATAGTAATCTGCATTTGGTTCAAGGCTCCATGCTAAATTTGACGCTTTGGCAACTCCAATATTTTTATCAAGCAAGATAAGATTTTTAATTATACCTTTTTGCTTAAGTTTGTTAAGGTATAATTTTGTATCCGAGTTGCTGTTATTATCTATCACGGTTAAAGTATATGGAAAAATTGTGTGTTTTAAAATACTATCAATGGATTGTTGTGTAAAATCAAGCCGGTTGTGCGTGATCATGCATATATTGACGTATTTATTCTTTGGCGTGTGTTTTTTATAGTAATGTCCAGTGATGAACGATTTGGGGCGTGGAAAAGCGTTAACATATTTTTGCTTGATAATTGATGTTTCAATATTGTTAACGTTGCTATTTTTGTTTACGATTCCGTTAGGGTTATGGTAATATAAACCTAAAAAATCATTAATATGTTTCATTTTGTATTGAGTGGCTATTCTGCACCAAAATTCATAATCGCTAGCAGATATCAGTGACTCATCAAAATAACCAATTTTATTGTGTATAGATTTCCGCCACAGTGGCTGTGGGCCTATGTGACAACCTGAGAGCATGATGTCTGGAGAATAATCAGGTTTGATACTGTATCCTGTTCTAATGTGCTTGTAAAAGTTTTGATTATCTATATTAGTTATAAAATAATCTGCATATACTAAAGCAGTTGATGGGTTGTTGTCTAGTTCATTTGACATAATTTCTAGCGCGTCGTCTCTCAAGATATCATCCGAATTTGCCGTTATAATGTATTTTCCCGTAGATATTTTTATTGCTCGATTCCATGCTTGGTAAACAGTTTCTCTTTCGATTGTTCGAAAATATTTAATATTTTCATTAGTTAGTTGAAAGTCATTAACAATTTTTTTTTCATTTTCAGGTGAGTTGCTGTCTAAAACAATGATTTCGATTTTATCAGCGATTGTTTGAGATAGTAAGTTATCTAATCTTGATTTAATGAATTTTTCGCTTTTATATGTAGAGACAATGGCAGATATGGTATATTTATTGTCTTTCATGGTGTTATTTTTGTCTGCTTTTTTTAAATACAATTTCGTGTTTTGTTTTTGTGTATCTATAAAAAATAATGGTCTAGTATCTTTTTCACTAAACCCTAAAAAATTGTATTTTAAACTAAATGAGCTGAATAGCCAGTCGTAATACTCTATTGTGTCAATTTTTTTATGAGCATGGCCTTCAAAAAAAATTCCTTTACTCGTTTTATTTATTATATATTTGAACAGCTTGTCTCTGTTCGTAAGTTCTTTTGTTCTATAGACAGAGAAGAAAAATGAATAATCGCAAAACTCTGGTGTATATTTGTCTATTTCAGACTCAAAATTGAAATCATTGAAGTCTATATTGAGATAATTTAAATTGCTGATTTTGGTAATTTTCGCGATCTGTTTCGCTACATTATATGTTTCGAAAATACCCTCTATTCCCCAGACTTCTTTGGCGCCTGCTAGTGCCGCTGTTATGCATGCTTGCCCTGTATTACATCCAAAATCAAATATAGTCTGATTCATAAGGATACTATTATCAAATAGTTCAAATCGTTTTGTAGATCTATCCCCTTTTAAGCCGATTAATGGTATTGATTGGTAGTTTGGAAACCAAGGTATTGAGTCAATCTTGTTTTTTATTAATATAGTTTCTTTCTCTTCAACGAAATTTGAAAATTCCTTTTCCGTAACAATTAATTTTATATTAATAAACTCATGATGTGTAATTGCATGTGCGCAAATTCTTCTTGCTCCATCGATCATATATATTGAATATGGATTTATATTTGCGCCTAAATTATTTAATGTTTCTCCTGATATGAAAAGTGGAGGTGGCAGTATATTATTGTTTATAATTAATTTTTTATACTTATTTATATCAGAAGATCTCGTTGTGTGTTCTTTTGATTCAAAATACCTATTAATATCATGTAGTGACTTTGGTTTAAGTTTGGAATATGTTTTGTTTGATTTTATGTCGATTATTTTGCTTTTTGCTTCAACAACAACACATTTTTGGAAAATGCTATCGTTCCATAATATGTTTTTCTTGAGTTTAGTTTGGAAAATGTGATTTATTATTTTTGCTATGGCGTTAAAGCCGATTCCTATGTCTCTGATTTCATAATTGTTCAGAGCTGAGTAGCATGATTCGGTTTTGCCTACAAATTCCATTGGTTTTACGTCAATGATATTTTCCGTAAAACCCATTCTTTCTTGATAATATTGATTCAAAATATTTTTTTTCATAATTTTGCCATTATCGTATGAGTTTTTTATAATCTATTTTTTCAAAAATTGTTAATTTTCCATCTACAGTTGCATCTAGTATGACTTTTCCGGCATCTTCGTAAGCTTTTTTAGCGATTTTGTATGACTCTTCAGATCGCTGTAGATCAGGGAGGTTCCATTTAAATCCTTTTCCAAAATATTCTGTTGAAAAATGATTTTGATCTGGTCCTTCTGAAGTAATTTCAAGATTTGGTTTTCCTTTTGTGGCAAAATTGTGATCAACGCCAATCAAAATCACTTCATCAAATCCCATATAGTAAGCAATTTGCATTGTAAAATATGTAACAGTCCAACCTTCGCACAATCCATTTAGCGGTTCCGTAGAAAAAATCCATTCTGGAGTGCTTTTTATGAACACCATATTTTCAGGTGGATTTGGGAAGTACGGTGCGCCTTTGTGGCTTATGAATTTAGGACAATTTATGTTTAAAATATCTTTGTGGCTTTGTTGTAAGACAAGTTTGTTCACAGATACATAGTATGTTGTTTCAAACTTTATTTGATCAAATAGGAGGTATATTCTATTTAATCCAAATGAATATTCGTATTTTAGGAATGATAAGTCCATTTTGTTGAGACTTGGACCATTTCCAACAATAAAGCATCTTTTGCTTTTATGGATGTTTTTGAAAGCTGTTATTTTTTTATAATTAATATCTTCTGCTTTTTTATTTGTTTTCTCTGTCACTTTGCAATTTTTTTGCTGCTTATCTTCGCCTTCATTTGAAAGTTTAATATTTTTTATTATATTTTCGTATATGTTTTGTTTTGATGGCAATTCTTTAAGTGCAATAATATTGCCCCAGGCATTCATATTTTTTATGTCGCATGGGTATTTTTTAAAAGTATTCCAGTAATGAGTGAGCCCGTACCGAATGATTGGATGCCATTCGCTTATAAATACATTGTATCCAATGTCTGACAAAAATGAAGCTATCGTGTGATAGTTGTACCCAAGCTGCAGTGTTTTTTTGTCTTCAAACTCGCAGAGGATGGCATCTGGCTTTATATAATTCCAAGGAATGCCTAGTAAAACCATTAAATCATAGCCTTCTGCATCTATTTTTAAAAAATCAATATGCTTAATGTCATAATTTTTGCACACTTCTTTAATTGTTGTCGTTTTTACCGAACAAAATTTTTTATGACTAGTAGTAAATGGAGATAGTGAGCTTACTCCGGAACTTTCTGGCGATTTATAAAAATTGCTAAGGCAACTTTTATGCGATATTGCTCTTTCGTCTATTGTGATAGGGTAGCCAGCGCATTTACGTTTCAATATTTCTCTATTAATTGGGTCTGGTTCAAAAGAGAAGCATTTGTATCCATGCATTGCAAGAGAAATCGATGTGTGGCCATGGTGTGCGCCTACGTCTAGCGCAATTCCACTTTTTTTTATATTTATGATTGATAACATAAAATTTAATTCGTCAAATCTGGCTCTAAAATCTTTAGCAAAAGATATTTCAAATTCTAATTTTTCCATAATATGAACCTATAGTGTCTGTTTCTATTTATTTTATATATATAATTTTTATATTTATAGATTGTTATATGAATTTATTGAAATAATTCAAAGTTTGCAATAGCCCTTCATTCAATTGAGTTTGTGGTTCCCATTTATATTTTGAATACGCGATGGCGATGTCAGGCTTACGCTGACTTGGATCGTCGTTTGGAAGTGGTTCAAATGATATATGTGATCTGCTGCCCGTTAATTTGATGATTTTTTGGGCAAGTTCGAGTATTGTAAAGTCATTGGGGTTGCCCATATTGAGCGGACCGCAGAAATTGTGATCATTTCGCATGAAACGTATCATCAATTCGATCAGATCATCTACATAGCAGAACGCTCTTGTTTGTGATCCATCCCCATAAACGGTGATTGGTTTTCCCTGAATTGCCTGCATGATGAAATTTGAAACCACTCGACCGTCATTGGGATGCATGCGAGGACCGTATGTGTTGAAGATGCGGCCAACCTTAACAGCCAAGCCGTGTTGTCTCTGGTAGGCAAAAAATAATGATTCTGCGCAACGCTTCCCCTCGTCATAGCATGAGCGGTATCCTATCGGGTTCACGTTCCCCCAATACGACTCCGGCTGCGGGTGCACTTCCGGGTCGCCGTACACTTCCGAAGTCGAGGCTTGGAAGATCGGAATCCTCAACCGTTTCGCCAGTCCCAGCATGTTGATGGCCCCGTGCACGCATGTCTTGATCGTCTGTACCGGGTCGAACTGGTAGTGGATGGGCGAGGCGGGGCAGGCCAGGTTGTAGATTTCATCCACCTCGACGTACAGCGGGAAGGTGATGTCGTGGCGGATGACTTCGAAGCGGGGGTTGGGGAGGAGGTGCTCGATGTTCTGCTTTGAGCTGGTGAAGAAGTTGTCCACGCATATGACTTCGCAGTCTTCTTGGAGCAGACGTTCGCAGAGGTGGGATCCTAAAAAACCGGATCCGCCAGTTACGAGGACGCGTTTTCGTAAGTGCATGTCTTTCCCGCCTTCCTGGCAAGAGGTGTCAAAATTTCCGCAGCCTGGGGCTGTCTGAAAGCGGAAAGCACTTGGCGTGCCAATGGGCTTGTCGGGGAGGGGCGCGTTGTCGAGGAATTAATAGGTTGCAGGTAAGTCCTTGTTATACGGACATCGCCTGCCGGATCAGCCATTCCTTGATTGTCGCATCCGGAACGACTTCATGCACGAACTCGACCTGCTCGGTCAGGTCCACGTCATCGAAATAGCAGAGCTGCTCCAGAAAGAGCTTCGCGTTGAAGGCGCCGCGGAAGATCGTTCTGGCGGCCTGGATGAGTTCGGGAAGGGTGGCGTGGTTGCGGAGCAGAAAATAGAGGTCCACGTAATCCTTCCACTTGCTTCTGCGGCCCAGCGCGTAGGCTTTCATTGCTCCGATGGTAAGTATGGCAGGCATTGAGATTCTTGCGCGGGGCCATTCGACGGTTCCACGAACAGGGAACGGGAAGGAAAAGAATGTCAGTTTGACGCCTTGGACAATGATGGTGAGTTCGTCGCTCGTTGCCGTCAGTGTGTGTTCAGGGACGAGTCCTTTGCGTTGGAGGGAACGCAGGATTGCTTCCGGTTTGATTTCTGCGGAAGTGGCCAAATCGAAGTCGATGGATTTTCGATGTCCGATCTGCAGGGCCAGCGCGGTTCCGCCGCAGAGATAGAAATTCGGGAAATCGGCCAAGACTGTCTCGGCCAGTGTCGCTTGGGCCGCACTCAGAATCTCTTCATGCATGGCGGGCAAAATAGAGCGAGAAGTAGTTGATGGTGGGCGGGCGGTAATTGCAGCGTTCTTTGCCGATCTGGCGTTCGAAGATGCTGCGGACTTCATGAATGCCGACCTCGGCCAGCAGGCATTTGACGTCATCGAGGTCGCCTTTGGTCAGGATGCCTTCGACCACGCTTTCCAGGGATAAATGACGTTTGTTCGCGATATCCCACCAGAGGTACTCGCGCGGGACGACGAGCGTGGTGTACTGCTTTTCGGTGAGCATGGTTGCGCCGCTCATCCCCCCATCTGTTTTGTCGCGTACAACTTCATCTTCCGCGCCTCGGCAAACTCCGCGTTGATGGCCAGGGCGCGGTCGGCGGCGGCGATGGCGTTTTTCCAGCGTTTCTGGTCGAGGTAGACGCGGCCGAGGTTGAAGTAGATGGCCTCGTCCTTGGTCTGGCGCTCCAGGGCCTGGATGTAGAATTTCTCGGCCTCTTCGAGGCGGCCGGACTTGCGCAGGACCATGCCGAGCTTGTTGAAGATGTGGGCCGAGTCCGGATTGTCGGCGTAGGCGGATTTCAGGTATTCGAGGGCCTCGTCGTATCTGCCGAATTCCAGGAACATGTCGGCCACGGTGACCTTGAGTTCCGTGTCCGTGCGGGCCGCGTCGATGAGGCGGTCGCAAACCTGCTTCGCCTTGGCGGGGTCGTCTTCCTGCAGGTGCTTCCTGGCCAGTTCGAGCTGCTTGCGGCGGTATTCGGCCAGGGCGGCCAGGTGGGTGTTGGCCTCTTCGGCAAGATTTTCCTGGAGGAAGGCCAGCAAGGCGTAAAGGCTGGCAAGAAGTTCCTTCTCCTCGCCCGGCTTGTAGCTGATCTGTAGTGGATAGATTTTTTTGAGTTCGCGGTCGTTGGCCAGGCTGTAGGCCGCCCTGTCCAGGGCTTCGGTGAAGGCCTGCAACTCGTGTTTCATGAGCGAGGCCTTGAGGATGAAGCCAACGGCCTCGTGCAGGTTGGCCACGGCCGCAAGGAGCTTTCCCTGTTTCAGCAGCATGCTGGTTTCTCCAAGCTGTTTCTTCGCCTTGAGAATCTCTGCCGACATGGGCGCTCCTTGCGCGTGGTGCGCGGTCTGGGGTTATTGAACCTTGCCGGTCTCCAGCATGCGCCGGAAGCGTGCGAAGAAGTACTGGCTGTCGTGGGGGCCGGGGCCCGCCTCGGGGTGGTGCTGCACGCTGAAAATAGGCTTGGTCCGGTGCCGAAAACCTTCCAGGGTCCGATCGTTCAGGTTGAGATGCGTCTGCTCCAGAAAATCGAGACTCGATATGTCTACGCAAAAACCGTGGTTTTGTGAAGAAATTTCGATCTTTTGGGTTATGTCGTCCTGTACCGGATGGTTGATGCCGTGGTGGCCGAACTTCAGCTTGAAGCTCGTGCCGCCCAGGGCGATGCCCAGGAGCTGGTGGCCGAGGCAGATGCCGCCCACGGGGAAGTGCTCGCACAGCTCCTTGATGATGGCGATCTCGTCTTTGAGGGTTGCCGGGTCGCCGGGGCCGTTGGAGAGGAAGACGCCGCTCGGGGACAATTTTTTGACGAGCGCCGCCGGAAATTTCGGGGGCACGGCCAGGATGGTCAGGCCTTCGGCAGCCAGCAGGCGCAGGATGTTCCACTTGATGCCGTAGTCGTAGACGACCACGCGCACGGTGCCTTCGGAACCTTCGGGCCACAGGGGCAGATCGCCGTCCATCTTCGCCGGGGCCGGTTCGGTGCCGGTCCAGTAGTAGGGCTCCTTGGGGGCCACGAAATCGATCAGGTTGGCGCCTTCCATGGACGGAAGGGCCTTGGCCTTGGCCACGAGCTCCTCGGGCGTCAGGTCTTCGGTCGAAATGATGCCGCGCATGGCGCCGTTGATGCGCAGGTGGCGGGTCAGGGCGCGGGTGTCGATGCCTTCCAGGCCCATGACGCCGTGGCGCACGAGGTAGTCCGGCAGGCTCTCGGTGGCGCGCCAGTTCGACGGCTTCTTGCAGCACTCCTTGACGATGAAGGCCGGGCAGTGGACGCGCGAGGACTCCACGTCCTCCAGGTTCACGCCGTAGTTGCCGATGAGCGGGTAGGTCATGCAGACCATCTGCCCGTAGTAGGACGGGTCCGTCAGGATTTCCTGGTAGCCGGACATGCCGGTGTTGAAGATGACTTCGCCGCCGGCCTCGCCGGGGCCGGTGAAGGACTGCCCGGCGAACCAGGTGCCGTCCTCAAGGGCCAGAATCGCTTTCATATATACTCTTCTCCTCGCATGAGTGCGCTGACTGTTTGCAGATCTTCGGGGCGGTCCACGCCGTGGCTTGCGTGCCGCGTGAGGGCCACATGGATGGGGATGCCGGCTTCGAGCAGGCGGAGCTGTTCCAGCTTTTCCAGCCGCTCCAGCGGACTCTCGCCCAAAGCGCTGAATTTTTCAAGGATGCGCATGCGCAGCCCGTACAGGCCGATGTGCCCCAGATATTCCGGCTGGTTGTCGCGGCCGAAGGGCACGGGCGCGCGCGAAAAGTAGAGGGCCCGGCCGTCGGCCGCGCGCACGATCTTGACCCGGTCCGGAGACTGGGCCGCCTCGGCGTCGATGACGTGCCCGAGGGTGGTGACCTGCATGAGCGGGTCCTCGAAGGGCCGGATCAGCTCGGTCAGCATCTCGGGGTTCAGGGCCGGCTCGTCGCCCTGGACGTTGACGACGACGCTGTCCGGCGACGCGCCGAGCATCCGGGCCGCTTCCAGCACGCGGTCCGTGCCGCTGGCGTGGTCGCGGCCGGTCATGAGGGCCTTCATGCCGAGGTCCCGGGCGGCCCTCAGGATGCGCTCGTCGTCCGTGGCCAGGGCCACGGTCCCGACCAGCGGGCAGAGGGACGCGCGGTGCATGACGTGCCAGAACATGGGTTTGTCGTGGATGAGGGCCAGGGGCTTGCCCGGAAAGCGCGAGCTTTCGTACCTGGCCGGGATGATGGCGTAGACGTCAGTCATGATCCCTCCGTGAAAGAAATGGCGCGACGAGGGCGGCGGACGCGGCCGAGGCGCCCTGGCGCGCACGCACGTAGTCCAGGGCTTTGGCCCGGACCGTGTCCCTGGGGGGGGCGGGTTCGAGCAGGAAGCGGGTCAGTTCGGCCACGTCCGGGCTGCGGAAAACCAGGTCGCCAAAGATTTCGCCGCCCACCCAGTCGAAATTGCGGGTGTGGGGGCCGACGCAGGGCAGCACGCCCTGGGCCAGTGGCTCCAGAAAATTCTGGCCGCCGAGCCGGGCCAGGCTGCCGCCGACAAAGGCGCGCCGGGCCAGGGCATAGGCCTGTCCGAGCTCCCCGAAGGCGTCCCAGAGGATGACGCCCGGCGCGGCCGGGCCAGTCAGGGCGCTGCGGCGGGTCCAGGGAACGCGGGCCTTGGTCAACAGCGCTTCCCAGGCGGAGATGCGGTGCATGTGGCGCGGGAACAGGCCGATGACGCACTGCGTGTCTGCGGCATGCAGGCGCTCCATGAGGTAGAGAACGGCGGTCTCCTCCTGCTCGCGTACGGACCCGAGAACGAGAAATGAGCGATCCTCGGGCACGAAGGCCGCCAGGGGGTTGTCGGGGCGCGAGAGGAAGGGCGCGTTCATGGCCCGGTCGAACTTGATGTTCCCGGTCACGCTCGTCCGCCCGGAACCGAAGACCAGCCCGAAGCGTCGGGCGTCGGCCGGGGCGATGGCGCCGACCGCCGTCGGGGCGAAGGAACGCAGCCACGGGCGCAAAAACAGGTAGCCGGCCAGGGACTTGGGCGTCATGCGCGCGTTGACGACGATCACGGGCACCTTGCGGTCCGCGCAGGCCATGAGCAGGCCGGGCCAGATCTCCGTTTCCAGCAGCACCACGGCCTGGGGCCGGACCCGGTCCAGCATCCGACCCATGAGCCACGGCAGGTCCAGGGGCAGCATGCGGGCCTGCAGGCCTGACGCGTTCGCCTTGCGCAGCACGTCGAGGCCCTGGCTGGTGCAGGACGTGGCCAGGACCCGGACGCCTGGCAGATGTTCCAGTAGGCTCGCCACCAGAGCGCACTCCCCTGCCGAGGCCCCCTGGACCCAGACGTCGCAGGGCGCGGGGCGGCCGAAGCCGAGGCGCTGACGCCAGCACTGGCGCATCCTGGGCGAAAGGAACAGAAGGGGCCCGGCCGAGCACCACAGCAGGGCATACAGGGCGCTCAAGGCGCGCCGCGCGGCGGCGGGCATCAGGTTCCGGGCCAGGGGCATCAGCGTTTCTTGCGCAGGCCCAGCTCGATGAGCCGCGCCAGGAGCTGTTCGAAGGACAGGCCCACGGCCTGGGCTTCCTGGGGCAGCAGGCTCGTGGCCGTCATGCCGGGCAGGGTGTTGACCTCCAGCAGGTACGGCGTGCCGTCGGCCGCGAGCATGAAATCCGTCCGGCTGTAGTCGGACAGGCCCAGGGCGTCGTGGGCGGCGCGGGCCATGGACTGCAGGCGCGCCGTCAGCTCGTCCGACACGGGCGCCGGGCAGATCTCCTCGGTGGCGCCGGGCAGGTACTTGCTGTCGTAGTCGAAGAACTCCCCGCGTTTGGGGCGGATGAGGATGGGCGGCAGCGTCTCGCCGTCGAGCACGCCGCAGGTCAGTTCCTGGCCGCGGATCAGCACCTCGGCCAGCAGGTCCTGGCCTGCGATCTCCGGCGTGGCGAGGTAGGCGTCGAGCTCCTCTTCGTCGCCGATGATGCCCACGCCCAGGCTGGAGCCGCCGGTGTTGGGCTTGACCACGATGGGGAAGGGCAGCAGGGGGCGCCATTCATTGACGTGGCAGGCCGGGACGAACTCCCACTGCGGGGTGTCCAGCCCGGCGGCCTCGAAGATCTGCTTGGCCACGGCCTTGTTCAGGGCCAGGAGCGACGAACGGGCGTCCGAGCCCTGGAAGGGCATGCCGATGCGCTCCAGCAGGCACTGGATGAGTCCGTCCTCGCCGGGCGAACCGTGCAGGTTGATGAAGGCGAAGTCGTGCCCTTGGGTTGCGGCGTAGAGGCCGCGCAGGTCTCGGGCCGGGTCGAAGAGGGTGACGGTGTGGCCCAGGGCGGTCAGGCCCTTTTCGATCTGGCGGGCGCCGCTTAAGGCCACCTCGCGTTCACCGGACCAGCCGCCGGCGATCAAAAGGATATTCATGGATTTCTTCTCCGAGAATGGTGCTGAAGAGGTGTTCGATGGCCTTGCCCTGGTCGTGGGCGCGCCGGACCAGGGCGCGGCTGCGCTCCGTATGTCCGTAGCGGGCGAAGAGGTCCTCGAAGCGTTCGTGCAGGTTGACGATCTTGTCGTGCTTGACCCGTTTGTCGGCGTAGATGACGGCCAGAGGCAGGAAAAAATTCTCCGCGTCGAGTTCTCCCGGCCAGTGCACGTGGTGGACGACGCCCTGGGCGATGCGCGGGTTGCGCGTCAGTTCCATGGTCCAGGCCGCGCCGAGTTGGCTGTGGTTGCCGCCGTGGACGATGGACCACGTCTTGCCCAGGTCGTGCAGCAGGCCAGCGGCGCGTACGGACTGCACGAAGTCGTCACGGGAGAGCCCGTCGGGGTTGCCCAGTCCCTTGTCGGCGGCCATTTCCGCCAGGGACGTGGCCACTGCGGCGACCAGTTCGCTGTGCATCTTGATATGGTCGTACATGCCGTACTCGTCCCACCATACGCGGCACTCCGCATCCGAGGGAATATGCCCTCCGGCGTGGTCGGAGATGGGGGTAGGTGGGAGATCGTTCATGCTGCGGGCCTTGGGGTTTGGAGCGGGCGCGGGAAGTGTTCATTGACACGGAACAGGCAGGGATTTAGCAACAGCGGTGACAAAAAGCAAAGCGGGAGATGTGCCCCATGTGCCTGGCTATTCCAATGGAAGTATTGACGATCGACGGCCGAAGCGCCGAGGTGCAGGTCGGCGGGACGCGCCAGACGGTCCGGCTGGATCTGATTTCCGAATCTCCGGAAGTGGGCGATTTCGTCATCGTCCACGCCGGCTTCGCCTTGACCCGGCTGGACCGGGAGGAAGCCGTCGCCACCCTGAAACTTTTCGAGGAAGGGCTGAACGTTGAGCTTATTTGACAACTTCAAGGACCCGGAACTGTGCAAGGCCCTGCTGGACCGCATCCACAAGGAACTGGACGGCGAACTGCGCTTCATGGAGGTCTGCGGGACCCATACGGTCTCCATCTTCCGCAGCGGCGTGCGTTCCCTGCTTTCGGACAAGGTCGTGCACCTCTCGGGCCCAGGCTGCCCGGTCTGCGTGACCCACGACAGCGAGGTGGCCGCGTTTCTGGAACTGGCCGGCAAAAACGCCATCATCGCCACCTTCGGCGACCTCATGCGCGTGCCCGGCCCGGACAAGAAGAGCCTCAAGAGCGCCCAGGCCGAAGGCGCCCGGGTCAAGGTCGTCTATTCGCCCTTCGACGCCCTGAAGCTGGCCCAGGACAACCCCGGCGACAAGGTCGTGTTCCTGGGCGTGGGTTTCGAGACCACGGCCCCGGCTATCGCGGCCACGGTCAAGGTGGCGCGCGATCAGGGCATCACCAATTTTTCCGTGCTCTGCTTCCACAAGCTGGTGCCGCCGGCCCTGGACGCCCTGGTGGGCGACCCGGAGCTCAAGGTCCAGGCCTTTCTGCTGCCGGGCCACGTTTCGGCCATCATCGGCGTGGAGCCCTACCGCTTTCTGGCCGAGAAGCACGGCCTGCCATCGGTCGTGGCCGGCTTCGAGCCCGTGGACATCCTGCAGGCCCTGCACCTCTTCGTGACCATGCGCAATGAAGGGCGGGCCGAAGTGGTCAACGCCTACACCCGTGTCGTGTCCGACGCCGGCAACCCCAAGGCCGTGTCGATCATGCACGAGGTCTTCGAGCCGGCCGACGCCCTGTGGCGCGGCATCGGCCTCATCCCGGGCAGCGGCCTGACCGTGCGCGAGGAGTACGCGGCCTTCGACGCCATGCGCGTCTTCGGCATGGAGCTCAGGGATGTCCCGGCCATCAAGGGCTGCCGTTGCGGCGACGTGCTCAAGGGCAAGCTCTCGCCCGACGGGTGCCCGCTCTTCGGCAAGGCCTGCACCCCGGCCGCACCCGTGGGGCCGTGCATGGTCTCGACCGAGGGGTCGTGCGCCGCCTATTACAAGTACAAAGTCTAGGGGCGACCGCCGAAAATTGATTCTGGACTGCGTTGCTCACCGATTTTGAAAGGTTCATGTAGTCGGCTATACTTCACCTTCCAAAACCGGCTCGCGCCTTGCCAGAATCAATTTTCGACGGTCGCCGACGGTTTTTCTTTCGGCCAGAATTTTGAATAGGCATCTCAACAAGGGAGAAGCGAGTGGACAGGGTTCTTCTGGATTACGGCAGCGGCGGCAAGGCTTCGCATCGGCTCATCGGCGAGCTGTTCCTGAAATATCTGGGCAACGCGGTCCTGGACCGCCTGGACGACGCGGCGTTCCTGGAGATGAGCGGGCCTTTGTCCGTGAGCACCGACACCTTCACCGTCGACCCAATCTTCTTTCCCGGCGGCGACATCGGCTCCCTGGCCGTGCACGGCACGGTCAACGACGTGGCCATGCTCGGCGCCCGGCCCCGTTACCTGACCTGCGGGTTCATCCTAGAGGAGGGGCTGCCCATGGCCGACCTGGAGCGCATCGTGGAGTCCATGGGCCGGGCGGCCCGCGAAGCCGGGGTGCTGGTCGTCACCGGCGACACCAAGGTCGTGCCCAGGGGCGCCGTGGACAAGATCTTCATCAACACCACCGGCATCGGCGAGATATTCGTGCCCGAGGCCCCGAGCGGCCATCGCGCCCGCCCCGGCGACGCCATTCTCGTCAGCGGCTTCGTCGGCGATCACGGCCTGGCCATCCTGTCCAAGCGCGAAGGGCTGACCTTCGAGGCGCCCGTGCTCTCGGACTGCGCCTCCCTCAATCATCTCATCGTGCGCCTGCTGGAAACCGTCCCCGAGGTGCATGTCCTGCGCGACCCCACCCGCGGCGGCGTGGCCACGACCCTGAACGAGATCGCCGGGCAGTCGGGCGTGGAGTGCCGGATTCTGGAGTCGAGCATCCCCGTGCGGCCCGAGGTCAGCGGCGGTTGTTCCTTCCTCGGCCTCGACCCGCTCTATCTGGCCAACGAGGGCAAGTTCCTGTGCATCCTGCCCCAGGAGCACGCCGAGGCGGCCCTGTCGGTCATGCGCGCCGACCCGCTGGGCCGCGATGCGGTGCAGATCGGCACGGTGCGCGCCGAACACCCCGGCAAGGTCGTGCTGGAGACGCCGCTTGGCGGCACGCGCCTCATGGACATGCTCGAGGGCGAACAGCTGCCGCGCATCTGCTGACATGACCCGCACCTTCGTCGCCATCGACTTCGAGACCGCGGACTCGCGCCGCGACAGCGCCTGCGCCGTGGGCCTGACCAAGGTCCGCGGCGGAGCCGTCGTCGACTCCCTGTACGGGCTCATCCGGCCGCCGCGCTCCCGCTTTTCGCCGTTCTGCGTCGGCGTGCACGGCATCCATTGGTCCGACGTCAAGGACAGCCCGGGTTTCCGGGACTTCTGGATCGAGAACGCCGGCTTTCTGGAGGACGCGGATTTCCTGGCCGCCCACAACGCGAGCTTCGACAAGGGCGTGCTCGGGGCCTGCTGCACCATGGCCGGCCTGCCCGCCCCGCGCCTGCCCTTCGTCTGCACCGTGAACCTGGCCCGCAACCAGTGGAACCTGCGGCCGACCAAGCTGCCCGACGTCTGCCGCCACCTGGGCCTGGCCCTGAACCACCACCACGCCGGCTCCGACGCCGAGGCCTGCGCCCGCATCGTCATGGCCGCCGTGGCGGAGAACCCCCGCTGCCTCGAACCGTTCGGCGTGTAGGAGGACATATGCCCCTGACCCAAGCCCAGATGCGGGCCCACATCTTTCTGGTCATTCTCGACAAGTTCTCGAACACCGAGGAGCGCCGCCGCGAAGCCCTGGCGGAATATTTCCTGGTGACCATGCCCAACGTCTCCCAGGAGGCCGCCGACCGCCTGGCCGTCCTCATTCCGGACCTCATGCCGGAACTCTACTCCAAATGGATCGGCGAGTTCGCCGACCGCCTCTTCGACACCATTCCCGACGAGCAGATCCAGCATCTCTGCGACGGCACCGCGGAAAACAACGCCGCCATGGGCCTGGTCTTTCTCATGTTCATGGAATCCGAGCGCATGGAAAAGCAGGCCGAAGAAGACCTGCGCGCCTACGCCCTCAAACACTCGGGCAGCGACGACATGGGCGACCTGGTGGCCGCCTACCTGCGCGGCAAGGTGGACGCGCTGCGCGAGGAAGTGACCGGGGAGAAGGTGCAGTAGGCCACGGCGGTTATCGTCGATATCCCGATGTGAAGGCGAAATATGGGCGTTCCCTGATTTGCCGCTCGGGCTTTCGGGTCATGTCAAACTTCACGCCCTGTCTACGTGTCATTCCCGCGAAGGCGGGAATCCATCTTGCTTCCCATGCAATCAAATGCATGGATTCCCGCCTTCGCGGGAATGACGCATAGGTACGCGGTTCTCTCTTCATCATCTGCGTCGCCGCGCATGAACGCCCTGCGGCCGCGCCTTACTGC
Organism: Desulfomicrobium salsuginis; assembly: GCF_054657795.1. Classification (NCBI taxonomy): domain Bacteria; kingdom Pseudomonadati; phylum Thermodesulfobacteriota; class Desulfovibrionia; order Desulfovibrionales; family Desulfomicrobiaceae; genus Desulfomicrobium; species Desulfomicrobium salsuginis. Next base: position 2,074,714 of record NZ_BAAHYA010000002.1, on the reverse strand, counting down.
GGTTTCTTGCGGCAGGCACGTGCGCTCGAACGAAAAAAAGCCCGCCCAGGCGAACCTGGACGGGCTTCTTCATTTCGAAGCGGTCGCGGCTTAGGCGAAGACCTTCTCGAACTTGGGCACGACGTCCTTTTTGCGGGACATGACCTTGGGCAGCCAGGCCTTTCCGTCCACGGGCTTGGCGCCGAAGGCCTTCTCGACCACGGAGGCGTCGTCGGAGGCGATCAGGATCTCGGAGCCTTCCTTCATGATGTCGGTCAGCAGCAGGAACACGGAGTGGTTGCCCTTCTCGGCCTTCAGCTTGGCGATGTCGGCGGCCAGGTCGCCCTTGACGGCGTCGAGGATGGACAGGTCGACGACTTCCAACTGGCCGATGCCGACCTTGGTGCCGTTCATGTTGAAGTCCTTGTAGTCGCGCAGGACCAGCTCGCGGGCCGGGGTGCCTTCAACGGCGGATTTGACCTTGAACATTTCCATGCCCAGGGCGGCCAGGTCGGCGATGCCGGCGATCTTGCCCAGTTCGGCAGCGGCTTCCTTGTCGGCCGGGGTGCAGGTCGGGGACTTGAAGATGACGGTGTCGCTCAGGATGGCGCACAGCATGATGCCGGCGATGTTCTTGGGGATCTCGACGCCGAAGTACTTGTACATGGCGGTGATGACGGTGGCGGTGCAGCCCACGGGCCAGATCCAGCACTCGAGCGGGCTGGAAGTGGTCAGGTCGCCCAGCTTATGGTGGTCGACGATGCCCAGGACTTCAGCCTGCTTGATGTCGTCGGGGAGCTGAGCCAGATCGGAGGTGTCGACCAGGAAAACCTTTTCGCCGGCAAAGGCGGTCTTCACGGCAGGAGCGGCAACACCGAACTTTTCCAGGATGAACTTGGTCTCGGGGGGAAGCTCGCCCTGGGCGGCCGGGGTGCAGGCCACGCCCAGCTTGCTCTTCAGGTCGGCCAGCGCGATAGCGCTGCAGATGGTGTCGGAATCAGGATTCTTGTGACCGAAAACATAAACGGACATGGTATTCCTCCTACAAGGGTTTATTGACCAACAATAAGTTTGTGCCAAATATCACAATTATTCGCGGCTGCCAAGAGAGAACATTGTGAAGATATTGTCAAGGGTCAGAGCGTAAGTAGAACGCCGAGCACGAGGCTCGCGCCGGCCAGAGCGTAAGCCCGGGGCAGGCGCAGCGCCAGGACGGCCCCGGCGCAGGCCCCGATCCAGAGCATGGACCACGTGGGCTGAGGCCCCCCGGCCACCCAGGGGGCGACCAGTTTGACGATTGCCAGCAGGGCCGCGGTGCAGGACAGGTAGAGGGCGAAACCCAGGGCGAACATCTCGCCCAGGGCTTGGAAGACAAGGCGGTCCGGCGTATAGGGTTGGTTCATGCCGCGTCTGTTCCAGATGATGAGCCTGTTGTAGCTCAGGTTCTGGCGTTTGCGGTAGCGTTGTTCCACCCAGGCGCCCAGGTAGGCCAGGGGGAGGGAGAGAATCAGAATGAGGGCCGAGAGGCGCATGTCCGCCTCGGGCACGCAGGCCAGGGCGCCCAGGGTGGCGGTCAGGGCCAGCAGGCCGTGGGGCGGGATGAAGGTGCCGGCCGGGAAGAGGTCGAGCCACAGGAGTTCGAAGAAGATTCCGGCGCTCAGGGCCGGCTGCAGCCTGAAGGTCAGGAGCGCCCAGAGCATGGCGGCGAAGAGGGGGCGGTGGACGAAGCCCAGGTCAAGGGCGAAGCGGGTCAGCCAGAGCAGGGCAAAAAAAAACCACCTCCGGCCAGAATGGTGAAGTCGTGCAGGGTGATCATGACGGTTCCGGGTGGTTCATAGGTTGACCTTTGGCGTGGCCGTGGGCACGCAGCGAAAGTCGATTTCCACGTCGTGGTCCGCGAAATACTTGAGGCAGTTGCGGTCGTCAGGCCCCAGGGCGATATGTTCGCAGACCTGCTCCTTGCCCGGCCCGTAGTGCAGATTGCCGATGTTGACCTGGGAGAAGGACAGCCCTGCCATGTGCGCGGACCTTGCGTCGGCGCAGGTCGAAAACAGCACCATGACGTGCTGTGAGGCGTTCCCCTTGAAGACGCGTCGCAGCACGTCGGGCGTTTCGGCCACGGTGCAGCAGACGAAGGACACGTCGCTCGGGACAGCCAGGCTCATGATTTCCTGCCTGAGCGCGTCGGAGGCCAGGTCGTCGTTGGCCACCACCAGGGTCTTGGCCCTGATGTGCGGCAGCCAGGCCTCGATGACCTGACCGTGGACCAGTCGGTTGTCGATGCGGAACCAGAGCACGTCTAGGCCTCGCCGATCTTGCGGGTCAGCACCTCGCCCGCGAGCACGATGCCCTGGATGCCTGCGTTTTTGGCATTCTGGGCCAACTGTGTCAGCTCCTGGTCGCGCATGCCGAGGATGCGCAGCAGCATGGGCAGGTTGACGCCGGTCAGGACGTCGACCTTGCCGGGCTGGAGCAGGGACAGGCTGATGTTGGACGGCGTGCCGCCGAACATGTCGGTCAGGATGATCACGCCTTCGCCCGTCTCCATCCGTTTGACGGCGCTTTTCAGGTCCGTCAGCAGGGTGGCCATGTCCACCGCGCCTTCCACCGCCAGGTGGGCGCATTGTTCCTGCGGCCCCAGGATGGTCTGGGCAGCCTCCAGCAGATGCTGGCCGAACTGGCCATGGGTCACCAGAATCACTCCAACCATTCTTCCTCCAGAAAGCGTTATCCGAGACTGAAATGTCGATGCTCCACCGAGACGGTGTACCCGCACGCCCTCAGGTGGGCAAGCACGGCTTCGGTCACGGCCACGGAGCGGTGGCGTCCGCCGGTACAGCCGAAGGCCATGGTCAGGCGGTAGCGCCCTTCCCTGGCGTAGAGGGGCACGGTGAAGTCGAGGAACTCCAAGAGCCTCTTCAGGTACTCCCGGCCGGGTTCGCCGTCCAGGACGTAGCGGGCGATGGCTTCATCCTGTCCGGACAGGGGACGCAGGTCCTCGACGAAATAGGGGTTTGGCAGGAAACGCAGGTCCATGACCGCGTCGGCCTCGGCCGGGGCCCCGTACTTGAAGCCGAAGGAGATGAGGTGCACGCGCATGCCCTGGCTCTGGCTGGCGATGCTGGCCCACTTGTCCTGGATGACGCGGCGCAGGTCGTGGACCGAGTAGTGGGACGTGTCGACGACCAGGTCGGCCTGGTTGCGGATGGGCTCCAGAATCTCCCGCTCCCGGTCCAGGGCGGCTTCCAGGCCCAGGTTGCCCGTGGCCAGGGGGTGGGGCCGGCGCGTGGTGGCGTAGCGGCGCAGCAGAACCTGGTCCGAGGAGTCCGTGAAGAGGATGGTCGGGCGCACCGACAGCTTCTCCATGTCCTGCAGCACTTCACGCCACTGCCCGGCGAAGTCGGGCTGGCGCAGGTCCATGCCCATGGCCAGGCCCGGGTAGTCCTTGGACGGGGACGAGAAGAACAGCTCGATCAGGGCCGGAGCCATGCGGGCCGGCAGGCCGTCCACGCAGAAGAAGCCCATGTCCTCGAAGACACGCAGGGCCGTGCTCTTGCCCGAGCCCGACATGCCCGAGACGATGACGACGTTTTTGAGTTCGCTGCGCTTCTCCATGTGTGACGTGCCCTGCGCGGTTTTCAGACGGACTGCAGCAGCCGCCACAGGCTTTCGCCGTCGGCGGCGTCGGAAAAAGCCTGACGGAAGCCGGTGTCCTTGAGCAGGCGCGAGATTGTGGCCAGGATCTTCAGGTGCAGGCCCACCACGTTGGAAGGGGCCAAGACCGTGAAAAAGATGGTGGCCGGCTTGTGGTCCAGGCTGGCGAAATCGACGCCCTCGCGGCTGCGGCCCACGATGACCATGACCTGGCCGAGGCTGTCCAGCTTCCCGTGGGGGATGGCGATGCCGTCGCCGATGCCCGTGGTGCCGAGCAGCTCACGGTCCATGAGCACCTGGGCCACGCGATTGGCGTCCACGCCGGGAAATTTGGCCGGAAGCGACGAAACGAGTTCGGCCAGGACCTCCTTCTTGGTCCTGGCCGAAAGGTCGGGAATGATCAGGTCCTTGTCCAGATATTCGGCAAGCTTCATGCCCTTATACCCCAGGGTCGATGAGGCCGAAGTCGCCGGTCTTGCGGCGGTAGATGACATTGACGCGTTCGTTCTCGGCGTTCAGGAAGACGAGGAACTCGTTCTCCGTCTTGCCGAGCTGCATGGCGGCCTCTTCGACGACCATGGGTTTGGGCTCGAAGTGGTCGGTCTGCTGGATGCTCTGTCTGCGCTTGCCCGTGGTGTCCTCGTCGAAGCTGATGACGTCCATGCGCACGGTCTCGCCGCCGGCCTTGCGCTTGCTCTTGTCCTTGTCGCGGATCTTGCGCATCTGGGCTTCGAGCTTGTCCCACACCATGTCCACGGTGGAGTACATGTCCTCGCTGTCCTCGCGGGCGGAGATGTGCACGTTCTTGCCGGTCAGGACGACGTCGGCGATATGGCGGAATTTCTCGACTTCGAGGTTGACCTGCAGTTCGGCGTCAGGGGTGCCGGCCATGAATTTGCCGAGCTTGCCGAAACGGTCCTTGGCGTACTTGCGCAGGTGGTCGGAAGGGTCGAAGTTCTTGAAGTTGAAGACTATCCTCATGGAATCCTCCTCGTCAGTTGAGGGTCAACCCCGCGTCTTCCCCGAAGGGCGGCGCGGGGTGGGATATCAAAACACCTGCTTGCGCTTGGATGACGACTCGATGCCCAGAACGGCGCGGTATTTTGCCACCGTGCGGCGGGCGATGTTCACATCCAGCGTTTCCTTCAGCACCGCTGCGATTTTCTCGTCGCTGTAGGGGTGCTTGGGGTCTTCCTCGCTGACCATCTTCTTGATGATGGCCTTGACGGATTCGGAGCCCACCTGGGTGCCGTCGTCCATCTCCAGCGCGGAATTGAAGAAAAATTTCAGTTCGAAGATGCCGTGCGGTGTGGCCACGTACTTGCTCGTGGTGATGCGACTGACCGTGGATTCGTGCATCTCGATGTCGTCGGCCACGTCCTTGAGGATCAGGGGCTTGAGCTTGGTCACTCCGTGCTCGAAGAAGGCCCGCTGAAACCGCACGATGCTCTCGACCACCTTATACAAGGTTCTCTGCCTTTGGTGCAAGCTCTTCATGAGCCACATGGCCGAGCGCATCTTGTCGTGTAAGTACTCCCGGTCCGGGCCCTTCACGGCCAGGCTCGTGTCTTCCATGTAGTAGGGGCTGAGCTGCAGCTTGGGCAGGCCGTCGTCATTCATGACGATGACGAAATCGCCTTCGTACTCGTAGACGAAGACGTCGGGGCTGACGAAGACGGTGTTGTCGCTGCCGTAGCTCGCTCCGGGCATGGGGTCCAGGGTCTGGATGATGTCCAGGTAGGCCTTCAGGTCCTCCATCTGGATCTTGAACTTGCGCAGGAGCGGCTTGTAGCGGCGCTTCTCGATGTCCTCCAGATGCTCGTCGACCAGGGAGATGAGGATGGGGTCGTCCTGGCCCAGGACCTCCAGCTGGATGAGCAGGCACTCCTTGGGGGAACGGGCGGCTACGCCCACGGGGTCGAAGCGCTGCAGGCGGTGCAGGACGGACTTGACCAGGGCCAGGGGCGAAAGGGTCTCGGAGGCGATCTCCTCGGCGCTGGTCGTCAGGTAGCCCAGGGAGTCCAGATTGCCGATGATGGCCTCGCCGATGGCCTCTTCCTCTTCGGTGATGTTGGAGAGGCAGAGCTGCCACAGGAGATGCCCTTCCAGGGATGGCTTGCCCGAGAGCCTGGCCTCGTAGGACATCATCTCTTCGAGGGCCTCGGTCTCCTTGAACTGCACCTGCTTGGTCGTGCTCGAAAAGTCGCCGAGGTAGTTCTCCCAGTCGGCGTTGCGCATGAGTTCGGCGTCGTCGAAGGACACGTCGGCCCGCTGCTCGGCGGGCGGGGCCTGGGCTTCGACCTCCTCGGAGAGTTCCCGCGGCGCTTCCTCAAGCATCGGATTTTCCAGCAGTTCCTGCTGAACGGCTTCGAGGAGCTCGAATCGGGAGAGCTGAAGCAGCTTGATGGCCTGCTGCAGCTGCGGGGTCATGACCAGCTGCTGCGTCAGCTTGAGGTTCTGTCGAAGTTCAAGGCCCATAGTGTCTCTGTCGTCTACGCGTAAAATGCAGTGTTGTCGTCGGCGGATTCATCCAGCAAAGACTTTGCCACAGAAGGCAGGTCGTGGCAATCCTTGGGAAATCGGCACGCCGCTAAAGGCTGAAACCCTCGCCGAGATAGACCTTGCGCGCCCCGGGGTCGGCGACGATTTCGTCGGGGCTGCCGCTCAGGATGATGCGGCCGTCATACACCAGGTAGGCGCGGTCGCAGATCTGCAGGGTCTCGCGCACGTTGTGGTCGGAGATGAGCACGCCGATGCCCTTGGCCTTGAGGCCCTCGATGATGGTCTGGATGTCGTCCACGGCCAGGGGGTCGATGCCGGCGAAGGGTTCGTCCAGCAGGATGAACTTCGGGTCGCGGATCAGGGCGCGGGCGATTTCGAGCCTGCGCCGCTCGCCGCCGGACAGGTAGGCCGCCTGCTGGTCCTGCAGGCGGGTGATGCCGAGTTCGTCCAGGAGCCTGTCGGCCGTGCGTTTCTGTTCCTCGGCCGTGCGGCCGGAGTATTCCAGGATGAGCTGCAGGTTCTGGCGCACGGTCAGCTTGCGGAAGATGGAGCTTTCCTGGGGCAGGTAGCTCATGCCCAGGCGGGCGCGCTTGTGCAGGGGCCAGCGGGTGATGTCCACGCCGTCCAGGGTGACCTCCCCGCGCGTGGGCGAGACGATGCCGGCGAGCATGTAGAAGGTCGTGGTCTTGCCGGCGCCGTTGGGGCCGAGCACGCCGACGACCTCGCCCTGGCGCACGTCGAGGTCGATGTCGCGGACAACGTCGCGGGCGCCGTAGCGTTTGGCCAGCTGGCGGCCGGACAGGATCGTCACGGCTTGAGCTCCTTGGTGTCGGCCGGGGTGTTGAAGATGGCCTCGACCCGCTGCTTGCCGCCCAGGACTTCGCTGCGGTTCTCCCGCATGTAGAGCTTGATGACCTCGCCCTGGATCTTGTTGGCGCCTTCCATGAGCACGGGGTCGCCTTCGAGGGTCAGGATCTCCGTGGCCGTTTCGTATGTGGCCTTGGCGCAGGTGCCGGAGCGTCCCTTGTCGGCCTTCAGGCGGACATTGCCCTGGGAGACGATTTTCTTGATGGAGCTTTGCTGGTCCATGGCGGTCTGGGTGGAGTTGCCTCCGCCCTGCTTTTTGTCGAGGAACACGGTCAGGGTGTCGGACCACATCTCGACGTCCTGGCGGATGACGTGCACCGACCCGGAAAAGAGCACCTGGTCGCCTTTTTGGGTGTAGGTCATGGTGTCGGACGTGATCTTGACCGGCACGGTCTGCTCCGCCGCCCACAGGGGGGCGGCCCATGCCAGGAGGAGAATCAGAATGAGTGAACGCATAGATGTTCCCGCTCGTCAGTTCAGGGTGACCTGGACGTTGCCGCGGGCCAGGATGTCGCCCGTGTCCAGGAAATAGGTCAGGGCGTCGGAACTGCCCTGCATGGAATCGCTTGAAATATCGATGTGGCCGGACAGAACCAAGGTGCGGTTGCCGCCCGTGTAGTCGAGGGTGTCGGCGCGCATGCGGTATTCCCCCCGGGTGGCGTTGACGCCGTCCCACATCCTGGCGCGGTCCTCCTTCTGCCAGACCTGCCCCTTGGGCGCCGTGACTTCGACGTGGTCCTCGCCGTCCTCGCCCCAGTAGGTGATGACGGGGTCCGTCAGGATCAGCTCGTCTCCGGCCTCGGCGTAGTCCGCCCCGGCAGCGCTCAGGTTCCAGAGCTTTTTGCCGTCCTTGCCCTGGCTCAGGTTCACGCCCTTGAGGCTCAGGTCCACGTCCACGTTGCGGGCGATGTCGGGGCCCAGACGCTCGGGCCACAGCATGCGCCAACCCAGGACGGCGATGCCGGCCAGGACGAGAAGGGTCAGCAGGGCCGCCAGGGCTCGCTTCATGCCGTCAGCCACTCCCGCCACATGGCGTCGAGCTTGCCCTGGGCGCGCAGGACGAAGTCCAGGGCCTCGCGCACGGCCCCGTGGCCGCCCATGGCCCGGGTGGTCCAGGCCGCGAGCTTGAGGATCTCGGGACGGGCGTTGGGCACGGCGATGGGGAAGCCGACCATGGACATGGGCGCGGCGTCGACCCAGTCGTCGCCCACGTAGGCCATGTGCTCGAAGGGGATACCGGTCTTCTCGGAAATCTCGCGCATGGCCGGCACCTTCCGGTGGTGCCCGTAATAGTAGTGGCCGATGCCCAGTTCCGTCACGCGCCGCTTCACGGCCGGGGACTCCAGGCCCGTGATGACCGCGAATTCGATGCCGGCCTTGGGTCCGAGCTTGATGCCCAGACCATCCTGGACGTTGAAGCGCTTCATGACGCAGCCGGATTCGTCGTAGTACAGGCCGCCGTCGGTCAGCACCCCGTCCACGTCCAGGATCATGAGGCGCACGTCACGGGCCAGGCTCTCAGCATTCATTGGGGACGCTCCAGATGGCCGCCAGCTCCGAGAGCAGGGTGCGGGCCTTGGCCAGGGGCCAGGAGTTGGGGCCGTCGCACAGGGCCTTGTCCGGGTCCGGGTGGATCTCCATGAACAGGCCCTGGCAGCCGCTGGCCACGGCCGCCCGCGCCAGGGGCGGCACGAACTCGCGCTGGCCGCCCGAGGACGTGCCCTGACCGCCGGGCAGCTGCACCGAGTGCGTGGCGTCGAAGATGACCGGGCAGCCGAACTGCTTCATGATGACCAGGGACCGGAAATCGACCACGAGGTTGTTGTAGCCGAACATGGAGCCTCGCTCCGTCAGCCAGATGCGCGTGAACCCCTCGGAGCGGATCTTCTCGACCGGGCCGCGCATGTCCCACGGGGCCATGAACTGCCCCTTCTTGATGTTCACGACGCGCTCGGTGCGGGCCGCGGCCAGCAGCAGGTCCGTCTGGCGGCAGAGGAAGGCCGGGATCTGCAGCACGTCGGCCACCTCGGCGGCCAGGGAGGCCTGGCGCGGCTCGTGGATGTCCGTGATGATGGGCAGGCCCGTGCGGCTCTTGATCTGGGCCAGCCAGTCGAGCCCGGTGTCCAGCCCCGGCCCCCGGAAGCTCCCCCCCGCGGTGCGGTTGGCCTTGTCGTAGGAGCTCTTGAAAATGAGCGGCAGGCCCAGCTCCGCGCAGATGGCCTGCAGCTCCACGGCCACGGTCATGGCCACGTCGAGGCTCTCCAGGACGCAGGGTCCGGCGATGAGGAAGGGGCGGTCGGCGACCAGCTCGGCGCAGTCGATCATGGTTCCTGCTCGGGTTTCTTGTTGGCCACGGCCGCGGCGATGAACTCGCGGAACAGCGGGTGGGGCAGCATGGGCCGGGAGGTGAACTCGGGGTGGAACTGGCAGCCCAGGAACCACGGGTGGTCCTTGATCTCCACGATCTCCACCAGGCTCTTGTCGGGCGAGGTGCCGCTGATGGTCAGGCCGGCCTCCTCGAAGCGCTTCTGGTAGGCGCCGTTGAATTCGTAGCGGTGGCGATGGCGTTCCGATACCTCGGCCTGGCCGTAGGCCTCGAAGGCGCGGGTGTCCTTCTCGATGACGCAGGGGTAGGCGCCCAGACGCATGGTGCCGCCCTTCTCGCTGGCCATGTCGCGGCGCTGCACGCACTTCTTGCGGAAGTCGAACCACTCCTTCATCAGATAGATGACCGGGTCCGGCGTGGTCAGGTCGAACTCCTCGGAGTTGGCCTTGGCCAGGCCCATGACGCTCCTGGCGTACTCGATGACCGCGCACTGCATGCCCAGGCAGATGCCGAAGAAGGGGACCTTGTTCTCGCGGGCGTAGGTGATGGCCGCGATCTTGCCTTCCACGCCGCGGATGCCGAAGCCGCCGGGCACGAGGATGCCGTCGGCGGCGGCCAGCCTCTCGGCCACGTTCTCGGACGTGATCTCCTCGGAGTTGACGTACAGGAAGCGGATGGCCGCGTGGTTGGCCACGCCGCCGTGGGTCAGGGCCTCGTGCAGGCTCTTGTAGGCTTCCTTGAGGTCAACGTACTTGCCGACGATGGCGATGGTGACCTGGGTCCTGGGATGGTGCAGGTTGTACACGAGGTCCTTCCAGGCCTGCAGGTCCGGGTTTTTGGCGGCCAGGCGCAGCAGTATGGCGATCTTCTGGTCCACGCCCTCGTTGTAGAGGGTCAGGGGCAGTTCGTAGATGTGATTGACGTCGATGGCGGTAAAGACCGCGTCGCGGTCCACGTTGCAGAAGAGGGCGATCTTGCGCTTGATGTCGTCGCCGAGGTTCACCTCGGAGCGGCAGAGGATGATGTCGGGCTGGATGCCGAGGCTGCGCAGTTCCTTGACGGAGTGCTGCGTGGGCTTGGTCTTCAGTTCGCCTGCGGCCTTGATGAAGGGCACCAGGGTCAGGTGAATGTAGAGGACGTTGTCCTTGCCCAGGTCGGCGCGTAGCTGGCGGATGGCTTCCAGGAAGGGCAGGCCCTCGATGTCGCCGACGGTGCCGCCGATCTCGACCAGGGCCACGTCGAGGTCGTCGCTGGCCAGGCTCAGGATGGATGATTTGATCTCGTCGGTGATGTGCGGGATGACCTGCACGGTCCCGCCGAGGTAGTCGCCGCGGCGTTCCTTGGTGATGACTGTGTTGTAGATGCGGCCCGAGGTATAGTTGTTGCGCTGGTGCATGCTCGTGCCGAGATAGCGCTCGTAGTGGCCCAGATCCAGGTCCGTCTCGGCGCCGTCGTCGGTGACGTACACTTCGCCGTGCTGGAAGGGGTTCATGGTTCCCGGGTCGACGTTGATGTAGGGGTCGAGCTTCTGAATGGTAACCCTAAGGCCCCGCGCCTTGAGCAGGGCCGCGATGGAGGCGGCGGCCAGCCCTTTTCCCAGGGAGGAGAGCACCCCTCCGGTCACAAAAATGAATTTGGTGTTCATCACGTCCTCGTGCGCCTGAAAGTTCTTCTGCCATCGTCCGCGCGGGTGCGCGGAATCCGTGGTTCACAAAACAAATGGGCCACCTGCCGGCAGCCCGAAATTCGACAACCAATATGTCCGCCGGGTCATTTGGCAGCGGACTTCCGGCTTGTCAAGCGGCCCTGGTGTCCTGCAAACACCTCGGGTCTGCATAGCAGAAACCGGGCGGAGTGCAAACAGCGGCAAGGGGTCATTTTCGGGCTTGCGCCGGGTTTGCTTGGCCTGTAATGGCCTTCCTTACGTGAAAACACAGCGCGGCTGCGGCCGCTTTTTTGGAGGGAAGATGGCCCAGGTCAAGACATTGGTGATCACCGGATACGGGACTAATTGCGAGCGGGAATGCGCCTTTGCCGCGGACCAGGCCGGTTCGGACCAGACGACCATCGTATATTTCTCGGACCTGACGGCGGACAAGGTGCGGCTCGCCGACTACAATTTTCTCATCCTGCCCGGCGGTTTCCTCGACGGCGACGATCTGGGCTCGGCCCAGGCCGCGGCCCTGCGCTGGCGGCACATGAAAACCGCCAGCGGCCGCTCCCTCATGGAGGAACTCAAGGGCTTCCTCGACGCCGGGGGCCTGATCCTGGGCATCTGCAACGGCTTTCAGCTTCTCGTGAAGCTGGGTCTGCTGCCGGCCCTGGACGGGGCCTACTTCACCCGCCAGGTGTCCTTGAGCCACAACGATTCGGCCAAGTACGAGGACCGCTGGGTGACGCTCAAGATCAACCAGGACTCGCCCTGCGTGTTCACCAAGGGCCTCGATTACCTTTATATTCCCGTGCGCCACGGCGAGGGCAAGCTCGTGCCCGGCGACGAGACGACCCTTGCGCGCCTGCAGGAGCAGAATCTCATCGCCCTGCAATACGTGGACCCGTCGACCAAGGCCGTGACCCAGGAATACCCGGCCAACCCCAACGGCTCTCCCTTGGGCATTGCGGGCCTGACGGACCCGTCGGGCCGGATTCTGGGCCTCATGCCGCACCCCGAGGCCTACAATCACCCGACCAACCACCCGCGCTGGACCCGCGGCGAGACGTCCACCCTCGGCACGGCCCTGCTGAAGGGCGGCGTGGACTACCTCAAGGCCCGGTAGGCCGGGGACGTGGCCGGGAGCTGCAAAGAGCATTGACAGCGGACCCATGACTTTCTACTGTGCCCCTTCCCTGACGCCGGACCCGGACGAAATCAGCGTCTGGGAGCCCTTCATGAACGAGGCCCTGCAATTGGCCCTTGCGGCCGAGGAGCGGGGAGACGTGCCGGTGGGCGCGGTGATCGTGGACGGCAGCGGCCGCATCCTGGGCCGCGGCGAGAACGGGACGATCAGGGACAACGATCCCACGGCCCACGCCGAGATCCTGGCCCTGCGCGAAGCCGCCCGGCAGGTCGGCAACCACCGCCTGACCGATGCGGTCCTGGTGGTGACCCTGGAGCCCTGCATCATGTGCCTGGGCGCCGTCATCCAGGCCCGGCTGGCCGGAGTGGTCTACGCCGCCGCGGACCCCAAGGCGGGTTGCCTGGTCAGCCGCATGAGCGGCACGGACCTGCCCTGGAGCAACCATCACTTCTGGGCCCTGGGCGGTGTCCTCGAAGCGGAGTGCAGCTCCGTCCTGAGCGGCTTCTTCCGGAAGCGCCGCCAGGAAAAGAAAATTTCCAAAAACCTCGCGGAGAGGTAGCGAAGTCCGGCCGTAACGCGCTCGACTCGAAATCGAGTTACCGGCTAATCACCGGTACGTGGGTTCGAATCCCACCCTCTCCGCCATTTCATATTCCAGAGCAAACCCCGGTTTTCCGAAATCCAAGGAAAACCGGGGTTTATTCGTTATGTCTGGTTCACTTTGTTCTAGTCCATTTCTTTGAATTCCAAATTTAAGTGGGGCAACGATCAGGGCAACCTGTTTTCCGGCCGTCTGTTTCCTTCAAAAGTTGCCCCTTGGGACGCGGGTTAAGCGGTCCCATGCATTTTGGGCCGATTACTCGGGGCAACTTGGATCTGGCACCGGACGAAACCATGGAGGTTTTGCGATGCTCAACAATGCCCAAGTTAAGAGTGCCCAGCCGCCGTCTGACGGCCGTAAGAGCTACAAGCTCTTTGACGGAAACGGCCTCTATCTGGAAGTCACGGCTACGTCCAAAAGGTGGCGCTTCAAGTACACCTTTCGCTACAAAGAAAACCGCCTTTCGCTCGGGATCTATCCCGATGTCAGCCTCAAGGACGCAAGGGACAAGGCGCGGGAATTTCGCTTGTTGCTCCTGGAGGGAATTGATCCATCAGAGGAGCGAAAGGCCAGAAAAGCCGAAACTAGGGCCCAGACCAAAGAAACGGTGGAAATCATCGGCCGAGAATGGTTCGAGAAGTTTAAGCACCAATGGACACCCGAGCACGCAGTCACAGTCATTTATCGTCTGGAGAGCAACGTCTTTTCCATGATCGGACCTCGCGCCATTAAAGACATCGAGCCGCTGGACCTGCTTGCCTGTCTGCGGCGTATCGAGTCCAGGGGGCATCTGGAACTTGCTAGGCGGACAAAGCAGATCTGTGGGCAGGTTTGGCGTTACGCCGTGGCCACGGGTCGTGCACAAAGAGATGTAACGGCCGACCTGCGTGGCGCGATAGCCCCACCCATTCCCCGCAATTTTCCCACAATTCTGGAGCCGGCCAAGATCGGCAAGCTCCTTCGCGACATTGACAATTACCCCGGCTTTTTCATCACCAGGCAGGCTCTACGACTTTCCCCCATAGTGTTTCTTAGGCCCGGAAACTTGCGACAGGCAGAATGGGCAGACATTGACCTGGACGGCGCTTTGTGGCGAATCAGCGGGGAAAAAATGAAGGGCCAAAAGGTCCGCAAGAGGCCAGACCACATTACGCCACTTCCGCGTCAGGCAGTCGAGATCCTGAAGGAAACACGCGCCCTTTCCGGGCGAGGCCGCTACGTCTTTCCCGCAAGGGGGAACTCCGGCGGCCCCATGAGCGAAAACACTGTGCGTAGCGCACTACGCCGCCTTGGTTATTCCAATGAGGACATTGTGCCCCATGGTTTTCGGCACATGGCCAGCACCCTCCTGAACGAACAAGGCTGGTCCTCGGACGCCATAGAGCGGCAGCTTGCCCACGCGGAGCAAAACAAGATACGGGCCGTGTATAATAAGGCTGAGTTCTTAGAAGAACGGCGGCGCATGATGCAGGCGTGGGCTGACTATTTGGAATATTTGCGAAAATAAGGAGCTGTAACAATGTTGATTCATAAAATTAAAGATACAATTTCATCCATATCGTTGTTATCTCCTCAAACTATAGGGCTATCATCTGCCCCATGGATGAAAAAAATATATACTGCGTGTAATAATTATCGTGACGCTATTAATATTGAAGAATGGGAAAAAAGATTTGTCGAAGATATATCAAGAATTCAGAACATCATATCGAAAGCTAACAGTTTAAAGCTTGCCCTTGAAAACGCGCCACGTCTTCCATGGTGGTATGATAATGGATTCTCTAATGTAAGAATGAACATTTCAAAAGGGATTGATGAAGCTATTGAGCTATGCGCGGTTGCTAATCCAGATATGCGTATTCCGATCCAAGCTGAACATGGATTCCGGAGCAAACTGAACACCGATTCCGCGGCAAACTGAACACGGAATCCATGGGAAACTGAACACCGATTCCGGAACAAACTGAACACCGGGTCGTGTTCGATCCCACGGGAAAAATTTCCTCAGCGGGTGCGGCGCTGGATAACTCGGGCATACTCCTTTTCAGGAGGTGCCCATGGCCAATTCGAGGTTATCCATGCGCAAGATCAAAGACGTCTTACGACTTCACTTTCAATCAGGGCTGACCGTGCGACAGATCGGTCAGAGCCTCAGCATTTCACACAACACCGCAATCGAGTATCTGCGTCGATCTCGGGCGGCCAATATAGGTTGGCCTTTGCCGCCCGGCTTGTCCGACTCGGATATTGAGAGCCTGCTCTTTCCGCCCCTGCCGCCGAGCACTGTGAAGCGGCCGGAGCCGAACTGGGCCGACGTCCACATAGAGCGCAAACGACGCTCTGTGACCCTGCTTCTGCTCTGGGAGGAGTACAAGGCAGAGCAACCCGACGGCTTGCAATACAGTTGCTTCTGCGACCGCTACCGCGCCTTCGTCAGCAAACTCAAGCCATCCATGCGCCAAATCCATCTGGCCGGGGAAAAGGCTTTCATTGACTACGCCGGCCAGACCCTTCCCATCCAGGACCCGTTCAGCGGCAAGGTTCGCGAGGCCCAGATCTTTGTGACCGTGCTTGGTGCCAGCAACTACACCTTTGCCGAGGCCACGTGGACGCAGGGCCTGCCGGACTGGATCGGCTCCCATGTCCGCGCCTTCACCTTTTTCGGCGGCGCCCCGCATCTGCTTGTCCCCGACAATCTGCGGTCGGGCGTCAACAAAGCCTGCCGCTACGAGCCCGACATCAATCCGACCTACGACGACATGGCTGCACACTACGGCTCGGCCGTCATCCCGGCCAGGGTGCGCAAGCCCAAGGACAAGGCCAAGGTTGAGGTCGGCGTGCAGATTGTGGAGCGTTGGATTCTGGCCAGACTGCGCAACCGGATCTTTCTGTCCCTGCACGAAGCCAACCTTGCCATCGCCGCCCTGGTAGCCGACCTCAACTCCCGACCGTTCAAAAAGCTGCCGGGCAGCCGAAGGGAGGCTTTCGAAACCCTCGACAAGCCAGCACTCCTCCCGCTGCCGTGCGCCCCTTACGTCTTTGCCGAGTGGAAGCAGGCCACGGTCAACATCGACTACCATGTCGAAGTGGACGGGCATTATTACTCCGTGCCGTGCAGCCTCATCAAAAAACGTGTCGACGTTCGGATCACGGCCACCAGCGTGGAATGCTTCCACAAGGGCCAGCGCGTGTCCGTGCATCCTAGGTCCATGCAGAAAGGACGGCATACGACCGTGATGGAACACATGCCCAAGAGCCACCAAGAATACGCGGGCTGGACCCCGGAGCGCATCATGGAATGGGCACGGAAGCTCGGCCCCAATGTCTTTGCGCTGGCCGAGGCCATCATAGACTCGCGCAAACATCCTGTGCAGGGCTACAGATCCTGCCTGGGCGTCATTGGGCTGGCCAAGGAGCACGGTCCCGAACGCCTGGACGCGGCCTGCGAACGGGCGCTGCATCTGGGCGCCCTTTCTCAGAAAAGCCTCAAGTCCATCCTCAAGACCGGACTGGACCGTCTGCCGTTGCCGATCCGCAACGCTGATCAGACCTCCATACACCACGACAACGTGCGCGGCCCGGAATACTATCGCAAGGAGGCCTCATGCTGAGTCACCCAACCACGCAGACTCTCAATGCCCTCGGCCTTGGCGGCATGGCCAGGGCTCTGGAGGAACAGCGGGCCATGCAGGGCATCGAAGAACTGTCCTTTGAAGAGCGCTTGGCGCTTCTCATCGACCGCGAAAAGATGCACCGCATGAACCGCCGTCTTACGACCAGACTGAAGAGGGCAAAGCTCAGGCACGCGGCCTGCTTCGAGGACATCGACCTCCACACTCCAAGGGGTCTCGACAAACCCTTGGTTATGGGCCTGGGCTCCTGCTCCTGGATCGGCAAGGGACACAACGTGCTCATCACTGGACCGACCGGCGTAGGGAAGAGCTTTCTGGCCTGCGCCCTGGCTCACAAGGCCTGTCTGGAAGGCTTCGACGCCCTGTACATGCGCTTGCCTCGGCTCATGGAGGATCTGCTGATCGCCAAAGCCGACGGCCGGTACGGAAAGCTCATGCGGTCCTTTGCCAAAACCCCTCTGCTCGTGCTCGACGACTGGGGGCTGGCTCCGATGACCCCAGCCGCATGCAGGGAACTGCTTGAACTGCTCGAAGACCGTCACGGAAGGCATTCGACCATCGTCACCAGCCAACTGCCCGTCGCGGCCTGGCACGACTACCTCGCTGACGCGACAATGGCCGACGCCATTCTCGACCGTCTCGTCCACAACGCCTACCAGCTCAACCTCAAAGGAGAATCCATGCGGAAGATGAAATCCATCATTGACCCCAACTGACCAGTTCCCATAGCGTTCCAAAACCAGCGTCGCTTCGCTTCGATTTCCTGGTCAGTTTCAGCCGGAACGCGTGTTCAGTTTGGCATGGAATCAGTGTTCAGTTTCTCCGGAATGCGCATCCAGATAGGAATATTTCAGAAAAAAATAAAATATTGCGCTTATCTCCTGAGAAAAAATTATATTATGACTTAGCTTGCATTTTTGAAGAATTCAGTGCCGAAAAAGATAAAAGAGTGCCAGACTATAAATCAATGCCTTCTGTATGGAAGAATATTGTTGAGACAAGCAGCGACGGCCAGAAGTATTACATTGGTGTGTTTTACACGATTGTAAGGGAAATTTGGACAGATTGTCTTGGAATGCCCTTGTGCGATCGGCGCAAGGGTAGAAGTGTTTCACATGTAGGCAACTTGACTAGAGAACGAATGGATAGTTCGGCATTTGGCAATCGAGTGCGTTCAGGAATTATTGAGGGACAAAAACTTGTCCCAGATGACTAATTTCATGCTATTTTTTTATATAAAAAAGCGGCGTTTTGATTTTATAGAAAAAATAACGTGCAGAAATATATATATTTTTTTCCATTGGTTCCTAACGGGCATTAGTCTTGTGATAATTATTTAAGCCAATTAGGAGAACATATTTTTTCTATTATTCTACGCCATCGGAAAAGCAGATTTTACAATCATTTATAGAATCAATTTTCAGAAAATAGCTGATGGGGCATTTACTGGCCTGTTCCAAAAAATAACGGAACAGGCCTTTTTGTGCCATCTGGGTCATTTTCGGGCAAATTCATCATCAAAGAGATCGTGAACGCTTACGCCTAGAGCTCGCGCCAGTCTCTCCAGTGTGCCTAGCTTGCATGTCTCGATACGGTCTCTGGCGGCCAGGATGGTGATATGGCTAAATCCGTTCTGCTCGGCAAACGGTTTTATCCGTAACATTTTAGAATCCATGATTTTTTTGACATTACTCGTGAGCATATCGCCTCCAAGCTAATATTTTTGGTATATCATAGCATATTTTTATTGACACTGTCGGTATGCTAGAGCATACCAAAGCAAGGGTATGCCAAGGCATACCAACATGGGCAGAGTGGCTCAGGAAATTATCTCAGAGAGGGAGAAGCATGAGCGAAATTAGGGGGATGAGTTTTTCGGACTTGCCAGACGAGGCGCTGCTCAGGTTTTCTGAATTTGAAAACTTGATCCCTCTCCGCAAGTCTGCCTGGTGGTCTGGAGTTGCAGACGGGACTTTCCCGGCGCCTGTGAAGTTGGGTCGCACCAGCGCATGGAGGGTGCGGGATATTCGTAAGTTACTTGAGAACGGCACGCAGAGGCCGGGGGAGAGGATTCAATTGGCCGACCTGGAAAAGGATCGGCGGCGGGCAGGGCGGCCATGAAGCCGCGAAGACCAGCCCAGTTGCCCCTAACTGCTGGCGTCTGGCGTGAGCTCGTGAAGCGACACGCCCCGCGTGTCCGGGGTATTATCGTGAATGGCAGGCCGCACATCATTCTAACCGAAACCCCCAGGAGGGACGCATGAGCTGTATTGAGGAAGCCTTGACCGCTATTGATACCGGGATAGAAGCCCTTGAGCTGATTTACAACAAAGAAGCAGCCGATTTCGTAAGTGACGAATGCATTTCGATGCTGGCCCGGTTGATTCGTGACGAGTTAGCGTTTCGTTCAGGCATAATCAGGGGAGAACTTCAGCAATCCAGGAGGAAGGTAGCATGAACGCTTCTGAAATGGCAAAGGAACTTGGCTTTATGTCGGATCTTGTAGGGCTTGTTAATAACAATTTTGAAGATATTCACAAGGAAACGCGGGCAGAGATGATGATACTTGTGTCGGAGAGATTGGGGCAGCTCCGCCGTGTAATGCTTGGCGAGGAGATACGCAGATGACTGGGACACTCGGAACTATTGGACAGGCCATTTTCGAAGCCTATACGCAACGATACCCTGATGGGCTTGTCACTACTAAGGAAGCAGCCGGAATTCTCCGGCTTCGTCCATCCTACCTGGAAACCCTCCGATGCAGGGGCGGTGGTCCGGAATATGTTCGCCATGCTCGCAGAGTTTTCTACCAGTTGCGTACACTGGCCGAGTGGGCAGATAGTCGTACAGAGATAATGAAGTAACCAGCCTCATAATGTAAGGTTGATATTAATGCCAAATATTGATACTAATTTACATTTTTTGAGTATAAAGGCTTCAAGCAACAATCTGTGCAGGTCATCAAGGGTAAAGATTCTTGAAATAGCTTCTAGGCTATGTGGTAGCTATGGTGATGTGGACGATGCGAAATTGCTAAAAAAGTATGTATTGCTGTGTAAAATTGTCGAATCTAGGAATATTGTTGATGACGATTTGTTTATAAAAAAATTCATCAACGATAAATGTGTCAAAGTTGACGATTCCATACATGTTAGAGCTGATTTGCTATATGATTCTTTCGTGAATTGGTGCAGATTTAACGATGTAGCCATTATATCAAAAGTTCGGTTTGGGCGTGTGTTTGGTCTGTATTTTAATAGGAAGAAGAGCAATAAGATTCTTTACATTGGCGTTCAGCTAAAGGAAGCTACGATCGTTACGCACAAAGTAGGACAATAAAATGGCGCTCTCCCCGTACAAACTCCCAAGGTCCCACGGAAATTCCCATGACTGCGGAACGCAATCTTCCGGGATCTTTGGCTTTTGTTCGACATTGGGAGGTTGGGAGGTTCAGCCTATACACCCCGCGCGTACACCCACGCACACATACGCGCGCGCGTGTATATATGCCTACATCTTCCCATCTTCCCAAATAAGGATATAAAGTAAGTAAATAAAGAGTGATAGCTGACGAGAGGTTCCGGGAAGATCGTTTTGTACTGGGAGTTTCGCATAACGGAGGATGGAATGGACTTAGTGACGACACAATCATTTCTTGAGTTTCAAGCCGGCGTGGATGGGGCGCTGGCTGAACTGGACAAGCTGTCCCGGTATTGCGCTGATACCATCGCATCCGCCCCGAGCGGGGCACTCAGGACCGTGGAGGATCTGGAAGGCCGCATCAAGGATGCGTCAGACCTGATCCGGGCACACCTCACCATGTTCAAGCATAACACCCGCAAGGTCGAGCCCCGGGTGATGTGCTCGAACAGCACAATC
This sequence comes from Desulfomicrobium salsuginis, assembly GCF_054657795.1. Lineage (NCBI taxonomy): Bacteria > Pseudomonadati > Thermodesulfobacteriota > Desulfovibrionia > Desulfovibrionales > Desulfomicrobiaceae > Desulfomicrobium > Desulfomicrobium salsuginis. The sequence continues at coordinate 2,054,476 of NZ_BAAHYA010000002.1, read as the reverse complement.
AACGGTATGGGCATCAACGATCAACGTAATCGATGTAGGGCAAATGAAGCGTCTGGCTCGCAAGCTGTAAGTGAAGATGGACATGGTGAATGAAGTGCTGGCTATGACGGCGGTCAATCGTGGGTCCTTCCCCCGGACCTGGCCTGACAGGGGTCGCTATGAGCGCGATGTTTCACCATGCGACACGATGAAACAAAAATGAGACAAGAAATGATGCAAATGCAGCATTTTATGATTCAAATTCCAGACAATGCTACGTCTGGTGCTGCGTTGCCCAATTACAACCGTCTTTATCAGTTCCTGCTCTCCAAAGGGTGGAACTGCACCAGGGCAACGGTTTATCGGCACGCCAAGGCCGGAAGGATCCGGACGAACGCCGCCGGTGAATTTCCCATGGATGCAGCCCTGGAGTACGCTCGCGACCACTGGCAGCTGGTGAATCCAGCCCTTTCAGTTCCCGAAGCAAATTCAAGACCCGCGCCCGCAGACAGGGGCGACCAAGCCCGCGTCGAGGTTTGCGGAAACGTAGGCCTCGACGCAGCCCTTGTCCGCCTTCGTCAATCAGAGGCTCTTGGCTACCAAAAGTGGATGGATGAGCCAAACGCCCAAACATTCAGAAGTTACAGCCAATCCATGGAGTTGCTTCGCAAGGCGGAAAAGAATCTACTGGATCTTCAAAAGGAGCGCCGCGAGCTCCTTGCCAAGGACGAAGTGAAGACCTGGCTGTTTCGGCAGATCATCAGCGCCAAGGCCACCCTGACCAACCTTCCCGGCAAGCTGGCTCCTCAGCTGGAGGGGCTGCCCTGGCCCCAGATCCAGAGGAAGCTGGAAGAGGAAATACAAAGTGCTCTCGCCAAACTTTCATCCGACATTGACGCCCCTATGGCTGGAGGCCTGGAAGCCTCCGGCGAACCTGAATCCGTGGCAATGGGCGGAGGCCAACCTTGAACTGTCCAACCGCGCCACGGCCTTTCCCGGCCGCTACAGCACCGAGCAGACGCCCTATGTCCGGGAAGTGCTGGAGGCCTTCAAGGATCCTGCAATACGCCAGATCAGCCTTTGCTGGTCGGCACAGAGTTCGAAAACCATGACCATGCTCGTCATGCTGGGATATGCCGTTGACCAGGATCCCGGCCCCGTCCTGCTGGTCCAAAGCAGCATGGATGCCGCCAGAAGCTTCAGCAAGAACCGTCTGCAGCCATTGCTTGATGATTGCGCGGCCCTTGCCAAGCACAAGACAGGGGACAGGTTTGACTTTTCAGCGGCGGAAATGCGGCTGGATAACTGCAGCATCTATCTGCAGGGCGCCGGTAATCCTGCCCAGCTGGCCAGCAGGCCTATCCGATACCTGTTGGCAGACGAAGTGGACAAGTGGCCAGACGAATCCAAGAAAGAAGCCGACGCCCTGAGCTTGGCCATGGAGCGAACGAAGTCTTTCCGAAACCACAAGGCCATCCTGGCCAGCACCCCGACAATTGCCCGTGGCCCGATCTGGCAAGCTTTCAAGGCTGGGGATCAGCGGCGCTATCACGTGCCGTGCCCGTACTGCGGGGCGCTTTTCGTGCTGAGGTGGCAGCAGGTCAAATGGCCCGAGGCCTCGGACGCCAAAGCCGTGGTGGATCAGACTTGGCTGGAGTGCCCTCACTGTCAGGGCGCCATCACTGAGCGACATAAGGCCCTGATGCTTGAGGCTGGCCAATGGATAGCCGAGAACCAGGATGCCCCGGAGGACCGCTTGAGCTATCACTTGAGCGAATTGTACAGCCCATGGACCACATGGGGTAGCCTGGCCGCTAAGTTCATGCGGGCCACCAAGGAGGCCACGCAGGGCAATACCGGCAGCCTGCACAACTTCGTCAATAGCTCTTTGGCAGAGCCCTGGGAGGATCGGCAGCAGTCGGCCAAAGAACCGGAAGCCATCTTGGCCCTGGAGGTGGAACTTCCGTCCGGCGTGGTCCCGGCCGACACCGTGGCCCTTACTGCCGGGATCGACACCCAGGATACAGGATTCTGGTTTGCCATTTGGTCCTGGGACCAGGATTTGACCGGTCACTTGGTCCGAGAAGGCTTTGCCCCGGACCTGCTGTTTCTCGATTCCATCCTTTGGACGGCCCACTACCAGGACCAGGAGGGACGGACGCACCCTGTGCGCTTGGCTTTGATCGACAGCCAGGGCCACCGAACAGCCGAAGTTTACGACTGGTGCCGGCAACGTCCGCAAACCAGACCCCTCAAGGGTGAACAGCGCCTGAGCGGCGCGCCATGGACTTCAACCGTCCTGGACAAGATACCCGGACGCGACGGCAAGCAATATCCAGTTCCCCGCGGCCTGCAACTGATCAGGGTGGATACGAACCATTTCAAGACGCTGCTGTCCGGAAAGCTGGCCGTGGGAGCCGGTAACGTCGGCGGCATGACCCTGCACAAGGATCCAAGTGCCGACTTCATTAAGCACATGAGCGCGGAGTACCAGGACGAACGAGGCATCTGGAGGCAACCTGGGCACAAGCGCTGCGACCTATGGGACTGCAGCGTCTACTCTTTGGCAGCCGCTGAAATTCTCGGGGTCCGCTTCTGGCGAAGCCCCCAAGACCAAACCCCGCAAATCAACTCGAAGCCAATCAGCCCAACAAGGAGAGCGAGCCTATGGTAGAAGTTATCAAGCCCAGCACTAACCTGTCAGGATTGGAAGAGATCTCGCAGTATGCCAGGCGGAGCAAGGCCACAGTCCTGGATTGGATCAAAAATGAAGATTTCCCGGCGGCAAAACTGGGCCGTGTTTGGGAGTCGGACAGGCTGATGATAGACGAGTGGAAGCGAGAAAGGATTGAAATGTCCAGAAGCAAGGCACTGGCTCCTACGCCCCACGAACAGCCCAAGAACACGGATAATGAATCTACGAATGGCGTGCACCGGTAACGTCAGGTCACCGGATTGTCAAAATTTGCACATCGTAGGTTGCCGTTTATCAATTATTTTTTACCCCCTATTTTGCGTAAATTTTAACGCATTATGCGCAGCAAAAAGCAGATGTGCCGAGTTGTCGCAATGGCAATGCGCAGGCTGTCAAGCTTAACAAGGTACGAATAGCGGTAAATTAGAACAAGCCTACGGCAAATAAAGTCAAAATAGACGATTTACAAAATAGAAGGCTGTATGGGTTTCCCACCAGAGGAGACAATTATGGCCTTCACCACTTGGAGCGACCTGCTCGCGCAGCTCAAGAACGACTGGGCTTCCGGCAACTTTCTGACGAAAAGCTATTCTGCGGATGGTACCACCCGCGAATGCCGCAGTGTGTCCGAGTTCATGGACCTGCTGAAGGAAGTGGAGCGTCGGGCAAGCATGGAGAACATCTCCACCAGGCCCCTAGGCAGAACCTACGCCCGGAGCGCGTCGTGATCGGCCGCTTTGTTGACAACTTGGTGGGCGTTTTCAACCCCAAGGCGCAGCTGTCCAGAATGGCCGCCCGGGAACTGATCCAGGGTAAGCGCCAATACGCGGCCGCAAAGCCAGGGATCGGCGGATGGAGCCCCACAGACTCCGACGCCAACACAGAGATCCGTACCAGCTCCCCCCAGGTCCGGCGCCGCGTCCGGCAACTGGTCCGAGACTTCCCCTATTTTGGCCGAGCCATTGACGTGCTGACGGCCTTGACAGTTGGCCAGGGCTATATCCTTCAGTCCCAGGCCCTCCCCGGGGACGAAGGAAGCCGGGCGGTCCGGGCGGCCATCGAGGACGCCTTCAAGCGTTGGCAGGATCAGGCCGACATAGCGGGCAAGCTTTCCTTTCCCGAGATCTGCCAGCTTGCCAAACGGCAGGAGCTCGAAACCGGGGAATATTTCCTGATCAAGCGTCAATCCCAGGACACTAAGCGCTTTCTGCCCTTCTGCCTGCAGGCCATCGAGGCGGACCGCCTGACGTCCAACGGGGCCCCAGTTGTCAGGACCAACAAGATTGACCAGGGCGTGGAATTCAACCCGGAAACCGGGGAGGTCCTGGCTTACTGGTTCGAGACCGAAAGACACCCCCTGCGCGTGGCAGTTGCAGACGTGATTCACGGTTATGTCATGCAGCGCCCCGGGCAACTCCGGGGAATCAGTCCCTTTGCCCCTGGAGTTCTGGCGGCCCTGGAGCTTGGGGAATACTTGGCGGCCGAAATCGAGGGCGCCAAGATGGCCGCAAAGTATCTGGCCTTCATCGAATCCCCCGACCTGTCAGGTTTCCAGGATCTGCGCGGCGTGGCACCTGGCGTGGCACCCCGCAAAGAATATCTGGAAAACGCCGTGCTGGAATATCTGCGACCTGGCGAGAAGATCAATCTGGCATCCCACAACCGACCTGGTAACAATTTTGACCCGTTCGTCCGCCTGGTCCTGCGCATGCTCTCGGTCACGACGGGCGTTCCCTATGAAATGCTCTCGGGCGATTACACCGGCATCAACTACTCGACGATGAGGGTTTGCCGGAACGACCTGAGCCAGGTTTTGAAGATCCACCACGGCCGCATGATCGAACACCTCTGCATGCCGGTCTTCCGCGAAGTCCTGAGGCAGGCTGTCCTGGCCGGCCGCCTGACCCTTCCCAACTACTGGGCAGACCCCTCCCGCTACAGCAAAGCCAAGTGGGTTTCCCCTGGCATGGAATCCATTGACCCCCTGAAGGAATCCAAGGCGCATGTGGACCAGCTGAACAGCCTTCTGCGGTCTCCCCAGGAAATCGCGGCCGCCCGCGGCCGGGACTACGAAGAGCTCTTGGACGAGATCCTGGAGGCTGAACGTATGATTGCAGACCGTGGGCTTTCACGGGGTGAAGTATCAACAGCGCTGGCCGGAAATCCGGCCGCCATCGAGGACGAAGAATGAAACTCACAACTCGCAAAATGCCGCTGACCACAGGGCCGAAGACGATGAACACCGAGGCCCGGCAGGTTCAGGCGGTTATGGCCACGGAAAACCCCGTACGCGTCTACGACTGGGAACGGGGCATCGTTGAAGAGGTGCTGCTCATGAGCGGTGCTTCCTACCCAGAGCAGGTGCCCCTTCTGGACTCTCACGACAGAAGCACCGTTGAAACGGTCCTGGGGAGCGTGTCAGCAATCAAGGTGCAGGGTCTGGAGCTGCTGGGCCTGGTGGAGTTTTCTTCAGTGCCCCGGGCTCAGGACGCCATGGTCAAGGTGCAGGAAGGTCACCTCACAGACTTTTCTGTTGGCTACGCGGTAGAGGAATCGGTCTGGATCCCCGAAGGGCAGTCCCAGTCCGTTGGCGGAAGAAATTTTCAAGGCCCGGTCAAGGTCGCGACCAAGTGGACCCTGCGGGAACTTTCCATCACGCCCATCGGCGCGGACAGCCAGGCCAAAGCAAGATCACTGGAGACTCACATGGAAAAGAATGAAATTTTGGTGCAGGAGCGCGCCCGCGTGAACGAGATCATGGCCCTTGGCCAGGAGTTCGACATCGTGGACCAGGCCAGGGACGCCGTGAAGAACGGCCAGAGCGTGCAGGACTTCCAGTCCACGGTCCTGAAAGGCATCCGGGACAACAAGACCCAGACCCCTGGCTTCCGCGCGGAAGCTGGCGAGACCGAGGGCGAAAAGTTCAGATTGGCGGCACAGGAATCCATCCTGCTGCGCGCCGGCCTCGTCACGGCCACCGAGAACGACCTGGCCGCCCTGACCCTGCGGGAGCTGGCCCGGGAATGCCTGGTCCGGTCCGGACAGCGCGGAATCGGCCGCAACCTCCCCGAAATGATCGGCCGCGCGCTGACGTCGAGCGACTTTCCCAAGATCCTGGCCGCCAGTGCCAACAAGTCCCTGCTCATGGGCTACGAGACTTCCAGCGAAACCTGGATGCAGTGGTGCGCCACGGGAGTTGCCAACGACTTCAAGACCCACTCCCTGGTCAGGCCCTCGGAAATGAGCGGCCTGGATGAAGTGGCCGAAATGGGTGAGTACACCCACGGGACCATGGGCGACGCGCAGGAGCAGTTCCAGATTGCCACCTACGGCAAGCTCTTCGCGATCAGTCGCCAGGCCATTATCAACGACGACCTGGGCGCCCTGACCACCATCCCCCAGGCCCACGGTGAAGCCGCCGGCCGCAAGGTGGGAGACGTGGCCTATGTCGTTCTGACCGGGAACGAGACCATGGGCGACGGGAAAGCCCTCTTTCACTCCGACCACGACAACTTGGCCGGCACGGGTGGCGCTGTTGCCATTGCTACCCTGGCCGCCGGCATCGCGGCCATGCGCAAGCAGAAGGACGTTCTTGGCCTTCGCTCCCTGAACATCCGGCCCCAGTTCTTCATTGCCCCTGTGGCCCTGGAAGGCGCCTGCGAGCAGCTCTTTTTGAGCAACCTGGAGGGCACGCAGGCGGCCCCGGGCAAGGCCAATCCCTACGCCGGCAACTACTTCGTCCGCGTCTATGATCCGCGACTGGACGACGATGACGCCAACGCCTGGTATCTGGCCGGCCCCAAGGGCAAGACCGTGACTGTGTTCTTCCTGAACGGAAACCAGGTCCCCTACCTGGAGAGCCGCGAAGGCTTCAACATGGACGGCGTGGAATACAAGGTCCGCATTGATTGCGGCGCCAAGGCTGTGGACTGGCGGGCGCTCTACAAGAACGACGGTGGCGCTTAATCGAGCAACGCTCCTGCTTGTGGCCAAGGCCGTGGAGGCTGCTCGCACAGGAGTGGCCTACTCTGTCAAAGATAAGGCAAACTGTCCCGTTTGCGGCAAACGGCTTCAGGTCACAAAAACTGAAACCTGGTCCGGAAATACCAGGACCAGGTTTCATAAATGCACGAACCCGGACTGCCTGTTGTGCACGCTTGGGGAAAGCGTGAAGTCCGTTGAGGAGATTTGATTATGGCAACGAACTACGTGCAGGACGGCAAAGTGATTTCCTTTACCGCTTCGGCAGACATCGAGTCTGGCCAAGTTGTTGTGGTGGGCTCCCTGGTAGGCATCAGCCTGGCCGGCGTGGCTAGCGGATCCACCGGTCAACTGGCCGTGGAAGGCGTCTTTGACGTGCCGGCTGCTGCTGCAGCCATCACCGCGGGTGCCCCGGTTTACTGGGATGCGGACGGCGACCCTTACGGCGGCACCGCTGGCAGCGGCGCGGCCACGGCCACGGCCACCGACAACACCCTCATGGGTCACGCCATCGCGGCCAAGGGCTTGAACGGTTCCGCGGTCCGCGTGAAGCTGGGTCGATAACGCCCGAAGTACTCAACTAGGGCCCCGCAAGGGGCCTCTTATCTGAGGTTCAACATGGGTACAGCGACCACGCAAATAATCATCAGCGGGAAAGACGAACTCTCCAGAGTCGTGGCCGATGCCGGCAGGCGGCTCGGGACCGAGTTGCAGAGCATGCAGCGCCACGTCTTTGGTCTACAGGCGGCACTTGGCGCCTTGGGCGTGGGCGCGGCCTTCGCCCAGGTGCGCAGCCTGTCCAACGAGTGGGAGTCCGCGCTGACGGATATGGGCAAGGTCACGTCAGAAAGCATGGCCAGCATCACGGCGCGCATGTCCGACATGCCGGCGGAGCTGGGCAGCATGACTGAACTGGTGCGCGGGTATTATCAGACCATCAGCGCAGGCGTGACTGATCCTGCCAGAGCCTTGGATACCCTGACCACGGCAGCCGAGTCCGCCAAGGCCGCGCACATGGATCAGTCCGAGGTCATCAAGGCGCTAACCAAGACCATGGCCGGGTACGCCGGAGACATCACGTCAGCGTCCGATGCCGCTGACCTACTGTTCGCCATCGAAAAGCAGGGACAAACCTCTTTCCAGGAACTGGTGCCAATCATCGGTGATGTGTCGTCGATCTCCAAGGAAGTGGCCGTTAACCAGCACGAGATGGGCGCAGCCCTGGCGGCGGTCACCCAGACCGCAGGCGGCACCAGCCAAGCGGGCACTCAGTACCGGGCCATGCTGACCAGCCTGCTGAAGCCCACGGAGAAGATGGAAATAGCCCTGGATGCGTTGGGTGTGAGTTCCGGCAAGCAGGCAGTGGAGATGTTCGGTCTGGCGGGTACATTGCAGCGACTGCAGCAGTATAGCGAGCAGTCCGGAGTGGGACTGGGCAAGCTATTCGAGAGCAGCGAGGCACTGCTGGCCGTGGCGGCCCTGTCTCGACAGGAGTTTGCGCAATACAATACCAATCTGGACGCCATGACTGCCAAGGCTGGGGCTGCTGACAAAGCTTTTGAACACTGGCGACAGACAGGCGAGGCGACAGATGCTGTCATGCGCAACGCCTTGGCAAATACGCTGATACTGATCGGCCACGAAGTAATGCCGACCGTCAACAGGGAGGTGCTGAAGTTTGCTGGGCTGCTCGACAACAACAAAAAAGGGGTGTCCGAGTGGAGCAAGGCCCTAAAGTATGAGTTTTTGGACGTCACGCAGGTTGTACAGGGCATGTCGGTCGTGCTGCATGGAACAGGCGCGGCGGCGGATGCTGTCGGCATGGGCCTCTACGGCGTTGGCGCAGCCCTGGGGAATGAAAATTCTCAAAGGGGCTTTGACTACTTCGCCAAGGCCTACGAGGAGAACACGGCAGCAGTTGCCTCAGCTCAAAAAGAGATCGTCCGCCTCCAGGGAGAGCAAGAAGCCATCTACAAGGCCACAGCGGCTTCGGTATCGTCTGCAACACCCGGGTCACCTACATCTAACCCCTCCCCGGCAACTTCCACTGCGGACATCTCAGTTCCCGCCACAAAAACCACTAGCGCCGCCAATGAAGCCGCCCGTGCCGTGGCCTCCATGCAATCCGAGATTGCCAGGCTGACCATGACGGCGTCTGACTTCGAGCGGTACGAATTGGGCCTGAAATTCGACGAATACTCCAAGAGCTTGGGCCGCGCCAACCCGCTTCTGCAGGAGTGGGTTAAGCTGCGCCAGGACGAAATTTCACTGAATGCCGTCAACGCGGAACTCGCGGATTACTTCGGAGATATCGACAAGCGGGCCGCCGAGCTTCTAACAAAGGCCAAGAGCGACCAGGAGAAAAACGAGGAAATCCTTCTCGACTTCTCGGATCGCTACCGCGAGATCGTTGTTGGCGAGACGGAGTTTAAGAAGGAGCAGATTGACCGTCAGGCTGAGATTTTTCGGTCCGCCGGGGCTGTTGATATCGCGGTAGCTCAGTGGGTTGCGCAGGAAAAGCTAGCCATTTCCCGGGACTGGCAGGACGGGGCTACCAGGGCGCTGCAGTCTTACACCGACGAAGCCGACAACGCGGCCAAGAACGTCGAGGACGTCATGGGCATGGCGTTCACAGGCATGGAAGACATGATTGTGGATTTCGTGAAGACCGGCAAGCTGGAGTTCGCGGACCTTGTCACGAGCATCAACGCGGAGATTGCGCGTTTGGCGTTCCGCTCCATGGCGTCCGATGGCTATGAGTGGCTAGGTGGAGTAATCAAGGCTGGGCTCTCTATGGCCAGTTCTTACTTGTCTGGAGGAGTCTCCGAAGCCGCAGGATCTGCCCGCGGCGGCTTCAACTACGCTGGCGAGCTCTCCCACTTCATGTCAGTGAACGCCCTTGGCGGCGTCTACGACTCACCGAGCCTGTCGGCCTACTCCGGGGGCGTCTACCACACGCCGCAGATGTTTGCCTTTGCGCGTGGCGCCGGCATTTTCGCCGAGGCCGGACCGGAAGCCATCATGCCCCTTCGGCGTGGTCCAGACGGCGTTCTGGGCGTCAAGTCTGGCGGGGGCGATGAAAAGACATATGCCCTGCTGAGCGAAATCGCAGAGTCGCTCAAAAGGCAGAAAGCACCTAAAACTGTTGTGGCATTCGACAAGAGAACGCTCGCCAACGAGCTCGCAGGATCCGAGGGCGAGCAGCTGGTTTTTCAGCACATCAGGCGCAATCCGGCCGCAGTCAGGAGAATGCTCGGACTAGGTTGAACATATATCGGCCTACCTGGCGGGCTCGTTCCAGGAAAGCCGGCGCCCGTGGACGATTGAACCTCCCGTCCACGGGCGTTTTTTCATTGCCTTGGTTTGGCCAGGTCAATTTTTGGTCTGACTTCGGACGCTGTGAGGCGCTCCCTAATCCCTTCTTCAGACGCGAAGACCTCTTGGGCGACCCTAAGCTTTTCGAGAATCGCGGTGCGCTCCATCTGAAACCTCTGGACCTCCTGAAAGAGCCAGTCCCTTTCCTGCGTGAGCGCCGCCTTCTGGGCTTCCAGTTCTGCAATTTCACGAGGCAGTTCCTCGTGCAATTGCTTTAAATTCCGTTTGTTGGTTTTTCGCCATGATTCGCCGTCAGCAATCCTCTGCTTCTTGGCTTTCCCCCTTGTGATGCCGAGATCGTTCCACGCCCTGGCAGCTACGTCTTGCCGCCGCATGCAGTCGCGGGGCCCGATCCGCAGCAATCGCCCGTCGTCACCCGCCGCGAGGATCTGAAAGTGAATGTGGAGCGCGTATTCATCCCTATGGATCGTGAGGCCGATCAGGCGGCCCTTGTGCAGCTCGCAGACGTCGTTGACAGACTGAAGTATTCTTCGCAGTTGCTCCTCGGGGGATAAAGCGTGGACGATCTTCTGGGCGTCGTGGGAGAATGAGAGAATCCCATCATGCACAAGGTTGTTCTTGGCAGGATTGAAGCGCTGCCGAGCCCTGACCTCGGCCTTGATCTTGTTTATCAGTAACAAAGCCTCCTTGGCAGAGGGCGTCGGAATCACCACTGTGTTAAGGCGAATTCTGGCCGGATCGATGTTGCGCGGTATCTTCTTCTGTTGGCGCAGGTCGTGGCCCTTTCGCTTCTTGTATTCGTCGAACTTTAAGGCTTTCATGCTACAGGAAATGGTCTTCATGGTAAGAACCTCCAATCTTTCACCTTATGTCGAACTGGAAGTTTGCCGTCAAGAAAAAACCATCTGTGGTTGGACAAAGCTGGCGTGTGGTGAAGAGCGGGCGGCCAGGCGAGTTGCATCTACTTACAATGCTTCTTACTAATTGCAAATTCGTGTTACTAGAGGGGAGCAATAAAGGACAAGTTCCGGGGCAACATAACTGCCGCTCTAGTAGGAAGATATTTAAAAACAGATAGATATTGAATAAAATTAGGGGACACCCTCTCCGCCACTCAAAAAAATCAAGGGCTTGGATTTGCATCCAAGCCCTTGTTCTTTGGTGAGCCTTCTCCCCTTACGCCCGATACGCCGAGGGATGCTTATTGAGGCTGCATGATTTCGGTCACTCCGCTCGCAGGTGCTCCGGATTCTTCAGGCCCTTGGCCGGTGAGTTCCTGCGTGGGGCGTTTGCGGCCGTCTCGGCTGCGTTCCTGACGTTGCGGGCGTTCCTGGCCGATTTCCGGCTGCCGTGACGCCGGCCGGAACTGCCGGCGGTCGGAGTCGTCCAGTTGGCGCCGCTCCGACCTGGCTTCCCGTTGCCGTCCTTGAAAGAGGGGCGTCGCCGTTTCTTCAGCCTGGCGCTCGCGGAATTGTTCGTGCCGCGGCTGGTCCGTCGCTCCGGATTCCCGCTGTCCCTGTTTGAAGAACGGAGTGGTGCGGCGATAGTCCTGCCGTTCGCGGGGCTGCCGGTTCTGCGGTGCCTCGATTTTTTCGTCGTCCCGCTGTTGATGTTCGAGAATCGTCTGTCTGCCCCGCGTGCCGCTGCGATCGTCGTAACGCTCGTCTCTTCGGGCTTCGGCTGCCCCGGCCTCCTGCCGCTGGCGTTCGAAGACCTGCTGCGGTCGGCTGGTCCGGCGATCATGGGTTCGATCCCGTTCAAGGTTTTGAGTTTCCCGGTCGTCCGTCCGGCGGTTTCCGAAGAACGGCAGGCCGGGTCGCGAGGCCTCTTTTTCGCGTGAGAGTTCCCTCCTGCGGTCAGGCGACGATTGGGGCCGGATCTGGCGATTTCTGTCCGCGTCCCTGAACCGCGAGTCGTCCCGCTCCTGTCCCGACAGTCCGGCATGTCGATAAGGCTCGGGACGGAAGCCCTTCACGCCCCAGTTTCTCTCCTTCTCCCAGTAGCGGGTGTTCTCCCATCTGTCCCAGTCGCTCTGGACCCGTGGGGCCGGGATGCGTTCGCATTCCCAGGGGTGTCCGTTCCAGCGGCGGTGCCTGTAGAAGTCCCGCCAGCGGGGGTCGACCTCGCGGTAGAATGCCGGCACCCCCCTGTAGTCGCTCCAGCCCCGGTCATAGTAGTGGGAGCGATACCAGCGCCCGTCCCACAGCCGCCACCACCAGCCGACGTGAAAGTAGATGTCGTCATCGATGTCGGTCATGGCGTAGACGTAGGTCCCGGGGATGACAACGAGGGACGGGTGCCCATAGAAGCCCACATGCGGAGGCTGGACCGAACTGACTCCGACCACGCATCCTTGAAGCGCGAGGGCGGAAAAAATGACGAATGCTGCCAGTGTTTTTTTCATGATGTGTGTGGGTTAAGGAGTGACCTTGCGAAACGGTATCGCAGGACTCCCGCAGGTCCCGTCTCCAGGCGGGACCCATTTCCCCGTATGAAGCAAAAAGCGAACCGGCCTCGATGCCCGAGGAAAACCGGCCGATGCGGCCCTGCGGCGCACGGCGTGCGGCCGCCATGAGACTGGACGAGGGGGGGCTTGCAGGAAGCGGGGACGTGTCGCGAAAATTTTTCCAGCCGTCCGCTGCGCAAATCCTGCACGGTAACGTGCGAGGCGGGAACGTCGGGCTCACCCCTTGCGCGCGCCGCACCGAAAGCCTGCAGGCTTCGCATGCACGTGGCGGCTGCCCGGAAAAGATCGGGCCCGCGTCTTTGCGACGCGGGCCCGATGTATCGCATGCGAGTGCGGGCCAGGCCCGGCGGGATTACTGCACCGGAGCCGGCTGACCCTGGGGCTGGGTCTGGGCGTTGGGGTTGACGCGGATCTCCACGCGGCGGTTCATCTGGCGGCCTTCGGGCGTGTTGTTGGTGGCCACGGGGCGAGTTTCGCCATAGCCTACGGTCGAGATGCGGTATTCGCTCACGCCGCGCTGCACCAGCAGCCTCTGGACGCTCAGGGCGCGCCGTTCGGACAGCCCCTGGTTGTAGGTGTCGGAGCCGGTGCTGTCCGTGTGCCCTTCGATGACGATGGTCGTGTCCGGGTATTTGACCAGGATCTGCGCGATGCGGTCCAGTTCGGTGTACAAGCCCGGAAGGACCACGTCGGAGTTCACGTCGAAGGATACGTCGCCCTTCAGGGTCAGGGCGATGAGATCACCCTCGCGCCGGACGGCCACTTCCTCGGACGTGGCCAGGGCATCGCGCATCTCCGCCTCCTGCTTGTCCATCATGTGGCCCACGCCGGCCCCGGCCAGGCCGCCGATGGCCGCGCCGGCCGCCGCGCCGATGGCCGCGCCCTTGACGTCACGTCCGATGATCCCGCCCAATATCGCACCGGCGACGGCGCCGCCGCCCGCGCCGTAGGCTGCACCCTTGGTGGTCTTGGTTTGCTGGTCCATGGTCGCGCAGCCGCTCACCGCGAACACGGCGATAAGTACTGTCAGAAGTATTTTTTTCATGATTCGCCTTCCTTGTGGCAGATGTTTACGTTGCCGGGATGTTACATAAAATTGCCCAGCAGGACAGTCAATGGCCGGTCGACAATCGGCATCCGGCGTGGTCCCATGCGGGGCATGCATATTTTTATGCATAACTCCTACCATCAGGAGGGCGCAATGTCGAACTTCGCATTGCGGCAGTAGAGAAGAATGTCGTGCCCCATGGATTGGGCGCCGTGGTAGAAGGCAAAGAACTGAACGAGTTTCTGCAGGTGGAAGCGTTTGGTGGCCCCCTCGTTCCGAAGTTCCAGCAGGCGGGTTTCCGCATTATCCAAGGCGTGCGAAAGGTGCGCCTGGTCCGGGACGCTTCCGGAGGCGATGGCGCGCATCCCGTTCACGGCAACTGTGGACAGCTGCCGCAGTTCGGGCGCCATGAGAATTTCGTAGCCCTTGTCCTGTTCGCTGTTGAGCGCGCGGAGCATCGACTCCAGATGGGCCACGCAACGTTCGAGGGTGCTGATTTTGAGGTCCAGCAGGTCGGTATCCTCGCGGTACATCCTGCGCTCATGATGCAGGACTTTCTGGAACAGGGCGCGGTCCTTCAGGATGTCTGCCTGAAGTCCGGCGAGCAGATGCGGGTCGAGGCCCGCTTGCAGGGCCAGGAACGACTCCATGATGGTTTCGTAGCTGCGGGCGCACTCGGTGAAGCGTTCCATGAGGCGGGCCTTGAGGGCGCTGCCGGCCCGCACGGGCCACAGGGCGATGCTGACCGCGAAGGCCGCGGCCACGCCGATGCCGATCTCCGCAACTCGCAGCAGACCGAAGACGAGCCTGTCCTCCTGATTCAGGCTGGCCAGGATGACGATGCACACGGTGATGGCCGCCATGCGGTACCGGGCGTTGTAGCGGGTCATGTAGGCGCAGAAGGTCACCGACAGGAAGAGGGCCAGCACGGTCATGGCCTGCGTTGCCGGAAAGACCGATATGGCGGCCATGCCGATGAGCGCGCCGACGGCGGTGCCGGAGAAGCGGTAGAGGCACATCTGGACGGAATCGGCGACATATACCTGCATGACGATGACGGCGGACAGCGTCGCCCAGTAGCCGTACTGCAGTTCGGCCAGTTGGGCCAAGCCGTAGGCCAGCACCGCGGCGATGCCGGTTTTCAGGCCGTGGCGGAGCATGGCCTGGTGCGAGTCGGGGTCGATGAATGCCATAGCGTGCGTGTCCTTGGCGTGGCGGCGGACCTGATGTGGTCGCGCCGTTGGCGGTTTGCCGACTGTCTGGCCGGGCGAGAACGGTGGCGTCGTCGGGGGCTTTGAAACGCAGAGGGCATCCCTATGCAAACTTGTCTCCGACGGCAACGGCGTTTCAGGGGCCCTCCAGGCCTTCGCCCGATGCTCAGGAACCGATGCCTGCCAGTATTTCCAGCGTCATCGGGTCCCGTCCGCCTTCGAAAAATTTGTTCAGGGCGCCGGAAAAGAGGTCGCAGTCCGGCTCCGCCCGTTCGAACAGGGTCATGGAGGAGCAGAACTTGAGATCGTCCGGGTAGCCGAAAATCTCCGAAGCAGCGCGCCCCCCGACGCCCAGCACGGCGGCGGCGCATTCGCGCAGACGTTTGCCCAGGACCGGGTGCGCCAGATACGCTCTGGCCTCGGCCAGGCTCTTGATCGCATAGTGCCGAGCCGTGGTGCTGCGGCCCAGGCCGTCGATTTGCGGAAAGACGAACCACATCCAGTGCGACGTCTTGCGCCCGGCGCGCAGTTCGGCCAGGGCGGCGGCGTAGACGCCTTCCTGGGCCTGCAGGAATCGGTTCAGGTCAAAGGGGTCGTCGGCCTTCATGCTGTCCTCCCGTCCACGGCTTGTCCCGTGGCCCGCATTCGTCACAGTCCATACCGTCCATTACGTCCATCCGTCCATCCGGTCCATACCGTCCACCCCGCCGCCCATGCCCCCAAAACCGATTTGCGCATCACCGCCCCCTGCACTATGACTTTCCCAAGCCCAACACCGCACAAACCTTCAACCAGCGTGGCCCCATTGAACGCACTCACCCCCGAACAACTCGCCCAGGCCGACGCCGTCGTGGCCGAACACCGCGCCACGCCCGGCTCCCTCATCACTGTCCTGCGGCTGTGCCAGGACATCGCGGGGCATTTCCCGCCGGAACTCGTCGAGCGCATCGCGCGCGGCATGAACCTTCCCGTCGCCAAGGTGTACGGCGTCGTGTCGTTCTATTCGCTATTTTCTCTTGAACCCAAGGGACGGCATCAGGTCCGCGTCTGCACGGGCACGGCCTGCTACGTGCGCGGGGTGCGCGAGGTCCTGGACCGGGTGGAGCGCCGCTTCGGCGTGAAGGCCGGCGGCACCTGCGAGAGCGGCCGCTTCAGCCTGGAGCCCGTGCGCTGCCTGGGCGCCTGCGGCCTGGCCCCGGTCATGGTCGTGGACCGCGACGTTCACGGCGGGGTCACGCCCGATTCGGCCTGCAAAATATTGGAGGGGTACGAATGAGCGCCCGTCTCGACCGCGCCGCGCTGACGGCCATGCGCGACCTTGAGCGGGCCGCCCTCGAAACCTTCGCCCCGCGCGTCTTCTGCTGCAGCGGCACCGGCTGCCACGCCACGGGCTCCATCCCCCTCATCGCGGCCCTGCGCGAAGAGTCCGCGCGGCAGGGAGGCGCCGTGCAGGTCATCGAGACGGGCTGCAACGGCTTCTGCGCCCTGGGGCCGGTGGTCATCATGCAGCCCGGCGGCGTCCTGTACTGCAAGGTGCGCGCGCAGGACGCGGCCGAGGTTATCGCCTCGGCCGGGGGGCGGCCCGTGGAGCGCCTGCTGTACCGCGACCCCGACGGCAACGCAGTGGCGGGCATGGACTCCATCCCCTTTTTCGCCCTGCAGCGGCCGTGGATCCTGCGCAACAAGGGCCGCATCGACCCCGAGAACATCGGCCACGCCATCGCTCACGAAGCCTACCAGGGCCTGGCCAAGGCCCTGTTCGACATGACCCCCGAGGGCGTCGTCGAGGAGGTACGCGCCTCGGGCCTGCGCGGGCGAGGCGGGGCCGGGTTCCCCACGGGTCTCAAGTGGAAGTTCGCGGCCGCTTCGCCCGGCGACGTCAAGTACGTGCTTTGCAACGCCGACGAGGGCGACCCGGGCGCGTTCATGGACCGCTCCATCCTCGAGTCCGACCCCCACGCCGTGCTGGAGGGCATGCTCATCGCGGCCGTGGCCATCGGTTCGCGCCATGGCTACATTTATTGCCGTTCGGAATACCCCCTGGCCATCCATCGCCTGACCGTGGCCATCGGCCAGGCCCGGGAGCTGGGCCTGCTGGGCGAGAACATCCTGGGCAGCGGTTTTTCCTTCGACCTCGAAATCTACCAGGGCGCCGGAGCCTTCGTCTGCGGCGAGGAGACGGCCCTCATGCGCTCCATCGAGGGGAAGCGCGGCATGCCCGTCCCCCGGCCGCCGTTCCCGGCGCAGCAGGGGTTGTGGGGCAAACCGACGGTCCTGAACAACGTCGAGACGTTGGCCGGCGTCGGGGCCATCATCCGCCTGGGCGCGGCCTGCCACGCCGGCGTGGGCACCGAGGGCAGCACGGGCACCAAGGTCTTCGCCCTGTCCGGCGACGTGAACAACATCGGGCTGGTCGAGGTGGATATGGGCACGCCCTTGTCCGTGCTGGTCAACGACATCGGCGGCGGGGTGCCCGGCAAGCGGAAATGCAAGGCCGTGCAACTCGGGGGGCCATCGGGCGGGAGCATCCCGGCGCACCTGCTGGACACGCCCGTGGACTACGAGGCCATCACCAAGGCCGGGGCCATCATGGGCTCGGGCGGGGTCATCGTCATGAACGACCGCACCTGCATGGTCGACATGGCCCGCTTCTTCATGGATTTCATCCAGGACGAGTCCTGCGGCAAGTGCACGCCCTGCCGCGAGGGGACCAGGCGGCAGCTCGAGATCCTGACCCGCATCTGCGAAGGCAAGGGCGAGCCCGGCGACCTGCGCGCCCTGGAGGACCTGGCCGCGGTCATCACCGACGCGTCCCTGTGCGGCCTGGGCCAGACGGCCTCCAACCCGATCCTTTCGGCCCTGCGCCATTTCCGGGACGAGTTCGAGGCGCACATCGCCGAAAAGCGCTGTCCGGCCAAGCGCTGCGTGGCTCTGCTCAAGTTCGAGGTGGACGAGTCGCGCTGCCGCAAGTGCGGTCTGTGCTTCAAGGCCTGCCCGACCGGGGCCGTGATCTGGGCCAAAAAACAGACTGCCCGCATCGACCGCGAAAAATGCGTGCAATGCCTGGCCTGCTTTCAGGCCTGCCCTTTCGACTGCATCGACTGACGGGGACGCCATGGAACTGACCATCAACGACACGCTGTGCGTCTTCACGCCCGGCCAGACGATTCTTGAAGTGGCCAAGGCCCACGGCATCTTCATCCCGACCCTGTGCCACCTGCCGAACTGCGCACCAACGGGCGCCTGCCGCATCTGCGTGGTGGAGGTCTGGGGCGCGCGCACCTTGGTGGCGTCCTGCGCGGCCCCTGCCGCCGAGGGCATGATCGTGCACACGGATTCGGACCGCGTGCTGCGGGCCCGCCGGGCCATCCTGCGGCTCATGCTCGACTCCGGGAACCACGACTGCCTGCTCTGCCCGGCGGCCGGGGACTGCGCCCTGCAGAGCCTGGCCTACCGCTACGGCGTGGGCACGGGTTCCTTCGAGCGGCCGAGGCCCCGCTACCGGCCCGAGACGGGCAACCCGTTCATCGTGCGCGATTTTTTCAAGTGCATCCTCTGCGGCCGCTGCGTGCAGGCCTGCAACGAGATCCAGGTCAACGAGGCCATCGATTACGGCTACCGCGGCGCGGCCGCCAAGATCGTGGCCGGGTGCGACACGGCCCTGGCCGAGTCCGACTGCGTGTTCTGCGGCGAGTGTTTGCAGGTCTGCCCCACGGGAGCGCTGAGCATGGTGGACGCCCGCCGCAAACCGCGCCTGTGCGAAACCCGCCCGGTGCGCACCACGTGTCCGTATTGCGGGGTGGGCTGCCAGATGGACGTGTATGTTCAGGACGGCCGCATCCGGCATGTGCTGGGGGCCGAGGACGGCCACAATGAAGGGAGCCTGTGCGTCAAGGGGCGTTTCGCCCTGGATTTCACCGCCCACCCCGAGCGCCTGACCACACCGCTCGTCCGACGCGACGGAGCGCTGGTCCCTGCCGGGTGGGACGAGGCCATCGAGCTGGTCGCCGCCCGCCTTTTGGCCGCCCGCGACGCCCACGGGCCCGATGCCTTGGGTTTTCTGGCCTCGGCCCGCTGCACCAACGAGGAAAACTACCTGTTCCAGAAACTGGCGCGCCGTCTGGGCACCAATAACGTGGACCACTGCGCGCGGCTGTGCCATGCCTCTTCCCTCGAAGCCCTGGTGCAGGCCTTCGGCAGCGCCTCGCCGACCAATATCATGGCCGATGTGGGCAACGCCGAGGTGATTCTGGTCACGGGCTCCAACACCACCGAGACGCACCCGGTCTTCGCGGCCCGCGTCAAGCGTGCCGTGCGCGCCGGGGCGACACTCGTGGTCGTCGATCCGCGCGCCGTCGCCTTGACCCGGCACGCCCATCTCTGGCTGCGCCCGGCGCCGGGCACCGACATCGCCTGGGTCAACGGCCTCATGCACGTCATCCTGCGCGAGGGCCTGGAGAACCGGGCCTTCATCCACAGCCGCACCGAAGGGTTCGAAGAGCTGCGCGCGGCCTTGGAGCCCTATACCCCCGAATACGTGCAGTCCGCGACCGGAATTCCATCCGCCGACCTGGAGCGGGCGGCCCGCCTGTACGCCCGCGCCGGGGCGGCGACCATCCTGTACTGCATGGGCATCACCCAGCATGCCTGCGGCACGGACACGGTCCTGGCCCTGGCCGACCTGGCCCTGCTTTGCGGGCAGGTGGGGCGGCCCGGAGCGGGGATCAACCCGCTCAGGGGGCAGAACAACGTGCAGGGTTCCTGCGACATGGGCGGGTTGCCGGGCGTCCTGCCCGGATACG
Organism: Desulfomicrobium salsuginis; assembly: GCF_054657795.1. NCBI lineage: Bacteria > Pseudomonadati > Thermodesulfobacteriota > Desulfovibrionia > Desulfovibrionales > Desulfomicrobiaceae > Desulfomicrobium > Desulfomicrobium salsuginis. The sequence continues at coordinate 2,034,957 of NZ_BAAHYA010000002.1, read as the reverse complement.
GACGGGTGGACGACGAAGCGGCCCTGGGCCGGATGGAAAGCCTGTGGATGACCTCCCTGTCCAGAACCCCCGGCCTGACGGCCACGGAGATGTTCGCCTCCCCGCAGGTCCGGGCCATGTTCATCATGGGCGAGAACCCCGCCGTGTCGGATGCGGATGTCTCGCATGTGCGGAAGCGGCTTGAAGGTCTTGATTTCCTGGCGGTGCAGGACATTTTCCTGACCGAGACGGCGCGGCTGGCCGATGTGGTCCTGCCGGCGGCATCCGCCCTGGAAAAGGACGGCACCTTCACCAACACCGACCGCCGCGTGCAGCGCGTGCGCGCCGCCGTGCCCTGTCCGGGGCAGGCCCTGCCGGACTGGCGCATCCTGAACATGCTGTCCGAACGCCTGGGCTTGGGTCCGGGCCCGGACTCGCCCGAGGCGGTCATGGCCGAAATCGCCCAGGCCGCGCCCATCTACGGCGGCATCGACTACCGCCGCATCGAGAGTCAAGGGCTGATCTGGCCCTGTCCGGACAAGACCCATCCGGGCACGCCCATCCTGCATCGCGAGAGCTTCCCGCGCGGCAGGGGGCGCTTCGTGCCCGTGCACCCGCAGCCGCCGGCCGAGACGCCCGACGCGGCCTATCCCTTGACCCTCGGCACAGGCCGGGTGCTGGAGCACTACCACACCGGGACCATGACCCGCAAAAGCGAGGGGCTGAACCGCATCGTGCCCGAATGCTTCGTGGAGTTGAACCCGGCCGACGCCGCGCGTCTGGGCGTGCTCCAGGGGCAGCGGGTGCGGGTGGCCTCGCGGCGCGGGGAGATTTCGGTCAGGGCCCAGGTCACGGAGCGCGTGGCCGAAGGGCACGTCTTCATCCCGTTCCACTTCGCCGAGGCCGCGGCCAACGTCCTGACCAACCCGGCCCTGGACCCTCTGGCGCGCATCCCGGAATTCAAGGCCTGCGCGGTGCGCGTCACCCCGGAGTAGATTCCACTGCCACGAGCCAGACCGAGAATTCGGCCCCGGCCTTGAAGCCCACGCCGACCGCCCCCTTGTGCAGGTACAGGCAGTAGGCCCAGTCGGGCGAGTAGGCGCTGCTGGTGGATGACCAGTAGGCCTCCTGCGGGTTCTCGAAAGGGTGCCCGTCCGGCAGGGCCGGGTCGTGGCGCTCGGCGTCGACCAGGGATTCCAGCTCCCTGATGTTCGGCAGCCGCCAGACAATCCCTCCCGCGCGGTGCTCCCGCGCCGCCCGGATAGCTTCCTCCCACGTGCCGATTCCGCGCAGGTCCGCCGAGCGGGTCCAGAGCAGGCCCGTCAGGCGGTCGCGCACTTCAGCTCCCTCCAGTGCGAAGCGCGGGTCGGGCCACGGCGACCCGCGCCGCTGTTCCCCGTCCTGTCCCGTCTCTGCGCACGTCACGACGTTTCCCGCCGAGTCCCAACACCCGCGCTGTCCGGTCCATGCCAGGAGCGAGCTTTCCCCGCGCACGGGCCAGACCATGGCGTCGCGCGTCTTGTCGCCGTAGAACATGCGGCCGCCTTCCAGATGCACGCGCCAGGCGCAGTCGGGAGCGATGACGGCCGTGGTCGAGGTCCAGTACCAGGTCTGGCTGACCGTGAAGGGGTGCCCGGCAGGCAGGGCCGGGCGGTGATGGTTGTGGCTGACCACGCTCAGGAGCTCCCGGCGGTTGGGCAGCCGCCAGTCGGCGTGGCCGAAGGCCTGCTCGCGGTTCATGGCGGCCACGGCGTCCAGGGCCTCGGCCCAGGACATGGGGAAATCCCCCACGGAGGCGACGCGCGGCCAGATCAGGCCCGTCAGGCGGTCCTGGGTCAGGTCGCCTCCCTGCAACTCAAAACGCGGACCGGGCCAAGGCTGCCCGCTCCGGAACTCGCCGTCCTGTCCACTGCCCTTGCAGTCCACTGGGTTGCCTGCGGCGTCGAAGCACAGCTTCTGGCCGGTGGCGGGGATGTGTCGGGTGGTCGTGTGGATCATGCTCCCTGCGTTGGTTGACGGGTGCGCGCCGGACGGGTCCGGCCGGGACTTCAGCCTAGCGGCGAGGGCGGGGCATGGTCAATGCGGGGCGCCGGTTTCTTCCAAAGCAGCGGCGGGACGGAGGCGGACGCTTCCGGCCCGCCGCTGCGCTTCACGATTTCTATACGGGCGTGCGGAAGTAGAGCATGGACTGGGCGCTCATCTTCATCACGATCTCCTTCCCTTCTGCCTCAAGTTGCATCTTCAGGATTTCCTTCTCCCCGAAGCGGATGGCGTCGGTCATGCAGGCTTCCGCGCAGACGGGCTTTTCGCCCATGTGGACGCGGTCCCAGCACAGATCGCACTTGTGGGCCTTGCCTGCGGCCGCGTCGAACTGGATGACACCGTAAGGGCAGGCCTCGATGCAGTCGCGGCCGCCCGCGCATTTGTCGGCCAGGATGCGCACGATGCCGGTTTCGGCGTCCTTGACGATGGCTTCGGCCTTGCACGCCTTGATGCACGCGGCGTTCTTGCAGTGTTGGCAGGGCACGACCCAGCTCGTTTCCGAGAGGTTGGGGTAGACCCCTTTGCGCTCGGATTCCACGCGCAGGTAGTAGGGGATCTCCCCGGGCATGCAGTTTTCGTGGTCCACGAGTCCGTGGCTGTTGCGGCAGGCCACCACGCAGGTCTTGCATCCGATGCAGCGGTCCAGGTCTATGGCGAGGCTTAATTGCTTCATGGTTTCCTCCTTACTTGCTGACGCGGACGCGGGTGGAGACATGGGCCTCGCCGCCCACGAGGTCCTGCCAGTGCAGATGCGCCCCGGCGTCGGGGATGAGGTCGTTGTCGTTCACGCCCGCCCCGGCCCCCACGCTGCCCACGCTGGCTCCAAAGCCGTGCATGATGCCGATGCAGTCGGGCCGGATGTGCTCGGTCAGCTTGACCGGGGTGGTCACGCTGCCCGTGCGCGAGGAGATGGTCACGGTCTCGCCGTCCTTGATGCCGAGCTTGGCCGCCGCTGCGGGGTTGATGATGGCCGGATTGGTGGGCTGCCCCGAGGCCGGGTCGCGCAGCTGGGCGTTGTTCACGGACCAGGGGCCCGTGCCGTTGATGTGGATGCGGCGGTAGCTGATCATGATGAACGGGTACTTTTCGGCGTCCGCCTCGTACTCGGGAGCCAGAATGGTCCGGGGCAGGGCCTGGCCGATGTCTTCCAAGTCCTCCCAGTAGAGGTGAACCTTCTTGCTCGGGGTGCCGAAGCCCCGTTCGCGGTACTTGCGGAAGCCCAAAGTGCCGGGCGACCACCGTCCGCCCATCTCCTGCAGCTTCTTCACGGACAGGCCCAGGCCCCTCAGCTGGATGTCGTAGTATTCCACGTCGTCCTTGAACTGGAAGTATTCCGGGAAGATGCGCTTGCCGAGTTCGATGAAGACCATGTTGGAGTGTCTGGCCTCGCCCGGAGGGTCGACCAGAGGCTGGCGCAGGAGCACGCCGTGTCCGAAGTTGTACCACCACGGCATGTACAGGAGTTCCCAGCGTTCGAAATGGGTCTGGTCGGGCAGCACGATGTCGGCGTACTTGCCCGTCTCCGAGAGCATGATGTCCGTGTTGAGCAGGAACTCCAGCTTGTAGTTCCCGTTCTTGTCTTTCATGCACACGGCTTTCTGCCACTCCCTGCTGCCCATTTCGGTCAGGGCCGGGTTGGCCTCGGTGACCAGGAGGATCTTGAGACCGTCGTCCTTGATGGCCTGTGTCTCGTACCAGGTCGGTTCCAGGATGAAGCTGTACTTGGCGAACTTGTCGCGGTTGGGGCCGGTGCGGTGGAAGCCCTTGTCGTGCAGGGGCGCGGGGCCCTTGGGCAGGGGTGTGACCGGGGACAGGGGGGTCAGGTCCGGCAGGGGCTGGCCGCCGGGGTTGTCGATGTTGCCGGTGATGGCCAGGAAGATGGCCCAGGCGTGGCCGTAATCCAGGGCCTGACCGAGCATGATGGACTTGAAGCCGTCCACGCCCACGGCCGGGGCAGCGGCGCACATCTCGGCCAGCCTGACGATGTCCCGGGCCGGCACGTCGCAGATTTTGCTCATGGCCTCCGGCGTCATGGCTTTCACGTGGGCCTTGACCTTTTCGAAGTCGCCCTCGCGCACCCATTCCTCGACGAACTTCTTGTCGTAGAGATCGTTGGCGATGAGGTAGTTGATCATGCCCAGGAACAGGGCCGTGTCGCCTGACGGCTTGATGGGTATCCACCAGTCGGCCTTGGCCGCGTCGGGGCTGAAGATGGGGTCGACCACGACGAGCTTGGCTCCGCGGTCCTTGGCCTCCAGGATGTCGCGCGCGGCCACGGCGTCGTCCAGGCAGCCGAAGGCGTGGCGGCCGGCCAGGAGCATGACGCCGTCCTTGGGCATGGTGAACCAGGCCGGCGGGATGTGGTGGTTGGGGATGCCGCCCCAGCACTTGATCTGGGACACGATCTTGGCCGAGTCGCAGTGCGGCAGACCGGTGTTGATGTACCCGCCGTAGGCGTTGAGGAAATGCCATTTGGGGTCGGTCAGGGCGTGCGGGAAGAAGCTGTAGGTCAGCTTGTGGGCTTCGCCTCGATCATAGAGGCTCCTGAGTTTCGCTTCGATGGTGTCGAGGGCCTCGGCCCAGGATATCTCGGCGAATTTGCCCTCCCCGCGTTCGCCGACGCGCTTGAGCGGTTTGGTCAGCCGGTCCTTGGAGTACTGCAGGGTCACGCCGGCCATGCCCTTGACGCAGGCCTTGCCCCGGAATTTCGGGTTGCCTCGCACCTCCGTGACCCGGCCGTCCACGACATGGGCCTCGATGGCGCATTCGGCTTTGCATTGGTAGCATACCGTCGGATACCAGTTACCGTTCATGTTTCTCCTCCTTTTCGGTTGACCCACGGTACGGGGCGGGTCCGCCCGTTGCCGGTTTGGCGAGAGTGCAGCATGTCGCGGCTCCCCCCACGAGCACCTTCGCGCCGAAGAAATGGTGCAGGGACATGACGGCCAGTCCCGCCAGCATGACCCACATCCCCGCTTCGTAGACGGCCCGGCTCCACGGCCTGGCGCACATGAGCAGGGCGGCGGCGGTGCAGGTTCCCGCGCCGACGATATCCGCTCTCTCCATGCCGAGATTGAACCAGGACCGCCCGCAGCCCTCTTCGGGCGGCGGACACTCGAACCAGAAACGGTTCCAAACGACGCCCAGGAGTACGGCCAGGACGGCGCCCCAGGCCATGTGCAGGGGCAGGATCATGGCGGGCGCGGGCAGCGGGAGGATGGCCGGAATGGCCGCCGTGGCTGCCGCGGGCGGGTGGTCGGCGTCGAGAAGCTGCATGAGCGCGGTCGCGAGGAGCACGGCCAGGCCGAGCTTCACGGGGACGAGCAGAGCGGTGCCCCCGGCAAGCAGGTCGCCGGCGTGGACGCCGAGCAGCCCGCCCACCGTGGCGATGAAGTGCCCGACAATGACCGATTTGGGTCGAGCCACGCGCAGGTAGCTGCAGGTGGCGCCGATGAAGCAGGTAGCGGCCAGGGGCGGGTAGAGGACGCCGACGCCCGTGGCCGTGCCGGCCAGGGCGATGAGGGCCAGGATTATCCCCCCGCCCATGGAGCCCCACAGGATGCGCGACAGGGAGATGATCCCCGGGCGATACACGTCCGGTCTGAATTCCCGTCTGTTGGGGGTGACCAGCCGGATTTCGATCATGGCGACTCCTCTTTGCTGCGGGTTGGGCGCCGACGTGGCGCATATCCCTATGCAGGAGAGTGCCGAACGCGTGGAGAAAGGTTCGGTCAAGTCCGTTGCCGGGGGAGCAGGATCAGGTGGTCCGGGGCAGGAGCAGGTCGTTCAGATCGCAGGGCCGGTCGAGCATGCCGGCCTGCAAGGCCATGTTCATGACCTGGCCGGCCCGGACGCTGTTCGGGGCGAGGTCGTGGAATGTCACGAAGCCTCGTTTGAGGACCGAGGCGGCCGTGTCCCTGTCCACTCCGGTGTAGCTGGACTGGATGGCCGCGCTCTCCATGGGGTGCGCATGGGCGTAGTCCGCGGCGGCCAGGAGCAGCTTCAGGTAGCCGTCCAGCAGTTCCGGCTTGCCGCGCGCGAAATCGCTGCGGACGGCGAGAATGCAGCAGACATGGCCCGGCGCCAGGTCACGGGAGCGGATGAGGACGGAGCCCGTCCCGGCGTTTTCGGCCATGAGCCCCCAGGGTTCGGAGCAGAAGAAACCGTCCAGGTTTCTGCGGGCCAGGGGGAGGGCCATGCAGGAGGGGCTGAGATAGACGGGACGGAAGGGCCTGCCCCCTGGCCCCAGGCCCAGGACGGATCGCATCAGCATGCCATGCGTGGACAGAGGGTGGGGCAGCCCCATTGTTGCCCCGGCAAGATCGCGGCCCGGGAAGCCGTGGCTGCCCCCGTCCCTGATCATCGATTTCTGCATGGTGATGGCGCTGCCCTCGTGGTGTCCGTCGAGGGCCCATTTCAGGGGAACGCCCCGGTTGTGCAGGACCATGGTCAGGGGCGCCATCATCATGGCCGCGTCCAGGGCTTCGTTGACCATGGCTTTGGCCAGTTCCGACCAGGACATGAACCTGCGCAGGCTGACATGAAAGGCGGTCTGGTCGTGACGCTGCTGGGCGATCATGGGCAGGAGGTGGTCGGAGATGGGCAGGCAGCCGACGCGGATGGTCTGCGCGTCATGGTCGGCAATGGCGCGCATCATCCTTTCGCGGGTATCGTGCAGACGGCGTTTGATGGTGCCCACGGGCACGCCCAGGGCAGAGGAGATGTCTTCGTAGGAGCGTCCCAGCAGATAGCGTTGCACGGCTGCTTCCCGATAGACTCCCGGCAGGGAGGCGAGAAGGGAACGGATCATGTCGCGGGTCTGGAAGCGGGCGTAGTGTTCCCAAGGGTCCAGGTCGTCGGAGGGCAAGTCCTCGATGTTGTCCAGGTCGGAGGTCAGAATGTCCGGCGGGTGGGCGCGGAGCATGCGGCGGCAGCTGTTGGTCACGATGCCGCGCAGCCAGGCCGGGAAGGCGTCGGGGTTGCGCAGGCCGGTCAGATGCAGCCAGGCGGTCAGGAAGGCGTCCTGCAGCGCGTCCTCGGCCAGGGACGGATCGCGCAGCCGGCGCAGGGCCACGGCTTTGGCCATGTCGGAGAAACGGCGCATGAGCTCGCAAAAGGCGGTTTTGCTGCCGCCTCCGGCCGAACGAGCCAGTTCCTGATAGGTTTTCATGGGCCGCGGCTCCGGGAGCGTGGGGAAGGACGCTACGACCCTAATACGTTTTGTCCGGGATGCAAAGATGGCGTGATCGCGAAGCGGGATGCCCTGGAGGTTGAGCGGCCTTGGTCGCCCGAGGTGTGCGACCTGCCGGGACGGCGGACAAAAAAAGGCCCAAGCGGATTCGTCCGCTTGGGCCGGCAATTTCGGAAATGATGATCTTGGCAGGTATTACGCCGCCTTGATTGTCCTCACGCTCTGGGGCATCTGCACGCCCACGCCGTACCGGCCGGAGTACAGGCCCTCCTGCGGCGCGCACCAGCGGACCATGCCGACGCAGTGGGTTTCGCCGAGGCGCTGGGCGTTTTCCATGCCGGGACGGAAACGGATCTTGACGGGTTCGCCTTTGGTCAGGGGGTGGTCAAGTTCGATCATCAGACCGCCCGGGCTGTAATTGATGACCCGCGACGGCAGGGGCCCCTTGCCGTCCGCGTACAGTTCGATGCTGCACGGTTCCAGGCTGGCCTTGCGGGTGGCGCTTCGTTTTTCGGTCATGGCGTGTCTCCTTCCGTTTCGGCGAAAAAAACGGCTGTCTTACATATAAGTCAGGCGCGGAATCTTGTCCAGATTCGTATGACAAATATTTTGCCATGTCGCGTTTGTGCCGCATGTTCGGAGGCTGCCGACGGCTGCCGGCGAGAGAATGTTCGCGGCGCGCCTTTGCGCTCCGCGTTAGCCACGCTCAGGCGGTCGGGGCGAGATCGCGCATGAGGCGGACCACGGCCAGCTCCTTGGCCTTGGCCTCCACGTCCACGGTCATGGCGCGGCCCGGCCAGCAGGCCGGGAAATCCGCGGGGTCGATGTAGTCGGCATGGGGCTTGGGCTTGTTCTTCCACCCTTCGCGCGGCGAGGAGATGTGGCAGTACTGCTCCCGTCCCTTCCAGGTGGCGGCGGCCAGGTCCGTGGCCTCGGCCTCGCCCAGACCGTCCGGGTTGCAGCGGTGGTGATGGGCGTCATAGACCAGCGGCAGGCCGAGATCTTCGCACACGGGCAGCAGGTCGCGCACGGAGTAGGTCACGTCGTCGTTCTCCAGGGTCAGGCGGGAGGACACGCCTTCGGGCAGCTCCCGGACCACGGCGGACAGGCGTTTCAAGGCGGCCGCCTTGTCGCCGTAGGCCCCGCCGGCGTGGATGTTGATGACGTCCGCCCCGGTCAGGTCCGCCAGGAAGGCCTGGTACTCCAGTTCCCGCACGGAGCTTTCGATGACGTGGGCGTGGGGCGAGGACAGGACCACGAACTGGTCGGGGTGGAAGCTCAGGCGGACGTCGTGGCCCCGCGCGAAGTCCCGGACATCGGCCATGTTGCGGGCGATGGCCTCGGCCTCGGGCAGGTCCTCCAGATTGTAGCCGACCTCGGGGTGGGTCATGCGCGGGAAGAGGGGCGACATGATGCGGAAGGCGCCGATGCCCAGCCGGTACACCGTCTGCACCGCGAGCAGGAGGTTCCGGGCGTTGTGGAGGCAGACGCCCGAAGCCTTGGCCAGGGCGTCGCGGCGGCTCAGGGCCGAGAGGGCCTTGGCCGTGGTGGTGCGGAAGGTCACGGGTTCGGCCACGAAGAGGCAGCACAGTCCGAAGCGCATACTGGTCCTTGAGGAAGCAGGTTGAAATTTGGAAGATTCATGACGACTCATCATTTCGAAACCGTCCACAAATCAATTCTGGCAAGGCGAGGGTGTGCCCAGCATGGGTAAGCCGATTTTGGAGGGCGAAATGTAGCCGTCCCCATGAGCCCTTCAAAATCGGTGAGCAACGCAGCCCGGAATTGATGTGTGGCGGTTTCAGCGGACTACGGGCAGCTCGGCCCAGGATGTGGTGTAGCGGGGGGAGCGGCGCTCCTGGCGCATGTGCCATTCCTTCTTGCCCAGGCCCGAGGCGGCCAGGGTCAGGGTGCCCTGGCCGTGCATGGTGTTGACGCGGTCCATGACCCGCATGAGGGCGTCCCGCCGCGTCTTCTCCTCGCCGCTCGGCTCCAGGAAGGACAGCTGGCGCTGGCCGGCCGGGGCGAGGTCCAACAGGATCACGCCCGCCTTCTGGTATTTGTAGCCGGGCTTGTGGATCTCGCGCAGGATCTGCAGGGCCGGCCCGTGCAGGACCAGGGTGTCGGCAGTGGGCGCGGGCAGGGCGCGGCCGCGGCTGGCACAGTACTGGGGCCCCGGCTGGAAGCGGTTGGTCTCCAGGAAGACCTGCACGGCCCCGGCCACGAGGCCCTTGCGGCGCAACTTCTCCGCGGCCCGCTGCACATAGGCCGAGACGGCCTCCTCCAGGCTCGCCAGACTCTCGACGCGCGTGCCGAAGGAGCGGGAGCAGACCAGGGACCGGGCCGGGGGCGGGGCGTCCTCCAGGGCGATGCACGGGATCTGGCGCAGTTCGAGGACCGTGCGCAGGCCCGTCACGGTCAGCTGGCGGCGGACCCAGTCGTCGGGGCGGCGCTTGAGGTCCAGGGCCGTGCGCACCCCGCAAGCGGCCAGGAAGCGCGCGCTCCTGCGGCCGATGCCCCACACGTCGCCGGGTTCCGTGGAGTGCAGGACCCGGTCGATGTCGTCCTCGTCCTCCAGCAACCGCGTGCCGTCGCCCTTCTTGGCCAGGCGGTTGGCGACCTTGGCCAGGGTCTTGGTCCGGGCGATGCCCACGCCCACGGGGATGCCCGTCCATTTTTTCACCGTGGCGCGGATTTCGCGGGCCGTGTCGAGCAGACTCGCGCTGTTCAGGCCCCGCAGCATGAGGAAGCATTCGTCGATGGAGTAGATCTCGGCCTCGGCGCAAAACTGGCCCAGGGTGCGCATGACGCGGGCCGACATGTCGCCGTAGAGGGCGTAGTTGGAGGAGAGGACGCGCACGCCGCTACGGGCGTAGAAGTCCTCGCGCTTGTAGGCCGGCTCGCCCATGGTTATTCCCAAGGCCTTGGCCTCGTTCGAGCGGGCGATGACGCAGCCGTCGTTGTTGGACAGGACGACCACGGGCCGGCCTTCCAGGGACGGGTCGAAGACGCGTTCGCAGGAGGCGTAGAAGTTGTTGCAGTCCACCATGAGGTAGAAATCGCGCACTAGAGCCTCCGCACCACCCCCGAAACCACGCCCCAGACGTGCAGATTCTGCTCGGCGGCCACGGCGATGGGCCGGTAGCGGGGGTTCTCTGGGGCGAGGAAAATCTGGCCGTCCTTGCGGACCAGCCGCTTGACCGTCAGTTCGCCGTCCAGGACCGCGACCACGATCTTGCCCGGAACGGGCTCCTCGGAGCGGTCCACGACGAGGATGTCGCCGTCGTGTATCCCCGCGCCGGACATGGAGTCGCCGCTGACCCTGACCATGAATGTGGCGGCCGGGTTACGGACCAGGTAGGTGTTCAGGTCCAGGGCGGTTTCGATGTAGTCGTCGGCCGGGGAGGGGAAGCCGGCGGAGATGCGCTCCAGGTACAGGGGCGTGGCCCCTTCGGATTCGCTCACGGCCCGGCCCAGGATCTCGACCCGGTCGCGGCTGGTCTGGTTCAGGTTCAGAATGTTCGACATGGTCCGACCTTGCCGCCGGCCTTGGCTTCCGTCAACGCCGGGATTAGAACGACTCCTGACGATCGGACGAACACGCATAAATGCCCATTGGTACTGGGCCCTTGTGGAGAATACATGACTATCACCGCCTGCACCCTCGATTGCCCCGACGCCTGCTCCATCGTGGCCGAAAACGGCCCCGGCGGGCTGCGCCTGCGCGGCAACCCCGACCACCCCTTCACCCGCGGCTTCGTCTGCCCCAAGCTCGACGTGCACCGCCGCAGGCTCGCAAGCCCGCACCGCCTGCGCTCCCCTCGCCTGAAGGTTGACGGCGCGTGGCGGGACATCGGCTGGGACGAGGCCCTGGGACTTTGCGCCGAGAAAATGAACCTGTACCGGGACGAGCCCCGTTCCATCCTGCACGTGCGCGGCTCGGGCAACCGGGGCGTGGTCAAGTTCCTCTCGACGCTCTTCTTCCGCACCCTGGGCGCCTCGGGTCTGCACGGCTCCCTGTGCGACGAGGCCGGGATATCGGCCTGCGTCGAGGACTTCGGTGCCCTGCGCCACAACGACATCACGGACATCCTGCGCACGTCGGCCCTGGTCAACTGGGGCCGCGACCTGAAGCGGGGCTCCGTGCACACGGCGGCCATGGTCCGGCAGCTGCGCAAGGGCGGCGTGCCCGTGGTGACCATCGCGCCGGGCGCGGACACGGCCGAGGGGTTCACCGACCGCTTCGTGCGCATCCGCCCCGGCACGGACCGTTTCCTGGCCGCGGCCGTGCTGCAGGAGGTGCTGCGACGCAAGGGCGTGGCGCCGGAGGTGGCGGCGGCCTGCCGTGACCTGCCCGCCTTCCGGGCGCTCCTGGACGGCTGCGGGGATGAACCGCTTCGGTGGTGCGGGGCGTCCCGCGAGGACGCGGACTTCCTGGCCGGGCTGTACGCCGGCCCCTCGCCCGTGGCCTCCCTTCTGGGCTGGGGCATGCAGCGCTACCGCTTCGGCGGGCAGAACGTGCGCTTCGTCAACGCCCTGGCCATGCTCTCTGGGCAGGTGGGCCGCAGCGGCGGGGGCGCCTACTACAACCTGAGTTCCATGGCCAACTTCGACGTGCCCTGGAAGGCGTCCACGAGCTACGGCCGCACGCTGCTCATGCCCGACCTGGCCCGCGAGATCGCCCGCGCCGACCCGCCCGTGCGCATGGCCTGGGTGGAATGCATCAACCCGGCCAACCAGTTCCCCGAGGCCGGCGCGGTGGCCCGCGCCCTGGACGGCCTCGATTTCGTCGTGGTCTGCGACGCCTTCATGACCGACACGGCCGAGGTCGCGGACCTGGTCCTGCCCGTGGCGCTGATGCTCGAACAGGACGACGCCGTGGGCTCCTTCATGCACGAGTACGTGCAGTGGAGCGGCAAGGCCGCGGAGCCCCCGGCAGGCGTGCGCACGGACTACGACATCCTCTCGGACCTCGGGCGCCGGCTCGGCCTGGAGTTGCCGAAGCCCGAGGAGGCCCTGCGCCGGGCCCTGTGCTCGCGCACCCTGGATACGACCCTGGAGGAGTTGCGCGTCGCGGGCTACGCCCGCTCGACCCATCCGGCCGTGGCCTTCGAGGGCCTGCGTTTCGGCCACGCCGACGGCCTGTACCGCCTGCCCACCCGCTTGGACCCGCCCCTGGACCCGCCGGCCGGGTACCCGCTGCAGCTCTTGACCCTCATCAACCGCCGCTTCGTTCATTCCCAGATCCTGCCCGAGGATCACGCCGCGCGACCAGCGGTCGCCGTGCATCCGGACACGCTGCGCGCCCTGGGGCTGGGGCCCGGTCCGGGACGCATCGTCACGGAACTCGGGTTCCTGGATGTGGATTTGACTGCGGACGCGGCCGTCCACCCTGGCTGCGTCGTCTACAGGCGCGGGCCGTGGGGCAGGTTCGGGGGCGGGGTGAACCGCATCATCCGGGCGGTGGAGACGGACATGGGCGGGGGCAGCGCCTTCTACGAGCAGCACTGCCGCCTGGAGGGGGTCTAGTAGCGGCCGTTCTTGACCGTGGTCACGTAGGTTTCGAGGGCGGGGTCGTTTTCGGCGTCGATGCCGGGGGTGGACGGGTCGGCCCACTCGAAGCGGCCGTCCCGCCAGACCACGACCGTGCGCCGGGCCTTGAAGGCCGCGTCCACATAGACAACCTGCAGGGCGCCGTCGAGGTCGTAGGTCGAAACATCGCAGACGATGCCGACCTTGGTGAAGGTCTGGCCGTGGACGGTCACGGGGTAACCCGTTCTGAGCTTGGGACGCATGTTCGGTGCTCTGTCTGAGTGTTCTTTGGAGAAGGCCCTCGCGGGGCTGACCGGACGCTAACGCGGTTTTTTTGTTCTGCAAAGAAAAATGTCGGGAGCGGAGCGCCTGCCGCATTTTACGCGGCAGACCTGCCCATGCGCATCTTCGAGCGCCAGCCGGAAGGCGGCGTTTCCGCGTGTCAGCGCTCCGCGTTCTGCGGGGTGCTCCCGGGCTGGACCGGCAAGTCCACGGTGAAGCAGGCCCCGCCCGCGGAGCCCTGCGCGGCGTGGATCCTTCCGCGGTGTCCGCTGGTCACGATGAAGTAGCTCACGGCCAGGCCCAGGCCTGTTCCCTCCCCCGGTTTCTTGGTGGTGAAGAAGGGCTCGAAGATGCGCCTGCGCGCTTCTGGCGGGATGCCCGGGCCGTTGTCCTCGACCTCCACCCGGACCCAGCCTTCGGCCGGGACGGAGATGCGGACCTCGATGCGCGGTTCGCCCGCGGGGATGTCGGCGGAGGCGATGGCCTGGGCCGCGTTGCGGAAGAGGTTGAGGAAAACCTGCTCCATCTCCGTCTCGCTGCAGAAAACGGCCGGGATATCGGGCTCCTCCTTGATGTTGATGCGGATGTTGCGGAAATCGTAGTGCTTCTTCAGGTCGTAGTCGCTGCGGGCCAGGTTCAGCGCCTTTTCCGTGATGTCGCGCATGCGGCACATGCTGCGTCTGGATTCGCCGCGCCGGCTGAAGTCGAGCATGTTGCGCACGATGAAGGCCGCCCGGATGCCCGCCTCGCGGATGTCCTGGATGAAGACGTCGAGCTTGCGGACTTTCATGTAGCGGTCCATGAGCCCGAGATCGAGGCCGACGGCCTCGGCGGCTTCCAGGTTTTTGGGGAAATCGGGCCGTGTCCTGAGCGCCAGGTTCTCGGCCGCCTGCAGGATGATGCCCAACGGGTTGTTGATCTCGTGGGCGATGCCCGTTGCGATGCCGCCGACGGAAATCATTTTTTCGGACTGGATCAGCATTTCCTGGATTTTCTTCTGTTCCGTGATGTCGTGGTAGGATGCCAGATGATGGCGTTCGCCCCCGATGTTCAGAACTTGGCTCGAGAGCACGCAGTCCAGGATGCGTCCGTCCCTGTGCCGCATCTGCAGTTCGTAGTCCTTGATCTCCCCGCCCCGGCGCAACTGGCCGAGAATCGTGTCACGATCGCTCTGGCGGGCGTGCAGGCCCGCTTCCATGGCGGTTTTCCCCAGCAGGTCCTCACGGGCATGGCCGAAGAGGCGCACGCAGGCCTCGTTGACCTCCCTGATGCGTTCGCTCTCCGTCTGCACGAGGAAGATGGCTTCCGGCGAGGACTGGAAGAGCTGGATGAACGTCTTTTCGGACTGCCGGAGCTTTTCTTCGACCTCGATCCGCGCGGAGATGTCGCGGGCCACGCCGAGGACGAGCAGGTCGCCGTTCTCCTGGAAGACGGTGGTCTGAATCTCCACCGGAAACACGGTGCCGTCCTTCTTGCGGTGGGCGCCCTGGAGCATCGCGGCTCCCTTTTCGTTCAGCATGTCGAGGAGTTGTCCGAAACCTTCGGCCGATGCATGGATGTCCACATCCCAGACGTTCAGGGCCGTGAGTTCCGCAAAAGTGTATCCGAGACTCTGGCAGGCCTCGTTGTTGGCGTCGATGATGCGGCCGGACCGGTCGGCTAGGAAGATGGCGTCCAGGGCGTTGTCCACCAGACGCCGATACCGGGCCTCGCTGTCGTGCAGGGCCTTTTCGGTGCGCAGGCGTCCGTCGATCATGGAGTTGGCCGTGGCGGCCAGCTTTTCCAGTTCGATGTAGGGCTGCGAGCCGGGGGCGAGGGTCGCTTCGGACCTACCGGCCTGGCTGAAAAAGTCCATGAAGGCGGCCAGACCTTCCCGGAGCCTGGCCGTAGCGCGTCGGGCCGCAATGTGTTGGATGAGGAAGATGAGGCCGAGCAGACCGAGCAGCATGGCGGTGTGCTTGATGCTGTTGGTCATGATGACGTGCCGTTTGCGCGCGATGTCCGCCTCGACGACGTCAAGGTTGACGCCCGCGCCGACAAACCAGCCCCAATCCTTGACCGGCGCCACGTAGCTCAGTTTGCGGTGCGGGGTGACGCCCACGACGGGCGGCATGACGTATTCGACGAAGCCGCCGCCTCCCTTGGCCGCGGCGACGAGTTCCTGAACGACCTTCAGCTCGTTGGCGTCGGTCATGGCGAGCATGTCCCTGCCCTTGGCCGGACCGGCCAGCCCGAAGCCGTCCAGGGTGCCGGCGAAGAGGTACCCGCCTTGTCCGAAATGTTCCCGTTCCAGCAGACGCAGTATTTCGGCCTTGAGGTCGTTCTCGACGTCTTCGAGGTATTCCCCGGTGCCGATGAGCCATTCGAGCGCGGGAAAGTGGCGGATGTAGGCGAGCTTGCGGTGGTCGCGCCCGGGGCTGCCGGGTTTGGTCCAGAAATATTCGTAATAACCAGCGCCCCGTTCCCTGGCGATGCGGATCATGTCCCGGATGACGGGTTTTCCCGACGGGTCCTTCATGTCCATGAGGTTCCGGTCCTCGAACTCCGGCCGGTCGGCGAAGAGCTGCTCCACCCCGTCGAGGCCCGTGGCGAAGAAATAGCCCCGCCCGTCGTTGTAGCGGATGGGGCGCAGGGCCTCGCGGATCATCCCGGCCAGTTCCTTCCGCCCCATGCGTCCCGAATTGTGCCGGTAGAGGTTGTCGGCCACGGACCAGGCCTCGTCGACCCGGTCACGGATGTTCCGCCGCAGGGACTCTTCCAGGGCGCCGCGCCGGTCCGCGATTTCGGCCAGAAAGGCGTCGACCTCGTGTCTGACTTCGCGTTTGCGCGTCTCCAGGAATTCCTGCCGGTATTCGGCGCTGTCCTTTTCGAAATGGTAGATGTCGTCGCAGACCCACAAGACGCCCAGAAGCAGCAGGCTCGCGGTCGAGATGATCGATGTGAAGCGCAAAAACGCGCTGGGGATGCTGGCCTTCCGCTTCCGGGACATTGGGCCTCGCTGGTGTGGACGGGGGTGAATTCTCGTGGGCGTCGTCGCCCTGGATATTTCTTACGCGAGTCGGAAGACAAAGCGCAAGGGTGCACGGCGTCGCCTGCCTCGCGTCCCGGATGCTCGAACGTGTAACGGAACGGGCAGCGTCCCATGAAAGAGACGCCGCCCGGCAACGGTCAGAGTGGAATTACGGATTTGCGCGCGGTCAAAGGTCTCGCCGCGTCACGAGAACCGGTTCGAAAGATTGTCCGGGCTTCCCGCGGTGCAGTCGTCACGTCCAGTCCAGGAGACGCCGTTGTCCCTCCAGGGCGCGGATGGCGGTGACGTCCTGGCTGACTTCGAGGCAGCCCAGGTACCGGCCGTCGCGTCTGACCGCGAAATAGCGGATGTGGATGAAGCGTCCACCCAGTTCGATCCAGAATTCAGCCGTGTCGCGCTCCCCGCTCTTGAATCGGGCCAAAATCTCCTCGACCACATGCACGCTCTTGGGCGGATGGCATTTGGACACCTCGCGGCCGATGATGCCCTCGCTGCGCGGGAAGATCCGTTCGTCGGTCTGCGAGAAGTACTGCACGCGGTCGTCGGGGCCGACGAACGTCATGTCCACGGGCAGATGCTTGAGCAGGGCATTGATCACCTCGGGCTCCATGCGTCCGCAGTCGAGCGGTATCAGGCCTGCGGCTCCGCCGACGGCAGCCGTCCCTTCGGCCGGCAGCCAGGCATTCCCCGGGTCCACCCAGGCGAAGCCGATCTCCGCCTCGCCCCGCCTGACCTTGCGCCAGTCTCCCTCGGTAAAGGCCTCGAAGACCATGGGGAAGAGGATGCGCTCCTCCTTGAAGACCATGTCGCGTACGGCCAGGACCAGCTCGGACACGGCCTCCGCGGCCGGGGCGTGCTGCGCGGACTCCAGGCAGGCCTGGGCCTTCTTGAACATGGCCCGGATGTCGTCATGGATCTCCCACATGACCTGCGGCGGGGCCGTCAGACCGTGGGCCTCCATGATGGGGAAGAGCTGGTTTTCCTTGCGCTCGTAGTGCCGGATGATGGCGGCCAGGTCCGCGACTCCGTTCTTCAGGGCATTCCGCGCCCCCGAATACCCGAGTTCGTCCCGCACACCGCCCAGGATCGTGGACAGATTCGCCGCCTTTTCCTCGGCCAGGACATTCTCGGCCTGGAAGGTGCGGATGGGGTGCCCGTCGGGCAGGGGCGGCAGTTCGGGTTTGTCGGAACCGGCGGTGAACAGTTCGACGTGCAGGTTGCACAGCTTCTTGATTTCCGACTCCGGGATGCCCTCGGCCACGAGGCGCTGCTCCATGGCGCCGACCTCGGCCGGGGAGACGTCTTTGAGCAGATCGTGAAAATCCTGCCGCAGGCTGTCGAGGGATTCGCCCCCGTGCAGGCGCATGACGATACCCTTGAAGGCCTCGATCCGCTCCTCGCGCGACACGCCCCGCGCGTGCTCCGCCCGCCCGCCGCTGTTGACCATGGTGACGGAGTCGTTGGACTTCCTGAATATCTCCACCGCGATGCCGGCAAGAAAATCGTCCGGGTCGAGCCCGCCCAGGGCCGCGGCCTTGG
Source organism: Desulfomicrobium salsuginis (assembly GCF_054657795.1). Lineage (NCBI taxonomy): Bacteria > Pseudomonadati > Thermodesulfobacteriota > Desulfovibrionia > Desulfovibrionales > Desulfomicrobiaceae > Desulfomicrobium > Desulfomicrobium salsuginis. The sequence continues at coordinate 2,017,360 of NZ_BAAHYA010000002.1, read as the reverse complement.
AGACCGAGGCGACGGCGGCCACGGTCTTGCGCAGGAAGGGGTTTTCGAGCTTGGAGAACTTCGGCGACTGCTTGACCAGATATTCGAGCAGAAAAGGGTACGCGTCGAGCAGGTCGCCGATTTTCGTTTTCACCGAGAGTTCCATGATGCCTCCTGGGTTGAGGTTCCGTCCGTCCGATGAAGGGAGGGCAATCGTGCGGATGGGCGGGTCAGTCGTGGACCATAGCTGAAGAATCGCGGGGAGTGCAACACGCTTGAGTCATCGAGGTGATTTCGTCGGCCGGAGCGGGGCAACGTGCCGCAATGGTCACGGAAAGATGAGTACGTGATGCCGGACACGGGACTGCCGCACAGGAGCGTCTTGTCAGGTTGCGGGCTTTTGTCTATATTCTGACTAGTCAAGTCAGAACGCTGGAGGTCCGATATGCAGACATGGCAAATCCAGGAAGCCAAGGCCAAAATGTCCGAATTGGTCAAGCTGGCGCAGAAGCAGCCTCAGAACATCACCGTGCATGGCAAGTCCGTGGCCGTGGTCCTTTCCAGGGAAGCTTTCGAGAGGCTTACTCAGGCCCAGGGGAACCTGGTGGAGTTCATGCGGCGGTCGCCGTTGTACGGGCTGGATGATGTCGAGATGGATCGTGACACGAGCCTGAGCCGGGAGACGCTGCTGTGAGCCATTTGCTGGATACGAATGTCCTTTCGGAGCTGCGCCGCAAGTCGCCCGATCCCCATGTCGTGGGCTGGGTGGAGAAACAGCCTGCGGCGTCCCTGTACCTGAGCGTCTTGACGGTGGGAGAGATCCGCCACGGAGTCGAACGGGTCGTTGAGATTAGGCGTCGGCACGCCTTGCAGGATTGGCTGGAAAACGAACTGCCCGCTTTTTTTTCCGGCCGGATTCTCCCTGTGGACAGACTTGTTGCCGAACGCTGGGGAAGGCTGCTGGCCGAGGCCGGCCGCCCGCTGCCGGCCATAGACAGCCTGCTCGCGGCCACGGCGTTGGCGCACGGACTGGCTTTGGTCACGCGCAACGTGAAGGACTTCGCCGGCATCGCAGTGCATCTCGTAAACCCCTGGGATGGTTGATGGTCAGGGATGCTGCGCTTGGAGCGAATCTTCCGACGGCGTGGAAAAAACCTGAACCGTTGGGAATCTCTCAGGAAGTGAGTGGGCCGAGGTTTTTCGGCAGGTCGGAAGGGGGCGTGGAGGAATTTCGGCCAAGAAAAAGGGCCTGGATTGTTACATCCAGACCCTGACTTTTCCTGTGGTGGAGATGAGGAGGATCGAACTCCTGGCCTCTGCATTGCGAACGCAGCGCTCTCCCAGCTGAGCTACATCCCCAGGCGTGGGAAGCCTGATATGGGGTCCGGGCCCGGTTGTCAACAGCCGAAGGCCTGAAAAACGTTCTGGACTGCGTTGCTCACCGATTTTGAAGGGCTCATGTAGACGGCAACACTTCGCCCTCCAAAATCGGTTCGCGCCTTGCCAGAACGTTTTTCAGGCCTTCGGCGCATTTCAGATCAGGTAGCTCTGCAGGGTCATGCCCGCGGGTACCGGGGCCTTGTCCTGGTAGATGTCCCAGTAGGTTTGCCTGGCCTTGCCCAGGGCGTGGTACATGGGGTGGTCGGTCTGGGCGCGCAGTTCGCAGCAGGGCGCGTTGTTCTCGTCGACCATGATCAGGCGCTGGGCCCGGTTCAGGATGCCGGCCGTGCCGATGGAGGCGATGGCCGCGATTTCCCCGGCCTCGGCCCGGGCCATGAACTCGCCGTAGGTCATGTCCCGCTCCTCCACGGTCACGCCGTCCTCGCGCAGGATGGCGCAGATGCCCTGGATGGTCACCGACGGCAGGATGAGCGGGCTCTCGGGGATCTTCACCACCGTGCCGTCCGCCATGGCGATGAGGCAGCAGGACGAATCCCATTCCGTGATGCGGCGGTCGCGCAGCGGCAGGTCCAGGCGGTCGTCCAGAAACAGGGCGGAGCTGGCCTCGGGCAGGATGCTCTTGGCCTCGTCCACGGCCTTGACGCTCAGGAGGTAGTTCACGCCGAGCTTGAGGTTGCCCGTGCCGTTGGCGCCCACGGCCCGCACCAGGTTGGGCACGACCACGCCACTGAAGGGCTCGCCCAGGTAGCGGTCGTAGGTGCAGGTGACCATGCGGATGGACGGGCGTTCGGGGAAGGTCACGCCGATGGACTGGGACTCGTCCACGGTGAAGGGCCGCAGGTAGCCCTGGCCGCCGGTCTCGCCCATCTCCCGGATGAAGTCCGCCAGCTCGGGGCTGCGCAGGTAGTGCAGGATCAGGCCTTCAAGCTCCTCTTCGGTCGGCACCATGGCCTGCTGGGCCGTGCCGAGGTTGAAGGAGATGGAGCGGCGGAAGCGCTGCAGGTTCTTGTGCAGGTTCAGGAACTGGATGTGCAGGCTGCCGTCCTCGGCCGGGCCGATGAAGTAGCGGATGCCCTCGAAGGCCAGACAGATCCCGTAGTGGATGGAACGGGATACCGCCGGGACCTTGTCGGCCGTGGGCACCATGGCGAAGGCCTTGTCGTGGAGCGTGTAGCGAGCCTGGGAACCGGCCCATTTGATGCCTTCGAAACCGGCCATGGGTCCTCCTGATGCGTGTCGGGTTGATGGTTGCGGGTGGTGCGTCCGTTGTGCTGAAAATTGTGGCCCTTTAGGGCGTAGCGCGGTCCGCCTCCCTTGGTCCGGGCCCTCCGGCGACGTAGGTGTGCAGGGGCAAGGCGTCGTCCGCGCAGTCGCAGCGGTCGAGAACCGGGGTCAGAAAGCCCCAGCACAGCTCCACGGCGTCCTGGCGCCAGAAGAGGGTCTGGTCGCCGGTGATGCAGTCCAGCAGCACTTTGGCGTAGTCGTCCAGGCGGCCCAGATCGGATTGCGCGCCGTAGGAGAACTCCATGGACTGGCCCTGCAGGCACAGTCGCGAGCCCTGGCCCTTGGTCTGGACCTCCAGGCGGACCACCTCGTGGGGGTGGATGCCGATGACCAGCCTGTTGGGCGGGATGGCCCCGCCGTGGGTCTTGCGGAACATGGACACGGGCACGCTCTTGAACTGCACCGTTATTTCGGTGTGCTTGGCCGCCAGGCGCTTGCCCGAGCAGAGATGGAAGGGCACGCCCTGCCAGCGCCAGTTGTCCAGATAGACCTTCATCCAGGCGAACGTCGGCGTGGCCGAGTCCGGCCGCACGCCGGGCTCCTGCAGGTAGCCGGGCACGGGTTTGCCGTCGACCATGCCCGGCCCGTACTGGCCCAGGATCAGCTGCTCGTCCAGGCGCTTCAGGTCCAGGGGGCGCAGGGAGCGGAAGACCTTGGAGCGCTCGTCGCGGACCAGTTCGGCGTCGAACAGGGACGGCGGCTCCATGGCGCACAGGGCCAGGAGCATCATCATGTGGTTCTGGAACATGTCCCGCAGGACCCCGGCCTGGTCGTAGAACCCGGCGCGGTGGCCGATGCCGAGGTCCTCGGCGGCGGTGATGCGGATGTGGTCGATGTAGCGGCGGTTCCAGACGGGCTCGAAGAGGGCGTTGGCGAAGCGCAGCAGCAGGACGTTCTGCACCGTCTCCTTGGCCATGTAGTGGTCGATGCGGAAGATCTGGCTCTCCCGGAAATAGCGGTGCAGGACATCGTCCAGCTCACGGGCCGTGGGCAGGTCGCGGCCGAAGGGCTTCTCCACGACGACGCGCACGCGCCTGTCCTCGTCCTGCCGGGCCAGGCCGGCCTCGCCGATGGCCGTGGCCAGGGGGATGTAGGCCGACGGCGGCACCGCGAGGTAGAAGAGGCGGTCCTTGGCGCCGCCGTCCAGCTCGTTCAGGGCCAGGGCGAGGAAGCGGGCCGACGCGGGTTCTTCGGGGTCCATGCGCAGGTAGCTCACCCTGGGGGCAAGATCCGCCAGGCACGAGGAGGGGACGACGCCGGCCAGCCTGTCGCCGAGCTGCTGCCTGTACTGCTCGCTGTCCATCTCCGTGCGGCCCACGGCCAGGATGCGCGTGTCGTGGCTGAGGAGCTGGTTGCGGCACAGGGACGCCAGGGCGGGGTAGATCTTGCGCATGGCCAGATCCCCGGTGGCGCCGAAGACGACCAGGCTGACGGGGTCGGCCTGGGTCTGCACGGGACAGGAAAACTGATCTGTCATGGGGCTCCCCTGGGGATGGATGTCCGGGTCCGGAGCCGTCAGAAATAGCAGGACGAAGCCAAAACGCAAGCCCTGCCGCCCGCCGCTCCGCCAGCGCTCCGTCGGCGCGGCGGGGAGTGGTCGGTTCAGCGGAAGAAAAGGGCCACCCCGCACAGGGTGACCAGGGCGCCGACGACGCTGCGCCGCGACACGGGGTGCCCGCCAAGCCTGGCCAGGCCCAGGGCGAAGAGGGGGCTGACGGAGATGAGGGTCTGGGCCACGGCCGCGCTGGTCATTTTGAGGGAGGCCTGTTGCAGCCAGATGCCCAGGAACGTGCCCAGGAACACGGCCAGGACGAAGAGCGCCCAGCCGTGGCGCGCCGTGCCCACGGCCCGCCAGGTTTCGCGGTTCAGCACCAGGCCCGGTCTGATCACGGGCAGGACGGCCCACAGCACGAGGCTTGCGGCGCCCAGGCGGACCAGGGCGGCCCAGAGGGGCGTGATTTCGGAGGTGACCATGACCTGCCGGGACAGGACCATGCCGAGGGCCTGGCACAGGGCGGCCAGGGAGGCGAAGGCCAGGCCGGGGAGGTTGGGGCGCTGGCGTGGCCGGTGCTCCGTGACCACCCAGAGGATGCCCGACATTGTCAGGAAAATGCCGAGCCAGGCCGTCAGGCCGATGGCTTCGCCCAGGAAAAGCATGCCGAGTACGCCAGTCAGGGGCGGTGCCAGGGACTCGATCAGGAGCGTCTGGCTGGGGCCGATGCGCTTGATGGCCGAAAAATAGGCGCTGTCGCCGATGCTGATGCCCACGACGCCGCTGCCGGCCAGCCACAGCCACTGCGCCGTCGTCAGGTCCGGCGCCGCGTCGCCCAGGGTCAGGATGGTCGCCGTGAGCATGGCCACGGCCACGGCGCCCTTGACCAGGTTCAGGAACACGGCCGGGGCGCGGTTGCCCGTGCGGGTGTAGAGGAAGGTCGCCACGGACCAGATGAAGGCCGCGGCCAGGGCCGCGACCTCACCGGCGAAGGGCAGGGTCATCCCTGGGCCAGCGTGGCCGTCTCGTTGGCGAAGAAGAGCTCCTTGTCGAAGGGCCCGAAGCTCCCGGTTTCGGCCATGAGGGTGAAATACTCGACCCGGGAGTAGCGCCGGGTCAGCTCGGGCCGCACGCCCATGTGCGCGTAGTAGTCGGCCTTGCGCATGGGCCGGTCGCTTTCGGTCAGGTCGTAGACGCCGCCCTCGACCTCGGCCCAGGCGTGGACCACGAAACCGGATCCGCCGGGCACCCAGCCGTGGACGACCTCGGCCGCTTCGCTCTCGCTGCAGATTTCCATGGCCGCCGCAAAACACTGTTCCCTGAAATGCATGATCATGCCTCCGCGTTGATGCTGTCCATGACGGCCGCGCCCAGGGCGTTGCCGACTTCGTAATGGTCCGGGAAAACGACCTCCGTGCCCAGGCGTTCTGCCACCGCCGGCAGCAGGAACGGCGCGGCCGCCCCGATGCCGATGATCCGCGCCTTGAGGCGGATGGAGATGTCCAGAAGGTGGCTCTGTCCGGTCTGGCCCATGAACCTGGCCAGGGCCGGCCCGACCTCGCGCGTGCTCAGGGCTTCGAGGATGGTGGCGGCGATGGTCCCTTCGGCCTTTTCGAGCACCCGGAGGCAGAACTCCTCGGGGGCCATGCCACACAGTTCCGCCAGGACCTTCGCCCCCCGCAGGGATGCATCCTTGTTGCCGAGGGACAGGCGCCCCAGCACGTGCAGCGCGTCCGTGGGCGTGAAGCCGCAGGACACGACCCTTCGTGCCGCCTGCAGCCGGGCGATGGCCTTCTCCAGGCTGGACTCGGCCATGCCGATGTCCCGGCGCAGCTGCCAGGGCGTGGCCGGGCCGCGCTCCGCCAGCCGGCGCAGGATCGGGTCGTCGCCGGGGATGGTCCCCGGGGCCAGGTGCACGCACTGCCCGCGCATGTCCGTCCCGAGCCAGTCCGCCGGGTTCTCCACGGCGTCGAGGGCCGCGCCATCCAGATGCAGCCCGGCCTGGGACAGGGGCACGACCCGGGCCGGACCGAGGGAGATCAGACCGCTTGAAACCTGCGTCACGCTGTCTCCGCCCAGGCCCACGGTGTACATCTCCACGGCCTGCACATGGGTGCGCCAGGCGCCGATGGTCATGCCTTCCTCGCGGATGACGGGGCGTCCGTCGCGAATGAGGGTGATGTCCGTGGTTGTGCCGCCCACGTCGACGATGACGGCCGTGTCGCCGGCCGCGGCGTCGGCGCCGAACAGGGCCGTGGCCGCCGGGCCGCTGGCCACGGTGGAGGAGGAGTTGCGCAGGGCCTGGTCGAGGTCCATGCTTTTGCCGTCGCCGCGCACGATGCGCACGGGGCAGGTGAGGCCCAAGCGCTGCATGGAGCGGTCGATGCTCTGCAGAAAGTCCTGCATGACGGGCAGCAGGCGGGCGTTCAGCACGGCCGTGGAGGCGCGCTCCTCGATGCCGGGCAGGCTGCTGGCCTGGTGGGAGCAGAACACGGGTTTGGGGTCCGTCAGTTCGATGGCCTTGGCCGCGACCAGCTCGTGGGTCGGGTCGTCGAAGGCCAGCAGGGCGCAGACGGCGTAGGCGTCCACATGGCCGCGCATGGCGGAGATTCCCTTGAGCAGAAACTCCATGCCCAGGGGTTCGACCTCCACGCCCCGGGCCTTGTGGCCGCCGGGGATGAAGCGCGAGTCGGCCGCCGGGACGTGCAGGCGCTTGTCGTGGCCGACGACGAAGAGCCCGACCTCGGCGCCCTTGTCCTCCACCAGGGCGTTGGTGGCCAGGGTGGTGGACACCGTGACCAGCCCGATCCGCCCCGGTTCCGCGCCCGAAGCGGCCAGGACGTCCGCGAGGGCGCGGCCGATGGCCAGGGCCGGGTCGTGGGCCGTGGTCGGCACCTTGGCACCGGCCAGGACCCGGCCGGTGCGCCGGTCGAGGACCACGGCGTCGGTGTAGGTGCCGCCGGTGTCGATGCCGATGACGAAATGCTCTGAGGACATGATCGTTTCCTTGAAAGGTGTGCGGACGGGTCTGCATTAAGGATTTCACGCCATGGCGTAAAGCCTGCGCCGGGTCATTTTCATGACAATCGGCAGGCCGCGGTTGTCTCCATGGCCGAAATGTGCAACGAAAGGGGCCATCATGCTCACTTCCGTGCGGCGTTGTCGCGACCACGGGAAACCAAGGAGAGATTCGTGCGCGAAGAACTTCATCTGATACTGGGGGGAGAGGCCGGCCAGGGCCTGGACACGGTGGCCGGACTCCTGGGCAAGGCCGTGGTCCGTTCCGGACGCCACCTGCTGACCGTGCAGCACGTCATGTCCCGCGTGCGCGGGGGGCACAACAATTTTCGCATGCGCCTGGCGTCTCGGCCGGTGCAGGGTCCGCCCGACACCTTCGACCTGCTGGCGGCCATGAGTCGCGAAAGCGTGGGACTGCACCGGGCCAGGCTCGCAGACGGGGCCGTCATCCTCGTCGACGGCGGCTGGGACATGCCGCCCGAACCCGGCCTCATCGGCATCCCCTTCGCCGAACTGGCCTCGCGGCCCGTCTTCCGCAACGTGGCCCTGATGGGTGTGCTCGGCGCCATGCTCGGCATCGGGGCGGACATCCTGCGGGAGCTTGTGGCGGAAAACTTCCGGGCCAAGGGCGACCAGATCGTGGCCAGCAACCTGGGTGTCCTGTCCGCGTCCATGCAGTGGGCCGCGGACAACGCGCCGTCCCTGCCCCTGCCGGGCGAGGGCGACTCCGTGACCCGGCTGGCCATGGACGGCAACCAGGCCCTGGTTCTGGGCGCCCTGGCCGCCGGGGTGCGCTTCTGCGGCTACTACCCCATGTCGCCGGCCACCTCCATCGCCGAGGGGTTGGCGCAGGTGGCCGTGGACATGGGCGTGGTGGTGGAGCAGGCCGAGGATGAGATCGCGGCGGCCAACATGGCCCTGGGCGCGTCCTTTGGCGGGGCCCGTAGCATCGTGCCCACTTCGGGCGGCGGCTTTGCCCTGATGACAGAGGCGGTCAGCCTGGCTGGGGTCATGGAGATGCCCGTGGTCTTCGCCGTGGCCCAGCGTCCCGGCCCGGCCACGGGCCTGGCCACGCGCACGGAGCAGGCCGACCTGGAGCTGGTCCTGCGCGCCGGCCACGGCGAGTTCCACCGCGCCATCCTGGCTCCGGCCGATGTCGCGGACTGCTTTCACCTCACGCACAAGGCCTTCGACCTGGCCGAGAAATCCCAGGGGCCGGTCTTCATCCTCTCGGACCAGTACCTGGCCAGCGCCGTGCGGTCCGTGGAGCCCTTCGACCTCGGCTCCCTGCCGTCCGTGGCAGAGCCCGACCTGAGCGACGCGGACCCGGACGGCTACCACCGTTACGATTGGTCCGCGCCCGTTTCGCCGCGCCGCATCCCGGGCCACGGCAAGAGCCTGGTCCTGGCCGACTGCCACGAGCATGACGAGCAGGGGCACATCATCGAGGCCGCGGACATCCGCGTGCGCATGCAGGACAAGCGCCTGTCCAAGATGGACGTGCTGCAGGCGGAGGTCCTGCCGCCCGTCTTCACGGGCGAGGACGAGTCCGACCTGCTCCTGGTGGGCTGGGGCTCTTCTGGCGAAGTCCTGCGCGAAGTCGCAGGACTTCTGCAGGGGCGGGGCGTCAAAGCCGCGAGTCTGTGCTTCACCCAGGTCTGGCCCCTGGCGCCCGAAACCTTCCTGCAGCGCCTGCACGCGGCGGAATGCGTGGTGGCCGTGGAGGGCAACAGCACGGCTCAGTTCGCGCGGCTGCTGCGCGAGACCACGGGTTTCCACATCGCCAACTCCGTCCTGCGCTACGACGGCCGGGCCCTGACGGCCGGCTACGTCCTGGAGCGCCTGGCTCCCATCCTGGAGGCATTATGATCGACAGCACGATATACGGCGAACACGTCACGGCCTGGTGCCCGGGTTGCGGGAACCACGACGTGCTTCTGGCCCTGAAGGACGCCCTGGCCCGGCAGGACCTCGAACCGCACCAATTCGCCCTGGTCTCGGGCATCGGCCAGGCGGCCAAGATCGTGCACTATGTGCGGGGCAACGGCTTCAACGGCCTGCACGGCCGCGCCCTGCCGCCGGCCCAGGCCTTGAAGCTCGTCAACCCTGAGCTCAAGGTCGTCGTGGAGTCGGGCGACGGCTGCTCCTACGGCGAGGGCGGCAACCATCTGCTGGCCGCCATCCGCCGCAACCTGGACATTACCCTCATCGTGCACAACAACCAGATCTACGGCCTGACCAAGGGCCAGGCGAGCCCCACGACCATGACGGGCCACGTGACCAAGAACAACCCCCTGGGCGTGTTCGACCAGCCCTTCAACCCCGTGGCCGTGGCCGTGGCCATGCGCGCCTCCTTCGTGGCCCGGTCCTTTTCGGGTCTCAAGGAGCACGCCGCCGCGACCATCGCCGCGGCCATGCAGCACAAGGGGTTCTCCCTGGTGGACATGCACTCGCCGTGCATCTCCTTCAACAAGGTCAACACCTTCGCCTGGTACAAGTCCCGCTGCAAGGAGGTCTCCCACGACCCCGCGAACTGGGACGAGGCCATGAAGACGGCCATGCTCTTCGGCGAGGAAATCCCCATCGGCGTCATCTTCCGCGAGCAGCGGCCGTCCAAGGAGACGCTCCTGCCGCAGTGCAGGGACGGGGCCATGTACCGGCGCCCCGTGGACATGGACAAGGTCGCGGCGCACATGTTGAGCTACGCCTGAGGCGTCTTGCCAAGCGGCGGGCATCGGGTTAGGGCCACGAAAAAATCAAGGAGATCACCATGGCCAAAGCACGTGCCCGTCACATCCTGGTGGCGACCGAAGAGGTCTGCCAGGCCCTGAAGAAGAAGATCACCGAGGAAGGCGGAGACTTCGCCGAACTCGCCCGCAACTATTCCCAGTGCCCGTCGGGCCGCCGCGGTGGCGACCTGGGCACCTTCGGCCCGGGCCAGATGGTGCCCGAGTTCGACCACGTCTGCTTCAACGAAGCCGTGGGCGTGGTCCACGGACCGGTCAAGACGCAGTTCGGCTACCACCTGGTGGAAGTGACCGAGCGCTCCTGAAGAAGCGGCTCCGCCCCTGTCTGTGGAAACCGGGCTGCTTGGTGGCCCGGTTTTTTTTGGGAAAAGAGGATGGGAATCATGGGAGTCATGGGACTTATGCACAAAACCCCATACATCTCATGACTCCCATAATTCCCATTCTCTCTTGAAAAGGACTCTCATGGAAGACCACATCCGATTCGACGCCGAGGCCTGCGCCCTGCTGCTCCTTGACCAGCGCAAGCTCCCCCTGGTGGAGGAGACCTTCGCCTGCCGCACCGTGGATGACGTCATCTACGCCCTGCAGACCATGGTCGTACGCGGCGCGCCGGCCATCGGCGTGACGGCGGCCTACGGCTGCCGCATCGCCCTGAAGCAGGCCATGGCCGCCGGGGCCTACTGGACGAACGAACTCGGCCGGCTGCTCGGCTTTCTGGCTCAGGCGCGGCCCACGGCCGTCAACCTGGCCTGGGCCGTGAACGAGATGCGCGGCGCCGCAAGCGGCGTGGCCGACCCGCGCGAGCTGGGCGACGTCTGGCTCGCCCTGGCGCAGAAGATCCACGCCGAGGACATCGCCATGAACAAGGCCATGGGCCGCTTCGGCGGGGAGCTCCTGGCCGACGGTGACACGGTCATGACCCACTGCAACGCCGGTGCCCTGGCCACGGCCGGGTACGGCACGGCCTTGGGCGTCATCCGCGGGGCCGTGGACATGGGCAAGAAAATTTCCGTCATCGCCAACGAGACCCGGCCCTTCCTGCAGGGCGCGCGCCTGACGGCCTACGAGCTGCACAAGGACGGCATCCCCGTGACCGTGGCCTGCGACAACGCCTGCTCGCTGCTCATGAAGCGCGGGCTGGTGCAGAAGGTCGTGGTCGGGGCCGACCGCATCGTGGCCAACGGCGACGTGGCCAACAAGATCGGAACGTCCGGCGTGGCCATCCTGGCCCGGCACTACGGCATTCCCTTCTACGTGGCCGCGCCCAGCTCCACCTTCGACCTGGCCACGCCCGAGGGCTCCCTCATCCCCATCGAGGACCGCACGCCCCTGGAAGTGACCCACGTCGGGGGCACCCAGATCACGCCCGACGGGGTCCCGGTTTTCAACTACGCCTTCGACGTCACGGATCACTCCCTGATCACGGGCATCGTCACCGAACGCGGGGTGCTTTCCCCGCCATACACATCGAGTATCGCCGAGATCATCGGCCAGGAACGCAGACCATGAACCAGCAGCTTCCCATGGTGGCCCTCATCGGGCGTCCCAACGTGGGCAAATCCACCCTTTTCAACCGCCTCATCAAGAAGCGGGTCTCCATCACCCACGACATGGCCGGTGTGACCAGGGACAGCATCTTCAGCGAGGTGCGCGGTGAAACGCGCGCCTACATGCTCATCGACACGGGCGGACTTGTCCCTGACTCCAGCGACGAGATCGAGATCAGCATCTTCGAGCAGGCCCGGGAAGCCATGGCCGGGGCGGATTTGATCCTGTTCATCGTCGACGGCCGCGCCGGGCTGCATCCCCAGGATGAGCAGGTCGGGCAGTATCTGCGCCAAAGCGGCAAGGAAGTGCGCGTCATCATCAACAAGGTCGACGGCCCCGAACAGGAGGAGACCCTGGCGGCGGATTTCTACGCGCTGGGTTTTCCCCTGCAGTGCGTGTCCGCGGCCCACGGTTTCGGCATGGGCGATCTGCGCGACATGATCGAGACCGCGCTGCCGAAGGACCTGTGCGAGGGCGTGGAGCAACCTCAGGGCGGTCTCAAGGTCGCCCTGCTCGGGCGGCCCAACGCGGGCAAGTCCTCGACCATCAACGCGCTGTTGGGCAAGAAGCGGCTCATGGTCAGCGCCGAGGCCGGGACCACCCGCGACTGCGTGGACGTGACCGTGCAGCGCGGCGGCAAGACCTACACCTTCGTCGACACCGCAGGGGTGCGCCGCAAGTCCAAGGTCACCGATTCCCTGGAATACTTCAGCGTCGTGCACTCCATGCAGGCCGCCAAGCAGGCCGACGTGGTCGTGCTGGTGCTCGACGTCATGGACGGCGTGGTCGGGCAGGACAAGCGGCTGTTGTCCTTTCTGGACACGGAGAAGATCCCCTTCATCATCGTGGTCAACAAGATCGACCTCCTGACCAAGGACCAACTGGCCAAGACCAAGAAGGACCTGGTGGACCAGTTCGCCTTCTGCGGCCATGTGCCCGTGCTCTATTCGTCGTCGGTGTCCATGGCGGGCCTGGGCGGGCTCCTGCCGCTCATTGAGAAGCTCTGGGAGCAGTGCGGCCAGCGCGTGACCACGGGCGAGCTGAACCGCCTGGTCAAGATGGTCACCGAGCGGCACCAGCCGCCGGTCATGGGCGGACGGCGCGGCAAGATCTACTACATGACCCAGGCCGACTCCCGGCCGCCGACCTTCGTCTTCTTCGTCAACGACGAGAAGCTCTTCGGCGGCAGCTACGTGCGCTACCTGGAGAACCAGCTGCGCAAGGTCTTCCGCATGGACAAGACGCCCATCCGCATGATCTTCCGCTCCAGTCACAACAAGGATTCGTAAGGGCCTGCGGCCTTGGGGGGCCTCCCTTGACCGGGACATGCGCCTTGACCTAGTGTTCCGCGACGCTCGGGGCCGTGCGCCCCGCCGCGCCACAACGACGCCCACCGCGAGGAGGATTCCATGGTTCAGAAAGCAGACAAGATTTGGTTCGACGGCAAACTCGTGCCCTGGGACGAAGCCCAGGTCCACGTCCTGACCCACACCCTGCACTACGGCGTGGGCGTGTTCGAGGGCATTCGCTGCTACGCCTGCACCGACGGCGGCTCGGCCGTGTTTCGGCTGGAGGAGCACGTGGAGCGCCTCTTCCTGTCGGCCAAGATCAACGAGATGACCATCCCCTTCACCCAGGACCAGATCAGCGCGGCCATCATCGAAACCCTCAAGGTCAACAGGCTGTCCGAGGGCTACATCCGTCCCCTGACCTTCATCGGCGCGGGCGTCATGGGCGTCTATCCGGGCGACAACCCCATCCAGACCATCATCGCCACCTGGCCCTGGGGCGCGTACCTCGGCGCCGAGGCCCTGGAGAAGGGCATCCGCGTCAAGACCTCGTCCTTCACGCGCCACCACGTCAACGTCATGATGACCAAGGCCAAGACCTGCGGCAATTACGTCAACTCCGTGCTGGCCAAGCGCGAGGCCCTGGCCGACGGCTACAACGAGGCCCTCATGCTCGACGCCGAGGGCTACGTGTCCGAGGCCACGGGCGAGAACATCTTCATCGTGCGCAAGGGCGTCATCAAGACCTCGCCGCTGGGCTCCATCCTCTCGGGCATCACCCGCGAGTCCGTCATGATCCTGGCCGAGGACCTGGGCTACACCGTGGTCGAGGACCGTTTCACCCGCGACGAGCTGTACTGCGCCGACGAGGCCTTCTTCACCGGCACCGCGGCCGAGATCACGCCCATCCGCGAGGTGGACCGCCGCGTCATCGGCCAGGGCAGCCGCGGCCCGGTCACGGCGGCCCTGCAGGACGCCTACTTCAAGGTCCTGCGCGGCGAGAACCCCAAGTACGGCCAGTGGCTGGCCCGCTACAGCTTCTAGCCTCCCGTTATTGCCCGCTGGGCGCGGCCTGCCTGCGCCCGGCGTTTCGTCAATTTCCGCACCCGCCGAACACATCATGAGTCAGGAAAGCCTCACCGCCCGTTACCGCCCCCAGAACTTCGCCAGCGTGGCCGGCCAGGACTCCGTCAAGCGCATCCTGTCCCGCGCCGCGGCCACGGGCCGGGTGGCCCCCGCCTATCTGTTCAGCGGCACGCGCGGGGTGGGCAAGACCACGCTGGCCCGCATCTTCGCCAAGGCCCTCAACTGCCAGAACGGACCGGCCGAGGAGCCCTGCAACCAGTGCCCGGTCTGCCGCCAGATCACCCTCGGCGCGGCCGTGGACGTGGTCGAGATCGACGGCGCCTCCAACACCGGCGTGGACAACGTCCGCCGCCTCAAGGAGGACGTGGGCTACGCCCCCTTGGAGTGCCGCTACAAGGTCATCATCATCGACGAAGCGCACATGCTCTCCAAGGCGGCCTTCAACGCGCTCCTCAAGACCCTGGAGGAGCCACCCGGGCACGTGACCTTCATCATGGCCACCACCGAGCCCGAAAAATTTCCCCAGACCATCGTCAGCCGCTGCCAGCATTTCGTCTTCAAGCGTCTGCCCCAGGCCGACCTGGTGCGCCACCTGGGCGGCGTGCTGGAACGCGAGGGCACCCCGGCCGAGCCTTCGGCCGTGACCCTCATCGCCAGGCGCGGGGCGGGTTCGGTGCGCGACAGCATGTCGCTTCTGGGCCAGGTCCTGGCCCTGGGCTCCGAGAGCCTGACCCTGGCCGACGTGCGCGAGGTTCTGGGGCTGGCCGGCGGCGAGATCTTCGCGCGTCTGGTGGAGTGCGTGCACGGCCGGGACCTGCGGGGCCTCCACGCCCTGCTGACCGAGGTCCTGGACCAGGGCGCGGACCTGGGCTTCTTTCTGCGGGAATTGGCCGGGTGCTGGCGCAACCTCTTTCTGCTGAACCAGATGGGCGACGCCGCGCGCGGCCTCATGGACCTGCCGGCCGAGGAGATCGACGTCTGGGCGGAATTCGCGCCGCGCTTCAGCCTGGGGCACCTGCACGCGGCCTGGCAGATGACCATGGACAGCCAGCGCAAGGTCCTGACCAGCATGGAGCCGGCCCTGGCCCTGGAGCTTCTGCTTCTGAACCTGGCCTGCCTACCTGACCTGCTGGCCCTGGGCGCCGCCGCGCCCGGCCAGGGTGCGTCCGCCGGCCAGGCCGCGCCGCCGCGCGCCGCCCAGGCTCCGGCCCCGTCCCCCGCGCCGCGTCCCGACGGATTTTCGCGCCCCCCCGCCGGTGCGCCGCAGCGGCCTGCGCCCGCGCCGCGGCCGGCCCCCCAGCCGTCCGCCCAGCCGCAGGTCCAGGCACCGCCCCGTCCGGCCGCCGCGGCCCCGCGCGAGGTGCGTGAGCCTGCGGCCCCGGCGGCCATGGTCCGCGAGAACGGAGCGGCTTTCGGCGCCCGTCCCGAGGCCGGCCCGTCCATTCCAGCGCCCCCGGCCGGGCCGCGCACCTGGCCGGGTTTCGTGGCCTTCTGCGCCGCGCGGCCCGACGGGAGCCGCCCCCTGCCCGCCCTGGACAAGGCCCGCGGCGAGCTGAACGGGGCGGACCTCGTGCTGACGAGCGCCCACGCCTTCCTCTGCGACCGCCTGCGGGCCGGCCTGCCCGTGCTGACGGAGTTGGCCCGGGCCTACTACGGCCCCGGCGTGAACGTGCGGGTTGAGACGCCGGTGGCCGAGGCGCGCAAGACCCGCGCCGAGCTCAAGGAGATGGCCCAGGCCGACCCCGTGGTGCGGCAGGCCCAGGAGAAATTTCAGGCCCGGATCGTCGAGGTCCGGCCCCCGATCAACGGAAAAGCACAGGAGAACGAGATATGAACGAACTGATCAGACAGGCCCAGCTCATGCAGAAGAAGATGCTGAAGGCCCAGGAAGAGACCGGCAAGAAGGAGATCGAGACGAGCGTCGGCGGCGGCATGGTCACGGTCAAGGCCACCTGCGCGGGCGAACTCTTGTCCGTGAAGATCGACCCTGCGGTCGTCGAGGACGTGGAAATGCTGCAGGACCTCATCCTCTCGGCCGTCAACGAGGTCATCAAGAAGGGCAAGGACACGGTGCAGGCCGAGATGTCGCAGATCACCGGCGGCATGAAGATCCCGGGCCTGTTCTAGGAACCCCTCGTGCAGCGACTTCCCGCACCCCTGCAAAAGATCGTGGACCAGTTCTCGGCCCTGCCCGGAGTGGGGCCCAAGAGCGCCCTGCGCATGGCCATGACGCTCCTCAAGTGGCCCGAGGAGTCCGTGCGCGCCTTCGGCCGGGACATCGAGAACCTGCGCAGCGCCCTGCACATCTGCTCGCGCTGCTGCTCCCTGGCCGACACGGACCCCTGCCACATCTGCGCGGACCCCAAGCGCAGCCGCGAACAGCTCTGCCTGGTCTCGGAGTGGGACAGCCTCGTGGTCATGGAGGAGTCCGGGATATTCAAGGGGCGCTACCTCATCCTCGGCGGCCTGCTCTCGCCCCTGGACGGGGTCGATGCCCGTTCCCTGGAGATCTCGCGGCTGGAATCCATCCTGCGCGAAGGGGAGGTGCGGGAGGTCATCCTGGCCCTGGGCTCCACCATGGAGGCCGAGGCCACGAGCACCTACCTGCACGGCCTGGTCACGCGCGGCTTCCCCCAGGTCTCCGTGACGCGCCTGGCCCAGGGCATCCCGCTGGGCTCCGAGATCAAGTACGTGGACCGCGAAACCCTCAAACAGTCCCTCAAGTACCGGCAGTCGCTCTAGGATCATGCACACCGTCCAGGGCGAAGTCGTCACCGTCGTCTACCACAACCCCGAGAACGGGTACGTCATCGCCCGGCTGGACTCCCCGGCCGGGCCGGGCCAGGTCACGGTGGTCGGCACCCTGGGCGACATCGCGCCGGGCGAGTCCCTGCGCCTGACGGGCGAGTGGGTCGAGCACCCCAAGTTCGGCCGGCAGTTCAAGGCCGAGGGCTGCGAGCACGTCATGCCGGCCACCCTGAGCGGCATCCGGCGCTTCCTGGCCTCGGGCGCGGTCAAGGGCATCGGCGAGAAGATGGCGGACCGGCTCGTGGCCCGCTTCGGCAGCCAGATCCTCGACATCCTCGATTCGGACCCCGAGCGGCTGCTCGAGATCGAGGGCATCGGCCCGGCCAAGCTCAAGGGCATCGTCCTGTCCTGGCAGGAGAAGCGCGAGGTGCGCGGCCTCATGCTCTTCCTGCAGACCCACGGCGTGGCCACGACCTTCGCCCACCGCATCTTCCGCCAGTACGGGGCCGGCGCCGTGCAGCGCCTGCGCGCCAACCCCTACGACCTGGCCTACGACATCCACGGCATCGGCTTCCGCACGGCAGACGAGGTGGCCCTCAAACTCGGTTTCGCCGAGGACGCGCCCCAGCGCCTGGAGGCCGGCGTCGAGTACTGCCTGCGCCAGACCTCCGAGGGGGCCGGGCACGTCTTCCTGCCCCGGCCCGTCCTGGCGGAGGAGGCGGCCCGGCTGCTGGGCTGCCACGACCTGGAGCTCATCGAGGAGCAGATCGACGCCCTGGTCGAGCGCAAGCGTCTGGTCATCGAGCCCCTGCCCGAGAAGGGCGTGGCCGAGGCCGTGTACCTGACGTATTTCTACAAGACCGAGCGCGAGATCGCCTCCCGTCTGCGGGCCCTGCTGGACCACGCCATCCGCATGGACCCGAAGAAGATCTCGGCCGCCGTGGAGCGCGAGGAGCAGCGGCAGTCCCTGACCCTGTCCGACGAGCAGCGCCTGGCCGTGGAGTCGGCCTGCGGTCACAAGGTGTCCATCATCACCGGCGGCCCCGGCACGGGCAAGACGACCATCACGCGGGTGGTGGTGCGGGCGCTGAAGGCCCTGGGCCTGCGCATCTCCCTGGCCGCGCCCACGGGCCGCGCGGCCAAGCGCCTCTCCGAGGCCACGGGCTTCACGGCCGTGACCCTGCACCGGCTGCTGCGCTACCAGCCGGCCTCGGGCTTCGAGTTTAACGAGGACAAGAAGCTCCCGGCCGACGTCATGGTCGTGGACGAGGTCTCCATGCTCGACTGCGGGCTGTGCCTGGCCCTGCTGCGGGCCCTGCCCCTGACCTGCCGCCTGGTCTTCGTCGGCGACGAGAACCAGCTTCCGTCGGTCGGCGCGGGCAACGTTCTGGGCGACATGCTCGAAAGCGGGACCATCCCGGCCGTGCGCCTGACGCACATCTACCGCCAGGCCCGCGAGAGCATGATCGTGGTCAACGCCCACCGCATCAACGAGGGCGAATTTCCCCAGGGCAGCCCCCACGCGCCGCCCAAGGCCGATTTCTTCTGGGTCGAGAAGGAGGACCTCTCAGAGCTGCAGGCCCTGATCCTGCGCATGGTCTGCGAGCGCATCCCCGAGGCCTACGGCCTGGACCCAATGACCGAGGTGCAGGTGCTCACTCCCATGCACAAGGGCGAGGTCGGCACCCTCATCCTGAACCGCCTCCTGCAGGAGCGCCTGAACCCCGACGGCCGCGAGCTTGTCCGCGGGCAGCGGACGTACCGGGAAGGGGACCGCATCCTGCAGCTCAGGAACAACTACGACAAGGACGTCTTCAACGGCGACCTGGGCCGCATCACCGGCATCGACACCCAGGACGAGGTTCTGACGGCCGAGTTCGACGGCCGCGAGGTGGAGTACGGTTTCGACGAGCTGGACGAGATCGGCCTGGCCTATGCCATCAGCGTGCACAAGAGTCAGGGCAGCGAATACCCGGCCGTGGTGATGCCCGTGGTCACGCAGCACTACATGCTCCTGCAGAGAAACCTCATCTACACCGGCCTGACCAGGGCGCGGAAGCTGGCCGTGCTCATGGGGTCGCGCCGAGCCATGCATATGGGGCTGGGCAACGAGCGCGGCCGTCTGCGCCACACCTCCCTGGCCGTGCGCCTGGCCAAAGAGAGTCAAACATAGCCCAACAGGCCGGAAAAACGGGCGAAATGGGGGTAAGAGCGGGCTTTTGCGGTCAATGCATGCGTTGACAGGCCCGTGAAGGCTCGTCTATGGACCCTCTTTTGCGGATTGCGGGTGTGGCGGAACGGTAAACGCACCAGCCTTAGGAGCTGGCGCCAAAAGCTTGTAGGTTCGAATCCTATCGCCCGCACCAGAGAAGACTATCCGGGCCCCCGAGGGTGCGCCCATCATCAAGGAGTGGAGTCATGGAATACAAAGTCGAAGAACTGTCCCCGGTCAAGCGCAAGGTGACCGTCGAGGTGGATGTCGAGGAAGTGCATGCCGCCCTGTCCGCCACCGTGGCCCTGTACCGCAAAGGCGCGGACATCAAGGGGTTCCGCAAGGGCAAGGTCCCGTCGTCCGTGATCGAGGCCAAGTTCCGCAAGCAGATTTACGGCGAGGCCACTACGGACCTCATCAACTACCACATCAACGAGATCCTGGGCGAAACCAAGCTTTCCCCCCTGTCGCGCATCGACGTGGACGCCAAGGAGATGGAGCGCGACGAGAAGTTCTCCTACAGCTTCTCCTTCGAGATCGCCCCGGCCTTCGACCTGCCCGAGTACAAGGGCCTCGAGGTCGAGGAGGAAGAGGTGGCCGTCGATCCCAAGCAGGTTGACGACGTCATCGAGCGCATCCGCCAGAACATGGCCAAGACCGTGATCATCAGGGAAGAGCGCCAGGTCGTCAGCGGCGACATCGCCGTCATCGACTTCCAGGCCATGCAGGACGGCGTGGACATGGAAGGCATCGCGGCCAACAAGTTCGAGCTGCCCCTGGGCGAGGGCAACTCCCTGCCCGAGTTCGAGGACATCGTCATCGGCATGACCCCGGGCGAGACCGTGGAGAAGGAACTGACCTTCCCTGCCGACTTCATCAACGACAAGCTGGCCGGCCAGACCGTGACCATGAAGGTCACCCTGCACGCCATCAAGGAACGCAAGCTGCCCGAGGTCGACGCCGACTTCGCCGAACTGGCCGGCGGCTATTCCTCGGTCCAGGACCTGCGCGACGCCATCGAGAAGTCCTACCTCTCGACCCGCAAGCAACTGGTCAAGGGCGACGCCCAGAAGAAGCTCCTGGACGGCATCAAGGCCCAGGTCAGCTTCGAGCTGCCCCAGAGCATCGTCGAGGAGCAGATCGACAAGCAGATCGTGGAGCTGCAGGGCCGCCTGGAACGCCAGGGCAAGAGCCTCGACTCCCTGGGCAAGACGCCCGCCGAAATGCGCGCCGAAAACCGCCCCGCGGCCGAGGACGTGGTCAAGTCCTCCCTGGTGCTGCTGGCCATCGCCACGGCCGAGGGCCTGACGGTGGAGCCGCAGGAAGTGGACATGGTCCTGCAGAAGATGGCCGCCTCCACGGGCCAGGACTTCCACTCCATCAAGGACTACTACGAACAGCACAACCTGATGATCCCCCTCAAGGATCGGGTTCTGGCGGACAAGGCCATGGACCTCATCTACGAGAACGCCAAGGTCACGCCGGTCCCCCCGGCGGCCCAGGACGCTCAGGACGCATAAGCTCACGAAGGGCCGGGTCTTGTCCCGGCCCTTTCCTTACGGTGCGGCGTCCGGTCCCGGCAGGCCATGCGCGGGCAGACACCGGACGGCCGCGTCCTCTTCCGCCCAGCCCTTGACACCCTGCCCCGGATCGTTATTTTTCAAATCTTTGGTACCAGCATTCACCCGTTTGTTTCAGGAGCTTTCATGGTCAGCAATTCCGTATTCGTCATCGAGAACACCGGCCGCGGCGAGCGGATGTACGACATCTATTCGCGCCTGCTCAAGGACCGCATCGTGCTCCTGGGCACGCCCATCGACGATCACGTCGCCAACTCCATCTGCGCCCAGCTGCTTTTCCTGGAGTCCGAGAGCCCGGAGAAGCAGATCAACATGTACATCAACTCCCCGGGCGGCTCCGTGACGGCCGGCATGGCCATCTACGACACCATGCAGTACATCTCCGCGCCCGTGGCCACCCTGTGCATCGGCCAGGCCGCGAGCATGGGCGCGGTGCTCCTGGCCGCCGGCGCCAAGGGCATGCGCTACTCCCTGCCGCACTCGCGCATCATGATCCACCAGCCCATGGGCGGATTCCAGGGCCAGGCCACGGACATCGCCATCCAGGCCAAGGAGATCATCCGCCTGCGCGGCGAGCTGAACGGCATCCTGGCCAACCACACGGGGCAGTCCCTGGAGAAGGTGGAGCAGGACACGGAGCGCGACTATTTCATGAGCGGCGAGGAAGCCTGCGCATACGGGCTCATCGATCAGGTCCTGGCGTCACGCAAGGAACTGGAATAACAGGTTTGATCGGGTTTTTACGAGGTATCCCATGGCGGAAAGAAAGAAGAGGACGGGCAAGGATTTGAGCTGCTCCTTCTGCGGCAAGGGTCAGGACGAGGTGCAGCGCCTCATCGCCGGTCCCGAAGTGTACATCTGCAACGAATGCATCGCCCTGTGCGACGACATTCTGAAAAACGACAACCGCAAGGAAGACCTTGACTCCTCGGACATCCCCCTGCCCCAGGAGATCAAGGCCGCCCTCGACGACTACGTGGTCGGGCAGGACGACGCCAAGAAGATCCTTTCGGTCGCGGTGTACAACCACTACAAGCGCATCAAGTACCACGCCCGGGTCAAGGGCGACGTGGAACTGGACAAGAGCAACATCCTGCTGATCGGGCCCACGGGCTCGGGCAAGACGCTCCTGGCCCAGACCCTGGCGCGCATCCTCAAGGTGCCCTTCGCCATCGCCGACGCCACGACCCTGACCGAGGCCGGCTACGTGGGCGAGGACGTGGAGAACATCCTGGTCCAGCTCGTGCAGAACGCCGACTACGATCTGGAGGCCGCGGCCAAGGGCATCATCTACGTGGACGAGATCGACAAGATCTCCCGCAAGTCCGACAGCCCCTCCATCACCCGCGACGTGTCCGGCGAGGGCGTGCAGCAGGCCCTGCTGAAGATCATCGAGGGCACCGTGGCCAACATCCCCCCCAAGGGCGGCCGCAAGCACCCCCAGCAGGAGTTCATCCGCCTCGACACCTCCAACATCCTCTTCATCGTGGGCGGGGCCTTCATCGGCCTGGAGGACATCGTCAAGCAGCGCGTGCAGGGTTCGAGCATGGGCTTCGGCGCCAAGGTCCGCCGTAAGGAGGACTCCAACACCGACAGTCTCCTGCGTCAGGTCCACCCCATGGATCTTATCCGCTACGGCCTCATCCCCGAGTTCACGGGCCGCATTTCGGTCATCACCTCCCTGACGGAGCTGAACGAGGACGACCTGATGCGCATTCTGCAGGAGCCCAAGAACGCCCTGGTCAAGCAGTACCAGAAGATGTTCGAGCTGGAGAACGTGGAGCTCAAGTTCACGACCAACGCCCTGAAGGCCCTGTCTGCCAGGGCCATCAAGCTCGAAACGGGCGCCCGCGGCCTTCGCTCCGTCATGGAGTCCATCATGCTCGACATCATGTACACCATCCCGTCCATGAAGGACGTGACGGAGTGCGTCATCAACAGGGCCGTGGTGGAGGAGGGCAAGGAACCCCTCATCCTCTTCAAGCCCGAGGCCAAGAGCGCCTGACCCCGCTCGGGCTCAACCAGCGAGACCAGCCATGTCCGATGCCATCATTTTCGAGAAGAACCACCCCGGGAGCCTGACCCTGCCGGTCATGTCCCTGCGTGAAGTGGTCATGTTCCCCAAATCCATCGTGCCGCTTTTCGTGGGCCGCGATTCCTCCATCAAGGCCATCGAACGGGCCCTGGACACCTACGACAAGCGCATCTTCCTCGTGGCCCAGAAGGACCCGAGCCAGGAACGGCCCGACGTGGACGGCCTCTATGACGTCGGCACGGTCAGCAAGGTCCTGCAGATGCTCCGGCTCCCCGACGGGACCATCAAGGTTCTCTTCGAGGGCCTGTACCGCGCCTCCTGGGACCAGGCCTACGGCCTGGTGGTCCAGGACGAGATCCAGATGGTGCGCGTCACGGCCCTGCCCGACGTCGACGGCAACCCCGTGGAGGGCGAGGCCCTGGTGCGCGCCGCCCACGAGTCCGTCGAGGAGTACGCCCAGGTCAACCGCAAGCTGGCCAAGGAGACGGTCCTGGCCATCACCAGCGTGAACCAGCCCGGCCGCCTGGCCGACAGCATCGCGCCGCACCTCAAGGCCACCTACGACCGCAAGCAGGGCGTGCTCGAACTGCGTGACCCGGTGCGCCGTCTGGAACGGGTCTACGAGCTGATTCAGGAGGAGGTCGAGGTCTTCTCCCTGGAGAAGAAGATCAAGGGCCGCGTCAAGAAGCAGATGGAGGAGAACCAGAAGGACTATTATCTGGGCGAGCAGCTGAAGGCCATCCACAAGGAGATGGGCCGGGATTTCGACCCCAAGGCCGACGTCGACGACCTGGAGAGCCAGCTCAAGACCAAGGACATGCCCGAGGACGCACGCTCCAAGGCCATGGCCGAGATGAAGAAGCTGCGCCAGACCCCGCCGTCCTCGGCCGAATACGCGGTATTGCGCAACTACGTTGACTGGATCCTGGCCCTGCCCTGGAACGTGCTCCGCGACGTGGACATCGACATCAAGCAGGCCCAGAAGACCCTCGACGACGATCACTACGGGCTGGAGAAGCCCAAGGAGCGCATCCTCGAATACCTGGCCGTACAGGCCCTGGTGAAGAAGCTGCGCGGACCCATCCTCTGCCTGGTCGGCCCTCCCGGCGTGGGCAAGACGTCTTTGGCCAAGTCCATCGCGCGGGCCACGGGGCGCGAGTTCGTGCGCCTGTCGCTCGGCGGCGTGCGCGACGAGGCCGAGATTCGCGGCCACCGCCGGACCTACGTCGGGGCCCTGCCCGGCAAGATCATCCAGTCCCTGAAGCGCGTGTCCTCCAACAACCCGGTCTTCTGCCTGGACGAGGTGGACAAGATGAGCATGGACTTCCGGGGCGACCCCTCGGCGGCCCTGCTGGAGGTCCTGGACCCGGAGCAGAACAGCGCCTTCAACGACCACTACCTGGACATGGACTACGACCTGTCGCAGGTGTTTTTCATAACCACGGCCAACTCCTTGCAGACCATCCCGCTGCCGCTGCAGGACCGCATGGAGATCATCAACATCCCCGGCTACCTGGAGACGGAGAAGGAGCGCATCGCCACGGACTTCCTCCTGCCCAAGCAGATGGAGCAGCACGGCCTGAAGCCTGAGAACCTGAGCCTGTCCAAGGGCGCCGTCCTCGAGATCATTCGCCGCTACACGCGCGAGGCCGGGGTGCGCAACATGGAGCGCGAACTGGCCTCCATCTGCCGCAAGGTGGCGCGCGCCCTGGTGGAAGACGGCGACATGGACAAGACCGTGACCGTGTCCAAGTCCATGATCGGCACCTACCTGGGCATTCCCAAGGTCCGTCACGACCAGCGCGAGGAAGAGGCCCAGGTCGGCGTGGCCACGGGCTTGGCCTGGACCCAGGTCGGCGGCGAGCTCCTCTTCGTCGAGGTGGCGCTCATGCCCGGCGGCGGGAAGATCGAGATCACGGGCAAGCTCGGCGACGTTATGCAGGAGTCGGCCAAGGCGGCCATCAGCTACATCCGTTCGCGGTCCGAGTTCTTCGGCCTGCGCCGGGACTTCTACAAGGAAGTGGACATCCACATCCACGTGCCCGAGGGCGCCACGCCCAAGGACGGACCTTCGGCCGGCATCACCCTGGCCACCTGCCTGGCCTCGGCCCTGCTCGACATCCCGGTCAGGAACGACGTGGCCATGACGGGCGAGATCACCCTGCGCGGCCGGGTCCTGCCCATCGGCGGGGTGCGCGAGAAGCTTCTGGCCGCCCACCGCGGTCTCATCACCCGCGTGCTCCTGCCCAAGGAGAACGAGCGGGACCTCAAGGAAGTGCCCAAGGCCGTGCTCAAGGATCTGGAGATCGTCCTCGTTGAAAGCATGGACGAGGTGCTGTGCGAGGCCCTGAAAGGCGCGACCAGGGAAAGCCTGTTCTGCTCCGCCTCCGACATCATCCCCCTGTCCAAGGCCCTGCACAAGGGACACGAGGTCGCCAGCCGGCAGTGATTCCGCCCTGATCGGACGCAAAAACAGCCAAAACCCCGTCACGTGACCGTGATGGGGTTTTTTTTGCGCCTGCGCAATGCAGCCTTGCGCGAGTCCGTTCTGGGGCGCTGTCCGCGCAAAAAGGCATGCGTCATTCCCGCGAAGGCGGGAATCCAAGAATTTTCCGTCCCGCGGTTCGCGTTCCCGGCGCAATGCCGCGCTCACTTCATGCGGTACACCCAGGCGGGCTTGCCGTGGACGTTGCGCAGCACGGCCTCTGGGCGCAGGGACGGGGCCTCGAATTCCAGGCTGACCAGCCACGCGCCGGGTCGCAGTTCCCGGCGTGCCTTGTCCGCCGCCGGGCCCATGCTTTCGGGCCGCTGGAACATGTAGACCAGGTCGTAGCCCGACCAGTCCTCCTTCCAGATATCGCCACGCCGGACGCGGGCGTAGGGGCAGCGCAGGCCGCAGACCAGGCGCAGGGGCCAACTCCACTCCAGTCCCGTGAGCTGCGCGTCGGGAAAGACGCTGCGCAGTTCGGCCAGCCCGGCGCCCAGGCCGCAGCCCGCGTCGAGGATGCGGCCCCCGGCGGGCAGACGCGCGACTGTGTCGAGGTCCGCGAGGCTGCCGTGCGGGGTCGGGAAAAGTGGGGCGTCGCGCCACGTCTTCATGGGATAGAGCAACGCGAGCAGACCAAGGGCCAGGAGCCAGCCCCAGGCCGGGAGACCCGCGCCCAGCCCCGACGCGGCCAGGGACAGGGGAAAGCCTGCGGCGATGAACAGCCTGCGCCACGAGGAGCGGGCAAAGGCGCCGGACGCGACGCCCACGACCGTGGCGCCGGCGGCGGACCATCCCATTGGCAGCTGCAGGTCGTGCAGGATCAGGAAGAGCGCCCAGCACGCGGACCAGGTCAGCAGCGCCGGCAGGGGCCAGGGCAGGGCGAAGGCCCGCCTGTGGGGCTTGCTGCCGGGGGCGGGATTGGTGGACGTGCGTGGGGCCATGTCGGTCTCGGGGTGCGGAGAATGTTCGCGGGGACTGTGCGGGAAAAGCGGGGAAAAGAAAAGGCTCTTCCGGGTTTGAGCGTCCATGAGTTTGTGAGCCGCGACAGGTCAACTCTGGCCGCGTTCAAGCAGGATGAATCAATGTGGAAGCCAGTCATTGCGAGGAGTCTTCGACGCGGCAATCCAGTTTTTCAAGATCTTTTCCGGTTGTATTCCAGCGCACGTCGAGGATGGATCTCGCGCGTTGTCCGACCAGGCCGCGCTGCGCTCGCGATGACGGTTCACTTGTGGTGGTGCGCTCGGATCAACGTTCAACGACGTCTGTGGGCATCCGATGATAGTCTGGACGCTCAACCCGGATGATCCAAAGAAAAGCGAAGGGTTGCGGGCAACCGCGCTTTGCAGTTGTGATTTCCGGTCTTTTATGCTGATGTGCCGCGGCCATGCGATGCAACGACACACCCCCTTCGGGCGACCTGGCCCGGGCCCGCGCCACGCGCAACCCCCTGCGCAAGCTCTACTACTGGACCCTGCACTGGGCGGCCACGCCCTATGCCCTGCCGGCGCTGATCATCCTGTCCTTCGCCGAGAGTTCCTTCTTCCCCGTGCCGCCGGACGTCCTGCTCATCGCCCTGTGCTTCTGCAACCCGCGCCGCTGGCTCAGTCTGGCCCTGTGGTGCACGGCCGCCTCCGTGGTGGGCGGCCTGCTGGGGTACTTCATCGGCTGGGGGCTGTGGGAAACCGTGGGCCTGCCCATCGTGCGCATGTACCATGGTGAGGCCGTGGTCGAGATGGTCAAGGCGTGGTACGAGAACTTCGGATTCTTCGGCGTGCTCATCGCTGCCGTGACTCCCATCCCCTACAAGGTCTTCACCATCGCCTCGGGCATGATGCGCTTCGACCTGGCGCAGTTCGTCCTGGCCTCGGTCCTGGGCCGGTCCATGCGCTTCTTCCTCGTGGCGGGGCTCATCCGCATGTTCGGCGCGCGCATCAAGCCCTTCATGGAGCGCCATTTCGAACTGGCCGCCACGGCTCTCGCGGTTCTGGCCGTCCTCGGCTTCGCCGCCATCAAATACCTGAAATAGCGCCGTCCGCAACCGCGGACGGCCCCGTCAATCGTCTTCCAGAGGCCAGATCTTGGTCATGGCCCTCAGGCTCTTGCTTTCCACCCAGTCCGAGGTCGTCGCCGCGTAATCCGCGAAGTGCGGTGTGGCGCGGTGCACGTCGTGGAAGGTCCGGCTGTCGAGATAGGACTCGTAGAGCGTGAAGCGGGCAGGGTCCGCCGGGTCCTGCAGGATGTCGAAGCCCAGGCACCCCTCCTCCAGGGTCAATGAATTGTTCCCCTGGCGGATGACCGCCTCCCGGAACTGCTCGATGAAATCCCTTTTGACGGCGATATCGACGATGACGACGAACATGAGCGGCCTCCTGCAGCGTGAGCGGTGAAATTCTGCGGGCGCCGGACGGCGCCCATGGGCCGTGCTATCGGATGTGCACCGCGTCAGGCAAGGAGGAGCTTGGGCCGTCCAGCTTGCCCGGGAGCCGGGCGTTAAACTCGTGCGTCCTTATTCTCCCTATTTTTCCATGTAAATACAGGGTGTTCATATAGAATGCAGGGCGTCGCCATGCCGGCGGCGCCAGACGAACATGTGCGTCTCGCGTCGTCTTTGCGGCGATCTTTACCCAGCTTCAGATAACTTTACGTCCAGGGCCACTGAATGGGACCGCGCGTTGCTGCCGCTTTCAGGCAGGAAGGGATGGCCCGCCGTGGGCCTTCTTTTTCTGCCCATGAACTTCTGACAAGGGAGTCAGTCATGATCAGCGGTATAGACTCGTCTGGGTTCTCCCAGAGCATGGCGTCCATCTGGGGCGGCAGGTCCAGGCCCGACCCGTCCAGGATGGCGCAGGAACTTTTTTCCTCCACGGACGCCGACGGCAGCGGCGCCATCGACCAGGAGGAGCTGAAGACGGCGCTTGCGGCCAAAGCCGGGAACGGACAGGGGTCCGACGCAGAGGAACTGTTCGCCGCCCTGGACGCCGACGGCGACGGCCTCGTGACCGAGGACGAACACGAGGAAGGCCTGGCCGCATTGCACAAGGATCTGGCCCAGGCCAGCATGATGACGAATCTCGGCATGAGCGCCTCGTCACTGGCCCAGGAACTTTTTGCGCAGACGGACGCCGACGGGGACGGGAACATCACCGAAGAGGAGCTGACGGCGGCCGTGGCCGCCAAAAACAAGGCCCAGGGCGGGGATGTGGACGCGGCGGAGCTGTTCGCCGCCATGGACGCCGACGGCGACGGGCTGGTGACCGAGGCCGAGCATGCGGCCGGGCTCGAGTCCCTGCGCCAGGGCAATGCCGACATGCCCATGGGCGGCGGAAACATGCCGTCTTCGGGCGGCGGTCAGGAAATCTTCGACGCGGCCGACACCAACCAGGACGGCGTGGTGGATGCGACGGAACTGGCCGCGGCGGTGGCTGAGCGGAACGAGGCCACCGGCGCGGATGTCGATGCGGAAGAGGTGCTGCAGTCCCTCGACACCGACGGGGACGGCCTCGTCTCGGCGGCCGAGTTCGCCGGGCGCGGCGCGTCCGGCCGGGGCGGGACGTCTTCCGGGGCGGGCGCCTCGCAGGCATTGGCTGCTTCGAGATACGAAATGTACAGGATGGTGGGGGAGGACGGCATGTCCGCCCTGTCGGGAAACGGGTTTTCCATCAGGGCGTAAGGGAGCCCCAGGCGTGGCCGCCGCGCGGGGCTCCGGGCGGCGGTCGCGTCGTGTCAGACCAGGGTTTCCGCGTCGGCCTGGAAATACCTCCAGGACATGTCGATGAGTTCGGCCTTGAGGTCGCTCCCCGTCTTGTGCGCATAGCGCTCATGCAGGTCTTTGGCCATGGAGGCGAAGACGTCCACGACTTCGGGGTCGAAGTGTTTGCCGCGACCGCGGACAAGGATGCCCAGGGCCTCGGCGCAGTTCAGGGGCGCCTTGTAGGGGCGGCGGGAGGTCAGGGCGTCGAAGACGTCGGCCACGGCGAAGACGCGGGCGGTCAGGGGGATGTCCGTACCCTCCAGCCGGCCGGGGTAGCCCTCGCCGTCGTATTTCTCGTGGTGTCCGCCGACCACGTCCCGCGCGTCGCGCAGCCATGTCGAACGGTCGATGACGTCCAGGCCGTGGCGGACATGGGTCTTCATGATCTCGAATTCGTCCCTGGTGAGCCTGCCGGGCTTGAGCAGGATGTCGTCCCTGATGGCGATTTTGCCCACATCGTGCAGGAACGCGCCCTTGGTCAGGGCTCGCATCTGGTCCGCGTCCAGGCCCATGGCTTCCCCCATGTGCAGGGCGTAGAGGGTCACCCGGTAGTTGTGGTCGTCGGTGTCGCTGTCGCGCTTGGCGACGACGCAGCCCAGCAGGGACAGGGTCTCGAAGTTGGCGGCCTGCATGTTGCGGGAGAAGGCCACCAGACGGTCGGTCAGACGCAGGACCACGGGGTAGAGCAGTCCCGTGGTGGCCAGGGTGATGAGCACAACGATGCCCGCCGTCATGAAGGACTTCCTGCTCATGGCGGCCAGGATTTCCGGGGATGGGACGAAGACGATCTCGGCCTGCCCGGTCTCGTTGCGGGCGGGGTCGCCGAGGGGCAGCACCGCATGGACGCAGAGCAGGTCCGCGATGACGGTCGTCTGCGACCATGCTTCCCCCGGCCCGGCGTGCGGTGCCCTGCCGGAGTGCACGTAATCCCAAACGGCCTGATGGAGCACGAACGTCCTGTCCAGATACTCCTCGGCGCCTTCGATGTCGGGCTTGGAAAATCCTGCGTAGACGACTTTGCCGTTTCTTCTTTTCGGCCTGGAGGCGGCGAGTTCGGCCAGGGTCTTGCGGAAGGCCTCCCTGGGCCGCAGGTTGTCCATGACCATGAGTTCCCGCGTGCGGTCGGCCAGTTCCTCGATCCCGATCCGGGCCTCGAAGACGACTTCCCGCGCCAGCATGCGCTCCTCGGCCATATAGGCCAGCACGGCCATGCCCAGCGCGATGACCGCGGCCATGAACGCCAGGCGGGCGACGAGGGTCCGCCGTACGTAGGTCACGAGGGGGATGTTCCGGGACGAAGGCATGCATTGCTCCGGGTATGCATGGAAACGGAACGGAGATTGTGTTCCGGCCTGATGTATCCGTTCCGGAGCATGTTGTCATGTCCCGGATCGTGTGGCCGCTCTTGCTCAAGGGATGACCGAGGGCAGGCGGATTTCAACGCGCAGCCCGCCTTCCTCCCGATTGGCCGCTTCGATAGTCCCGCCGTGCAACTCGACGGCCCCTCGCGCGATGGCCAGGCCGAGGCCGAAACCGTCGGCCTCGCCTGTGTTGCGGCCGCGGGCGAAGGGCTCGAAGACCGCCGCGATGTCCTTTTCCGGGATGCCGGGCCCTTGATCGCTGACGCGGATCACGGCCCACCCGTCGCTGAAGCCGACTTCAACGGTCAGCTCCCCTCCGGGGGGCGAAAACCTGAGGCCGTTGCGTATCACGTTCTCCAACGCCCGGGAAAGGAGGCGAGTCCGGCCATGGACATGAATCCGGGCCAGTTCCTCCAGCCGCACCTCGCAGCCCCTGCCGCTGGCCTCGAAACGCGCGTCGTGCACGAGGCCCTCGGCCAGTTCCCCCAGGTCGATGCGCTCCGCCGGCTCGGTTTCCACGCCCGAGTTGAGTCGCGTCAGGGACAGGATCTCGCCGATGAGCCCACTCAGCCGTTCGACCTCAAGCTCCATGCGCTCCAGGACGCAGTCCGCCCGGGACGGGTCGCGGCGGGCGATGCCCAGGGCCACCTGCAGCCGGCCCAGGGGCGAACGCAGCTCGTGCGACACGTCGTGGAGAAGGCGTCGCTGGGCCAGGATGAGCGTTTGCAGCTTTTCGGCCATGCGGTCGAAGGAACGGCCGAGGTCGGCAAATTCGTCGCCCCGGGGCATGGCATCTCCCACGCGGGTGTCCAGGCGGCCCTCGGCCATGGCGGAGAAGGCCCCGCGCAGCTCCTTCACCGGTCGGGCCAGATACCAGGCCAGCAGGGCCGAGAGCAGGACGCTGGCCACGAGCGCGAAGGCCAGGGGCTCCCCTGGCGACGGGGGAGGCGGGGGCGGGCCTTTCGCGGGGTCGAGCGACGGGGGGGCGCCGGGGATGAGCAGCGTGTGGACGCCCGACGCCGTGTCGACGCGGACGATGCCGTCCGGGAGGGATGACCCGGAACTGTTCAGGGCTGCGGCCGCCAGGCCGGCATCGGGGACGCGACCCCGGATGTCGAGGCCCGTGGGCCCGATGACCAGCATCGAGCTGCCGGTTTCGTCCAGGGCGTGAGCCAGGGCCTCGGGACCGGCATGTCTGAGCACGACCTTCGCCATGTCCAGCTCGAACCCGGCCCTCGGCCCGTGCATGAGGAGGTGTTCGGGGTCCTCGGCCAGGCGGTACAGGCGCATCCCGAAGAAGGTGGCCGCGCCGGCCAGGATGAGCGTGAGCCACGTGGCCGCGAAGCACTTCCAGAACAGGCGGCCCATGTCATTCGTCCTGCAGCAGCTGGTAGCCCCGGCCGCGCAGCGTCTGGATGCGGGGGCGTCCGTCCCGTCCGGGCCCCAGTTTGTGGCGGATGCTCGACAGGTGCACGTCCAGGCTGCGGTCGAAGCGCGTCACGGGACGGCCCAGGCCTTCTTCGGAGAGGGTTTCGCGGCTGACGGGCTGTCCGGCGCGCCGGGTCAGAACAGTGAGGATGGAGAATTCCGCCCCGGTCAGGGACAGGGGGCGCCCGTTCACCTCGGCCGTGCGCCTGCCCGGCCAGAGACGGATGTCGCCATTGGAGAGGATGTCCTGGAGCCCGTCATGGGATTGGCCCATGCGGCGCAGGATGGCCCTGATCCGGGCCACGAGCTCGCGCGGCGTGCAGGGCTTGGGTACGTAGTCGTCGGCGCCCAGTTCCAGGCCCAGGATGCGGTCCTCGTCGTCACCCATGGCCGTGAGCATGAGTACGGGCACCATGCTTTGGAGTCTGATGCGGCGCAGGGCCTCCGTGCCCGACATGCCGGGCATCATGACGTCGAGGATGACGAGGTCGAAACTGCCGCTCAGGGCCATGAGCACCCCGGCTTCGCCGTTGTGGACCGCGCGCAGGGGCAGCCCTTCCATGGCGCAGTATTCCTGCAGCAGGCGGCACAGTTCCCGGTCGTCGTCGACCATGAGGATGTTGCTTCCCGATGGGAGGGTGGCGTGGTGGGTCATGTTCGGGATTATGCGGAAAAAAACGGCGCGGCGCACCCCCGCCGCATCCGGGCGGGTGTAAAAAAGTGTAAAGGGGCGTGCCGGTTCGAAGCCGAGGTTCAGTCGGATCCGTTTCGCCTGCAGGTCCGAATGCTACGCTGACGCGGCGGCGCTGTCGAGGTCGCCCCGACCGGCGCCGTCCTCCCCAGGGAGGGCTCCGGCGCCGGCCGCGACGGACCGGTCAGGAAATGCCCAGCCGCTTTTCCAGCTCGGCCACGATGAGGGTCGTCTTGATGACCGTGTCGGGGTTCAGGGACATGGACCCGATGCCGCATTCGACCACGAACTCGGCGAATTCGGGATAGTCGCTCGGGGCCTGGCCGCAGATGCCGATGTACTTGCCCTTTTTCACCGCCACCTCGATGACCTGCCGCACGAACTCTTTCACGGCCGGGTTGCGCTCGTCGTAGACGTGGGCCACCAGTGACGAGTCCCGGTCCACGCCCAGGATGAGCTGGGTCAGGTCGTTGGTGCCGATGGAGAAGCCGTCGAAAACCTCGAGAAACTCCTCGGCCAGGATGACGTTGGACGGGATCTCGCACATGCCGATGACCTTGAGGCCGTTCTCGCCCTGCCTCAGGCCGTACCCGGCCATGGTTTCGATGACCTTTTTGGCCTCCTCCACGGTGCGCGGGAAGGGGATCATGATCTCGACGTTGGTCAGGCCCATGTCCTCGCGGATCTTCTTCATGGCCCGGCACTCCAGGCCGAAGGCCTCCCTGTACCCTTCCGAATAGTAGCGCGAGGCGCCGCGCCAGCCGATCATGGGGTTCTCCTCGCTCGGCTCGAAGAGCTTGCCGCCGATGAGGTTGGCGTACTCGTTGGACTTGAAGTCCGACAGGCGCACGATGACCGGCTTGGGGTGGAAGGCGGCGGCGAGCATCCCCACACCCTCGGCCAGCTTGTCCACGAAGTATTCGGCCTTGTCCGCGTAGCCCGAGGTCATGTCAGCGATGGCGCGCTTTAAAATCTCGTCTGGCAGGTTCTCGTAGTTCAGCAGGGCCAGGGGGTGGATTTTGATGTAGGAGTTGATGATGAACTCCTCGCGTGCCAGCCCCACGCCCTCGTTGGGGATGAAGCTCTTCTCGAAGGCCTGCTCGGGGCTGGCCAGGTTCATCATGATCTTGGTCTTCGGCTTGGGCAGGGCGCCCAGATCCGTCTCCTGCACCTCGAAGGGCAGAAGGCCCCGGTAGACCGTGCCCACGGACCCTTCGGAGCAGTCCACGGTCACGTTCTCGCCCTGGTTCACGCGCGTGGTGGCGTTCCCCGTGCCGACGATGCAGGGGATGCCCAGCTCCCGGCTGACGATGGCCGCGTGGCAGGTCCGGCCGCCGCGGTTTGTGACGATGGCCGAGGCGATCTTCATGATGGGCTCCCAGTCCGGGTCCGTCATGTCCGTGACCAGGACCTCGCCCTTGCGGAAGGCGTGGATCATGCTCGCCGACTTGATGACTTGCACGGGCCCCTGGCCGATGAGTTCGCCCACGGACTGCCCCTGGACCAGGACCTCGCCCTTTTCCTGCAGCACGTACTTCTTGAGGGTGGCCCGGTCCTTGAGGGAATGTACGGTCTCGGGCCTGGCCTGGACGATGAACAGTTCGCCCGTCTGGCCGTCCTTGGCCCACTCGATGTCCATGGGCGTGAACTGGCCGCGGATGGCGCTGTAGTGCTCCTCGATGGTACAGGCCATGCGGGCCAGGGCCACGACCTCGTCATCGGACAGGACCAGGCGGCGGCGGTCCTCCTCGGGTACGGCCACGTTCTTGGTCGGGGCCTTGGCGTCGGTGGTGTAGATCATCTTGATGGCCTTGCCGCCGACGCGCTTCATGATGATGGGCTTGAACCCCTGCCTGAGGGTCGGCTTGAAGACGTACCACTCGTCGGGGTTGACCGCGCCCTGGACCACGTTCTCGCCCAGACCCCAGGCGCCGGTCAGGAACACGGCGTCGCGGAAGCCCGTCTCCGTGTCGATGGAGAACATGACGCCGCTGGCCGAGAGGTCCGAGCGGACCATCTTCTGCACGGCGATGGACAGGGCGATGGAGAAGTGGTCGAAGCCCTTGTCCTGGCGGTAGGAGATGGCGCGGTTGGTGAAAAGGGAGGCGAAGCAGCGCTGGCAGGCGTCCAGGAGGTCCTCCACGCCGCGGATGTTGAGGTAGGTCTCCTGCTGGCCGGCGAAGCTGGCGTCGGGCAGGTCCTCGGCCGTGGCCGAGGAGCGCACGGCCACATCCACGCCCTGGCCGTACTGCGCTTCCAGCTTGCGGTAGGCCTCGGCGATGGCGCCCTGCAGGTCGGCCGGGAATTCAAGGCCGCGGATCAGGGAGCGGATGCGGCTGCCCCGTTCCATCAGGTTGTCCATGTCGTGGGTGTCGAGGCCGTGCAGGATGCCTTTGATCCTGTCCATGGCGCCGGAGCTGTCCAGCAGGTGCCGGTACCCCTTGGCGGTCACGGCGAATCCGCCGGGCACGGGCACTCCCTTGGCCGTCAGGTTGCGGAACATCTCGCCCAGGCTCGCGTTTTTGCCGCCCACCAGCGGCACGTCCTCGATACCGATTTCGTCGAACCAGAGAACGAAGGCTTGTTGTTTGTCCACGGGCATCCTCCTTGGGGTGCGAATCAGGCTGCGGTTTTTCGGTTCAACCATGCCAGCCCCGGGGGATTTTCGCAACTCGGCGCGCGATTTGCCGGAAAACTTTCTGATTTGGTTTGTCGGAAATGGCTGCAAACGGACGCGTAATCAAGTTGTAACAATCTGATCCTGCTGAAAAATTTTGAAAATGTCCGTTTTGTTTCAGGCCTGTTTCAGAATCGTAAAAAATCTTTTCTTACCGCCGGAGATACTCTACAGGAATTCGGATTTCGGTTCGCTGTCATACGAATGTAACACAAGGATCACGGATACCACATGTTTGATGTTTTGATTCAGACCCTTGGGGGCCTCGGCATTTTCATCCTGGGCATGAAGTTCATGACCGAAGGCCTGCAGATGGCCGCGGGCAACAGGATCCGCAACGTCCTCAAGGCCGTCTCCAACAACCGGGTCGTCGGATTCGCCACGGGTGCTGCCGTCACGGCCCTGGTCCAATCGTCGTCGGC
The DNA here is from genome assembly GCF_054657795.1 of Desulfomicrobium salsuginis. NCBI lineage: Bacteria > Pseudomonadati > Thermodesulfobacteriota > Desulfovibrionia > Desulfovibrionales > Desulfomicrobiaceae > Desulfomicrobium > Desulfomicrobium salsuginis. Next base: position 1,982,120 of record NZ_BAAHYA010000002.1, on the reverse strand, counting down.
CACCACGGTCATGCTCATAAGTTTCGTCTCGGCCGGCCTCATGAGCCTGAACCAGGCCGTGGGTGTCATGCTCGGCTGCAACGTCGGCACGACCATGACCGCCCAGCTCATCGCTTTCAAGCTGTCGAGCCTGGCGCTGCCGGCCATCACCATCGGCGTGCCCCTGAAGTATTTTTCCCCGCGCAAGAAGTATCGCTATCTCGGCGAAGTCATCCTCGGCTTCGGCCTGCTCTTCTTCGGCATGACCGTCATGGGCGACGGGTTGAAGCCGTTGCGCGCGGATCCCGAATTCATCGCCTTTTTCACCAAGTTCGACGCGTCCTCCATGGGCGGGGTGCTTCTGTGCGTGGCCACGGGCTGCATCCTGACCATGATCCTGCAGTCCTCGTCGGCCACGGTCGGTCTGACCATGACCCTGGCCACCCAGGGGCTTCTCGACTTCCCGTCGGCCATGGCCCTGGTGTTGGGCGAGAACATCGGCACGACCATCACCGCCGAACTGGCGACCATCGGGTCGAGCTGCAGCGACTCCCACCGGGCGGCCAGGTCCAACACGATGTTCAATGTGCTCGGCGTCTGCATCATGCTGGCCATCTTCCCGTTTTTCCTACAGGGGGTCGAATGGGTCAGCGTCCATCTGACCGGCGCGCAGCCTTGGGACATGCAGGTCAATGGGGAGTACCCGCATGTCGGCAGATATCTGGCCAACGGCCACACCCTGTTCAACCTGACCAATGCCGTGGTCTTTCTCTTTTTCCTGCCTGTACTCATCCGGGTGGGTACCTGGTGCTCGCCCAAGGACAAGACCGCCGGCGACGACCTGTTCCGCCTGCCGGTCTTCGATCAGCACGTGGAGGACAACCCAGTCGCCGCCCTGGCCCAGGTGCGCGGCGAAATCCACCGCATGTCGATAACGGTCAACGCGGCCTACGCCAACGCCCTGGAGAGCCTGGAAAAGCGTGACCACCGCACCGTGAAGATGCGACAGCGTTTCGAGACCCACATCAATGACGCGCACAAGGCCATTTCGACTTTCCTGGCCAAGACGATGCAAAGCGAGCTCAACGAGGAAATCTCGAACGATATCGCGGAGCAGATACGCATCGTCAACAACCTCGAAAGGATCGGCGATGCGGTGGAGGCTCTTGGCCTCCTGTGCGAGGACATCGTGGACAAGGAGCTGCGCTTCAGCGAGAACGCCATGGGTGACCTCTTCGTCATCTCGGCCAAGGTCGACGAGTTCCTGAATATGATCAACCAGGCTCTCATCAAGCAGCCCGAAGGCCTCATGGCCCGGGCCGAGGACACGGAGCGGACCATCGACGCCATGCGGGAAACCATGCGCGACGCGCACATCGAGCGCCTGAAGGTCGGCAAGTGCGGCATCGAGGGCGGCCTGGCCTTCATCAACTTGCTGGCCAGGCTGGAGAAGATCGGGGACTACTGCTACTCCATCGCCCGCACCGTGGCCATGCAGCGCTGATCCGCCCGACGCGCACAAACATTCCCGCCTGACGCACGTTGCGCGGGAATGTCTTGCGACATTCCTTTCCGGCCGATATCCTTCCTGCAGACACGCTCGAGAACCGAAACCGGTCTCTGCGGTCTGCCGGAGGGACAATGCGAATTCCTGCCTTCTCCTCCATACGGGCCAGCCTCATTTTCCTGGTTCTGACGGCCATTCTGCCTGCCCTGGGCGTCATGCTCGTCACGGGGTACACCCTGCGCGAGAACACGATCCAAAGCGCCGAGAGCTCGGCCCTGAGGCAGATTCAGCTCATGGCCCGGCACCATGAGCAGATCATTGCGGACGCGCGTCTCCTGCTGGCGACCCTGGCCAAGGCGCGCGAGGTGCAGCAGTTCGATCCCCTGGGCGCCCAGCTTCTGCTCGAAGAAATGCTCTCCGCCCACCCGGCGTACGTGGCCCTGGCCCTGTCCGACACCACGGGTCGCATCGTGGCTGTTTCCCCGGCAGACTCCTTTTCGAGCATCGAAAACGAGCCTTTTTTCAAGGAAGCCACGCAGACCGGCCGTTTCGCCATGGGTCCCTACCGCCTGGTGAACGCCACGCGGCATGTCGTCATGGAATTCGCCCAGCCCGTGGCCGACCGTGCGGGACGAGTGGGCGGCGTCCTGGCGGCCTCTTTCGATCTGAACTACTTCAGCAAGGTTTTCGACGACTTCCATCTCCCCGAAGGTTCGATCTTCACGCTGACGGATGTCGAGGGTATCCGGCTGACGCGTTTTCCCGAAACGCAGAAATACACCTGGGTGCCCGATCTGCCACGGATGATCGCGCGCATGTCGGGCGCCAGAGAGGAGGGCACCTTCCTGGAAAGGGGCGTGGACGGCGTGCGCAGGCTCTACAGCTTCAAGCGTCTCGATTTTGAGGGTACCCCCCTGCAGGGGCTGATGATCCGTCTCGGGCAGCCCGAGGGCCAGGCCCTGTCCTCGGCCAGGCGGGCGCTGATCTGGAACTTCGTTTCCCTGGCCCTGGCCGCGGCGCTGGCTTTGGCGGCGGCCTGGTTCGTGGGGGAGCACGCGATTTTGCGGCGGCTCGATCGCCTCATGGCGGCCACGGATCGCCTGGGCACGGGCGATCTGAGCACCCGCACTGGCCTTGATCACACCGACGGCGAGCTCGGGCGGCTGGCGGCGGCCTTCGACCGCATGGCGTCGAGCCTCGAAGGGCACGATTTAGACAGGAGGCGGGCCGAGGAGGAATGCTGCCTCCTGAACTCGGAGCTGGAGGAGCGCGTCTTCACGCGCACCGCGGAACTAGCCAAGGCCAACGCGGACCTGCAGTCCGCCCTGGAGAACCTGCGCCAGGCCCAGGGCCAGCTGGTCATGTCCGAAAAATTGGCGGCCCTCGGCGGACTGGTGGCGGGCGTTGCCCACGAGATCAACACCCCCGTGGGCGTGGCCCTGTCGGCCACCTCGACCATGGCCGAAAAGAACCGCGTCCTGAGCGACCTTTTCGGCCGCGGCGAGATGAAGCGTTCGGACCTTTCGGAATACCTCGATTCCACGCGGGAAGGCTTGGAGATGAGCCTGCTCAACCTGAACCGGGCCTCGGACCTGATCCGCAGCTTCAAGATGGTCGCCGCGGACCAGATCTCCGAGAACCGTAGGAGTTTCAATGTCAGCGAGTATGTCGGGCAGGTGCTCCTGAGCCTGCGCCCCAAGCTCAAGAAGACCATGCACAAGGTCGAGGTGGACTGCGACGAGGACCTGGTCGTAGAGAGCTACCCTGGCGCCTTGTCGCAGATCCTGACCAATTTCATCGTCAACTCGCTGACCCACGCCTATGACGAGGGTCAGGCCGGGCTCATCCGCATCGGGATCGCGCGGGTCGGCGGCTCCCTCAATCTGACCTATTCCGACGACGGGCGGGGCATGCCGCCCGAGGTGCAGGACAAGATTTTCGAACCGTTCTACACCACGGCGCGGGCCAAGGGCTCCACGGGCCTGGGCCTGCACATCGTCTTCAACATCGTCACCCGCACCCTGGGCGGGACCGTCACCTGCTGCAGCGCGCCGGGCCACGGCACGACATTCCAGGTGCGTGTCCCCGTGGGGCAAGGAGAGGCATGACCGACAACGACGAAATCCTGTTCAAGGAAGAGGAGCGGCAGGCCGGACCGGCTCCGGGGCCGGCCGAGGAGCCCTGGAAGATCCTGATCGTGGACGACGAGGCCGATGTCCACAGCGTCACCGTCTACATGCTCTCGGGGCAGGAGTACCATGGCCGCGCGTTCGGCTTCCTGCACGCCTACAGCGCCGAGGAGGCCAAGGCCGTGCTGCGCGAGCACGACGACATCGCCGTCATCCTCCTGGACGTGGTCATGGAGACCGACGACAGCGGTCTGCAGCTGGTCCGCCACATCCGCGAGGAGCTCAAAAACCTGGCGGTGCGCATCATCCTGCGCACGGGCCAGCCGGGCAAGGCGCCCGCGGCCAAGGTCATCCTTGAGTACGACATCGACGACTACAAGGAGAAGACCGAGCTGACCCTGGAAAAGATGCTCGTGACCATCGTCTCGGCCCTGCGCAGCTACAGCTTCATCACGACCATCGAAGACAACCGCCAGGGCCTCAAGCGCATCATCGAAGCCTCCTCGGACATCTTCGAGCGTCAGTCCCTGCAGAAGCTCGGCTGCGGGGTACTGAGCCAGCTGACGGCCATCCTCCAGCTCAGGAAGGACGCCGTCTACAGCCACGCCTCGGGCCTTGCCGCCTCGGGGATCAAGGGCCGCTCCATCGTTTTGGCGGCCACGGGGGAGTTCTGCGAGTTCGTGGAGCGCCCCATCGAGGACGTGCGTGGGGAGACGGTGCACAAGGCGTTGGACAGGGCCAGGAACAGGGCCCACGGCTTCTATTGCGAGGACGGCAAGTGCGCCTGGTACTTCAAGAGCAGGACAGGTTCGGAAAATTTCCTCTATTTCGAGGTCGGCCGGGAACTGGACGAGAACGACCACGATCTGCTCGAACTCTTCTTCACCAACGTCTCCCTGGCCTTCGACAACCTTTTCCTGAACAAGGGCATCGAGGACACGCAGAAGGAGGTCATCTTCCACATCGCCGAAACCATGGAGTGCCGCTCCGCCGAGACCGGCAGCCACGTGCGCCGCGTGTCGGAGTATGTGCGCCTCATGGCTCTCAAGTACGGCCTGCCCGAGGAGGAGGCGGAGATGCTCAAGATCGCCTCCACGGCTCACGACCTGGGCAAGATCGGCATCCCCGACTCCATCCTGAACAAGCCGGGCCCCCTGACGCCCGCGGAGTTCGAGGTCATCAAGAGCCACGTGCGGCGTGGCTACGAACTCCTGAGCCGTTCAACGAGCCCCATCATCCAGACGGCGGCCCGCATCGTGCTGCTGCACCATGAACGTTGGGACGGCAACGGCTATCCGCAGGGACTCAGGGAGGAGGAGATTCACGTCCACGGCCGCATCGTCGCCGTGGCCGATGTCTTTGACGCCCTGTCCAACAAGCGGGTCTATCACGAGGCCTGGAACTGGGACCAGGTGTTCGCGCATTTTCTGGAGGAGAGCGGCAGGCATTTCGACCCGTGCCTGGTCGACATCCTGCTGGAGAATCGTGAGGAATTCATGGCCATCTGGGAGCAGTACCACGACGAGTGCGGGGTCTGCTACACGGCTCGAGAAGCGGCTCGGGACGGTGCAAACCGTCCCGAGTAAAGGCCGGGGCGTTACTTCTTCTTTCCTTTGCCGCCGCCCTGGTCCGAGGGCAGCAGGTTGTCGTTGTTGCCGGGACCTTTTTTGTTCCCTTTGCCGCCGCTCTTGTCGGAATTTCCAGCCTTGTCCGGTTTGCCTCCCCTGTCCGCGGCCCCGCCTTTTTTCGAGGCGTCACCCTTGTCGTCGTATGGGCGGCGCGGGTCGTAGCCGAAGTCCCCGTTCTTGAGGGCGTGGAACTCAGCCGAGCCGGGTTTGATGCCGAGTTCCTTGGCCATGACGCCCCAGCCCTGCCCCTTTCTGGAACCGTACACGCCCATGATCCTGTCGCGGCTCAGGCCAGTCCAGCGTCCGAGCTGAAGGACCATGAAGGCGTCGGCCAGGCTGCCGGTGGTGCCCATGAGAAGTTCGACGTCGGAGGAGGGCACCCCGAAATGGGAGCCGATGTTGGCGATGGCGCCATGACGGTCTCCGGCGGCCTGGACGTTCACGTTGTCGAGAAAGGTGTCCAGGGCGTCGGCCATGGCCTGGCCCGTGCAGCACAGGAGTATGCAGAGGGCGAGGATGGTTTTTTTCATGAGGTCGCTCCTTGGGTGAAATTTCGGGACGCAGTGGCATCCAGCCGCTGTACCAATAGACGCGAATCGTGGTGGGGGCAATACGCCGCCCGTCCCGGGCGCTCAGTCCCCCAGGATTTCCAGAACCCGGTCGGCGACACGGCGTGGGGGAAGGTTTTCGAGGCAAGCGTGGTCCTTGCGTGCGCAGAAATTTGCGTTGCAGGGGCGACAGGGCAGGTCTTCGAAGATGTCGCTGTGCGCGTCGGAGGGGAAGCGCCAGCCTCCGCCCGTGGCGCCGAGAATGGTCAGGGTCGGCGTGTTCACGGAGACCGCGAAGTGGCGCGGTCCGGAACAGTTTCCCACGTGCAGCCGCGCCATGGACTGCACGGTCGCCATCTGCCGCAGGCCGATGACCGTGTCCGGCAGGACGCAGGCTTCAGGAACGGGGCAGTGCTCCAGCACCTCCCGGGCCATGGCTTCCTCGCCGGGACCGAAGAGGATGAAGAAGCGCAGGTCCGGGCGCGCCGCATGGACCTTGGCGACCATGTCCGCATAGTGACGGGCGGGCCAGAGGCGGGTGGAGCGGCGGTGGGTCGGGTCGAGGGTGATGAATCGCCCGCACTCCAGACCGAACCCGGCCAGATAGGTTTTGGCCCAGCGCTTTTCCTCGTCGGCCAGGAACAGCTCCGGGGCCTGGCCGTTCCAGACGATGCCCAGCGGCGCAAGGATGCCGGCCCTGAATTTGCCCGAATACCCGGGAGTGGGGGGAGCCCAGTGGGTGTAGAGGAGACGGTTGTACCACGGCGGCGGATAGGTCAGGCGGACCTGGGCGCGGCTCAGGAGGGTCACGAAGCGGCAGCGGGGCAGTTGCTGGAAGTCCACGACGAGGTCGTAGTTTTCGGCGGCGATGCGGGCGTAATAGCGCAGCTCCGCCAGGAAGTTCGGCAGGGCTTTCTTGTCCAGGGCCCAGACCATGCGCACGTGGGGGTTGTTTTCCAGGACCGGGACGCACTTCTTTTCGGTGAAGACGTCGATGGCCGCGCCAGGAAATCGTTCGTGCAACAGGCGGATGGACGGGGTGGTCAGCAGCACGTCGCCGATCTGGCGCAGCTGGCAGACGAGGATGCGTGCGGGGTTGAAGGAGGAAAGGTCCGTCATGCAAACTTCCGGATGAGTTCCGCGTAGGGCTCGAGGCCGCGGGGCGGGTTGAAATCGGTTCTGGCCGTGGAGCCGCCGTGGACGAGGGCCTCGATGCGTCCGGCGAGTCCCGTGTGGTCGGTCGGGTCGGGCAGGACCGCGTCGGGACGCAGGAAGGCCGAGCTGCCGTTGCAGGCCGTGGAGACGACGGGCAGGCCGCAGGCCAGGGCTTCGAGCACGGCGTTGGCGCAGGCGTCGTAAAAGGTGTTCAGCACGAAGATGTCCCCGGCCTGATACAGGGCCGGCATGTCGTCGACGCGGCCCAGGAAGCGGACCCTGTCCGCGACGCCCAGGGAACCGGCCAGGGCGAGCATTTCGGAACTGCCCCGCCCTCCGGCTACGGCCAGGCGGAAGGAGGCGGGCAGCCTGCTCAGGGCGCGGATGAGGATGTGCACACCTTTCAGGCGGAAATTGGTGCCCGCCGTGACGATCAGTTCTCCCTGGGCCGGGAGGCCGAAGCGTTCGCGCAGGGCCGGTTTGTCCTCCGGCCGGCCGGGGCGGAAGCGGCCGAGGTCGGGCTGGTTGTAGATGACGGGGATGTTCTCGGCCTTGAGGTAGGGAAAGGTCGCCACGGTCAGGTCGCGCACGAAGTGGGAGTTGGCCACGAGCAGCCGGGTGTTGCGAATCATCAGACGCTCGACGGCCGCGGAGAGCTGCTTGCCCGGCGAAAGGCGGCGGGAGAGGCTTTTGACGGTGCGCGGCAGCCCTTCGTCGAAGGCCTTGATGGAATGGTCCCAGAACGGTCCGGTGGGTCCTCCGGACAGGCGCGCGATGTCCTGGAAGAGCGTCTTGCCCAGACCGATGGTCACGTCGAATTTCTCCCTGCGGCGCACGGCTTCGGCAGCCAGGACGAACCACAGGGTCTTGCCGAATTTGCCCGGCACGGGCCGGCCGACGCGGATGACGCGTACGCCCTCGGGCGCCTCTCCGTCCTGCTTCGCGCAGACGAAGGTCACGTCGAAGTCGCCGCACGCGGCCAGGTATCCGGCCAGGCGGAAACCGAACTGCTCGGCTCCTCCGTAGCGGCTCAGGGTGGGCAGCAGCAGGGCGACGCGCTTCATCGCAGTCCCTCGTACACGGCCAGGGTGCGGGTCAGGAAGGCCTGCTCCGAGAGGCCTCCCATGCGTTTGCGCTGGCCTTCGCGCAGGGTCGTCATCAGGTCCGGGTCCGTCATGGCCGCGCGGATGCGCAAGGCCATGGCCTTCTCGTCCCCGGCCGGAAAGAGGGCCGCGGGTTCGAGCAGGTCGGGCATGACCCCCACGTCCGTGCCGATCAGGGGCACGCCCGTGGCCATGATCTCCAGAGCCGCCCGCGCGATGGTCTCGGACCACAGGGACGCCACCACGCCCAGGTCCAGGGCGTTCAGGCAGGCCGCGATGTCGGGGCGCTTGCCGGTGATGGTCGTCACGTCCTCGACGCCGTGTTCGGCGATCCAGCCGCGCACGGTCGCCTCCGGCGTGGCCGAGTCGAAGCCCAGCAACAGGAGGCGCAGCCGCCCCGCCCCCTCGCTACGCAGTCGGCTCACGGCCTTGATCAGCTCAAGCTGTCCCTTGACGCGGTCGAAACGGCCCAGGAGCCCGACGACGAAATCGTGTTCCCCGTAGCCCAGTTCAGCCCGGATGCGCTCCCTGGCCTCGGCGTCGGGGTGAAAGGCGGCGGTGTCCACGCCGCCGAGGATTTCGTGCAGTCTGGACGGCTTCAAGCCGAAGGCGTCCAGGAAATGGCGGGTCATGGGCGAATTGGTGGTGATGACCGCGTCGCTGACATCGTTATGCAGCCAGCGGTTGACGAAATTGGCCTTGGGCAGGCGCTGGTCGCCGCGGGTGCGGACCAACCCGAAGGAGCCCAGTTCCTTGCGCAGCAGCCCCCACAGCAGGAAGGATTCGCCGCGGTGGCAGTTGACCACGTCGGGCCTGAACTCCCGCACCAGGCCCTTGAGTTCGGCGTAGAGCGCGGCTATGCCCCAGGGCGTGGCCGTGTTCAGTTCCAGAAGCCGCATGGGCAGCCCCCACTCCTCGCCCTTGCGGGCCGAGAGGGTGCCGGGCAGACCGAGAACGAGCACCTCGTGGCCGGCCTCGATCAGCAGGCGGCCGAGGAACATGGCGTACCACGCGGTGGCGTTGAACCACCGCACATTGACGACCTGGATGCATCTCATGACATGTGTTTCCGTGATTATTCCCACCCACAACCGGGCGGACGTTCTGGGCCGGGCCGTAGCCTCGGTGCTGGCGCAAAGCCTCCCCGACCTTGAGCTCATCGTCGTCGACGACGGTTCCACCGACCGCACCGCAGAGGTCATGGCCGGATTCGACGATCCCCGGCTTACGGGAATGCGTCAGGAAAATAAAGGGGTCAGCTCCGCCCGCAACCTGGGCATCGCCGCCAGTCGCGGCCGCTACATCGCGCTCCTGGACTCGGACGATTACTGGCTTCCGGAAAAGCTTGAGCGGCAGGTCCGCTTCATGGACGAAAGCGGCTTCGAGATCTGCCAGACCGACGAGATCTGGATCCGCGACGGCGTGCGGGTCAACCCGCGCTTCAGGCACGCCAAGCCAGCCGGCTGGTTTCTGGAGAAATCTCTGGAGCTCTGCCTGATCAGCCCGTCGTGCGTCATGTTCTCGCGTCGGCTGTGGGACGAGCTGGGGCCGTTCGACGAGCGCCTGCCTGCCTGCGAGGACTACAGCCTGTGGCTGCGTGTCGGAGCGCGCCATCCAGTGGGGCTCGTGCCCGAGGCGTTGACCGTCAAGACCGGCGGGCACGCGGACCAGCTGTCCCGGCGCATCATCGGCCTGGACCTGTACCGCGTCTACGCCGTCGTCGATCTGTTGCGGACCATGGACCTGACCGCCGAGCAGCGGGCCATGGCCGTTGCGTCCCTGCGGGAGCGGGTCCGGCTCTACGCCCAGGGCTGCATCAAGTACGGCAAGGACGAGGAGGCGTTGCGGGTGCGGGAGCTGGCGGCGCCGTTCATGGGCTGAGGGTCGGAACGGCTGGCGTCCCGGGTTTTGAAGCGGGAAAGGAAAAGGGCAGGCCCGAGGACCTGCCCTTTCGTGCGTCTAGTTGGCGCCAGGCTGTTTTTCCAGGTGCCCCGGGTTGAAGAGGCGGCGGTCGCCTGCGGCCGGGGGCGTCCACTGGTAGATCCAGGTTTCGGTCAGGGGACGGCCGTCGGCCTCCAGGTAGAGGCGCAGGTTGATGGGGGTCTGGGTGTCGTCCGGCGGCACGACGTCGAACATGCAGCGGAAGCCGTTTATGGCGTGCTGCGGACGGACCGAGGTGATCTCGATGCGGCCGGCCGAGGTCTCCAGAACCGGCGTGATCTTGGTGTCCTTGCCGATCATGGCCAGGTCACCGCCGGAGAAGTCCACGGCGAAGCGCTGGCTGTAGTACTTGCGGATGACGCCGACCACGCCGCCCAGGCCCGTGAAGGTGTCCACGACCTTGCCCAGCTTCGTCTGGGACGGAGGCGTGGTGCCCCAGTACATGTTGTAGCTGTAGAGCAGCTCCTGACCGGCCTGGACGGGCTCGGCCGGGTTCCAGAAGGCCACGATGTTGTCGAAGGTCTCGTCGAGGTTGGCGATCTCGACCAGTTGCACGGAGCCGGTGCCCCACTGGCCGATGGGTTCGATCCAGACGCTCGGGCGCTTGTCGTAGAACACGCCGTCATCCTGGTAGTGGTCGAAGTTCTGGTCGCGCTGGACGAGGCCGAAACCGCGCGGGTTGTGGTCCATGTAGGCGTTGAAACGCAGGAAGGGCGGGTTGTTCAGGGGCCGCCAGATCCACTCGCCGTTGCCGTTATGCATGGCCAGGCCGTCGGAGTCGTGCAGTTCGGGGCGCCAGTCGTGGTTCATGCGGCGGTCGTTCTCACCGACCATGAACATGCTGGTCAGGGGGGCGATGCCCAGGCGCTCGATGGGCTTGCGCGGGTAGACGGCCGCGTCGACGCGCATGGTCAGCATCTGACCGGGGCGGATGTCGAAACGGTATGCGCCGGTCACGCTGGGCGAGTCGAGCAGGGCGTAGACCGTGGTCGTGTCGCTGCCGGGACGGGGCTTTTCCAGCCAGAAATGGGTGAAGGTCGGGAACTCCTCGTCACGCGGCAGGGCCGTGTCCACGGCCAGGCCGCGGGCCGACATGCCGTACTGCATCTCGCCGCCCACGGCGCGGAAGTAGCTCGCGCCCAGGAAGGCGATCAGGTCGCGGGTCCAGTCCGTGTGGTAGCGCAGGCGGAAGCCCGCAAAGCCAAGGTTCTTGGGCAGGTCCTTCCCTTTGACGCCGGACTTGCCGTAGGTGAAGAGGTCGGGGGTGTAGTCGAGCTCTTTGACCTTCCCGTCCTGCAGTTCATAGATGGTGATGGGCGTCTTGAAGAAGAGGCCCAGGTGGAACAGTTCGGCCCGGAACAGGGACGGATCGCTTTTCCACAGGGCGTGCTCCGAGTCGAAGGCCAGCTGCATGTAGGCGTCCCAGCTCAGGCTCTTGAGGGATTCCGGGATTTCGCCGGCGTGGTCCACGTAGGGCTGCTGCGCCAGATGACGGGCGCGGCCCTTGAGCCAGGCGTAGTCGAAGTTGGTGCCGCCGGTCGGGGTCGGCAGGTCCGTGGCGGCGAAAGCGGCCGTGGACAGGACAAGGGATGCGCCAAGGAGGATCGTGCAGAGCAGTGTGGCAAGGGGATGACGCTTCATGGTTCGTTTCTCCGGTTATTCCGAAAGTTCCTGTTTGGTCACGGCCTCGGCCTTGACGCGGTCCAAAAGGTCCGCAAGGGCGGGCTTGACGTTTTCGCGGATGTCGCCGGCCACGATGAGGAAGAGCAGGTCGTCGCCCGGCACGTACTCGCCGCTTCTGGCTTCGGCCACCGCGCGGAAGATGCCGGGGCGCGCCTCGATCTCCTTGCGGATGGTCTCGACCTTGGCCTGATCGACCTCGATCTTCACTCGGCCGACCTTGCCCTTGTCCTTGCGCGACCAGGCCCGGACCACGCCGTTGTGGACCAGGACCATGCCCACGTTTTCCCGGAAACCGGTTTCGGTCTTGAGTTCCGCTATCTTCTTGCTGATGTCCATGGAGTCCTCCTTATCGGGCTTCCAGTTCGTTCAGGTGGGTGCGTGCGAAATCAAGGTTCGGGTCGAGCCGCAGGGCTTCGCCCAAGAGCTCCCGCGCCTTGTCCGCGTTGTTCATGAATTTATGGCACAGGCCGAGATTTGCAAGGTCCATGGCCGAGCCGCTGTCCAGGTTCAGGGCCAGTTCGAAATTGGCCGCGGCGCCCGCGTAGTGCTGTTGCTTGAAGTACGCTACCCCGCGCAGGTTGAAGTACTCCTTGACCTCGGGGCAGTGGCCCACGGCCCGGTCCAGGTGCGGGATGGTCTCGGCCCACAGGCCCTGCTGGGACAGGGCGTAGGCCTGATAGAAGGCGGCCAGGCCGCGGTCGTCGGCCTCGGGCTGCTGCGGCTCGGCCGTGGCGAACCAGCTGGCTGCCCGGTCGATCTCGCCCTGGCGCAGGGCCACCAGGCCCCGGAAGAACGGCAGGTAGTGGGCGTCGGGATAGACCTCTTCCAGCACGGACAGGCCGGCTTCGGCCTGGTCCGGGTCCATGTCCTCGGCCAGGATGCGGCCGACGAAGAGGCCCAGGGAGGCCATGGGCGTGCGCTCCCGGAACAGGAAGCCCGGGATGAAGTTGTAGTTGGCCGGGATGTCAAGGCCCGGCTGCGTGGTGTCGACGGAGAAGAAGGTGAAGCCCTGCTCCTTGAGCCGTGCGCAGAAGTTCGTGAGCTCCGTGGCGATGTCCGCGTCCTGGTTCGCCGGGAGGGAATCGATGGGAACCGTGGGGCCGGACGTGAGCCAGTCGAACTGGTCCGGGTGGGTGAACTTGGGTAGGCCCGAGGCCTCGTAGTTGCTGCAGCTCTCGAAGTCGCCGCCGAGCTGGGCGATCTCCGTCAGGGCTCGTATGGCCGCCTTCTGGGGCGACGAGGCCGTGCCGGCGGTGAAGACGATCTCGCTTTTGTGCGGGAAGGTGGCCGGGTCCATGACCAGGGCCGCCACCGTGGGCACGGGCAGGCCGAGGCTGAAATCCTTGAGCCAGACCTTGAGGCCGTTGCGGATGAACTTGCCGTACAGCTCGACCAGGACCGGGTCCGTGAAGGAGGCGGGGTCGATGTTCGGCGTCTCCTGCCGCGTGCGGTCGACCACGGCGCAGACGTGGCGCTCGACCAGCTCGCAGCCGCCCTGAAGCATGGACTCCTCCAGAGTGTTGCCGGCCGAGGAGCCGTTGAACTCGTTGAGCTTCTTGAACCAGTCCAGGGGAGCCATGTATTCGTGCCCCGTGCCGATATCCGTGACCGGCGCGAAGCGCCAGGGCAGGAGATCCAGGATGCGGGCCGCGTCCTCGTGGCCGGCCTTGTCGGCCACGGACTGGATCAGGAAGGAGATGGGCAGCAGGCTCTCCCCGAATATCTCGCGGGCCCGGGACCAGGTCATGGGCCGGAAGTTCGAGGGGTCGCTCCAGAAGGAGAAGTAGCTGAAGCGCTCGGCCAGCTCCATCAGCGCCGAGGCCTCGGCCTGGGCCGGGGAGGCGCCTTTGCCCATCTGCTTGCGGGTGGGCATGATCTCGCGCGCGTCCTCGCCGCAGATGGACATGAACACGGGGATGCCCAGCCGGCCGGTGTCGATGCGCCGGGTCTGGGCCAGGATGCTTTTGCCGGAGCGGGACAGGGCCTTGCGGGCCCGGGCTACGGTCTCCTCGGGAGTGCAGGTCTTGTCCAGGTCCGTGACGTAGCCCTTGGGACACGGATTTATTTTGATCATAATGGTCCGAATTGAAACGGTTTGGGTTGGCGCGGTGCCTGGCACCCGGAGAACCGGCCGGGGAATCCGCAGAACGCCGTTTTGGCGGGGGTTCGCGCACAAGTCAATGGGCTTTGTATTCGACGCGCGGTATGCTAGGGTTTGGGGAATATTCTCGATTCGATCCACAAGGAGCGTCACATGATCGACGGACAACGCTTTCTTCTCGGTGGGGCGGACGGGGCTGGCGTGTACCAGCTGGCGGCCATGGGCAACCGGCACGGGCTGGTGACCGGGGCCACGGGCACCGGCAAGACCATCACCCTGCAGATCCTGGCCGAGAGCTTCTCGCGCATGGGCGTCCCGGTCTTCGCCGCGGACATCAAGGGCGACCTGTCCGGCATCGCCGCGCCCGGCAATCCTCACCCGAAGATCGACGAACGCCTCGCGCTCATGCCGGCCGACGGCTTCGCCTTCGAGGGCAACCCGACGGTCTTCTGGGACGTCTTCGGCGTCTCGGGCCATCCGCTGCGGACCAGCGTCTCGGAGATGGGGCCTCTGCTGCTCTCGACGCTCATGGAGCTCAACGAGACCCAGACGGGCATCATGTACGCCTGCTTCCGCATCGCCGACGAACAGGGCCTGCTGCTCCTGGATCTCAAGGACCTGCGGGCCATGCTGGCCTTCATGGCCGAGAACGCCGCCGAACTGCGGTCGACCTTCGGCAACATCAGCCCGGCCAGCGTCGGGGCCATCCAGCGGCAGCTTCTGGTGCTGGAGGAGCAGGGCGGGGACGTCTTCTTCGGCGAGCCGGCCCTTGCCCTGGCGGACATTATGCACACGGATTTTTCCGGGCGCGGGGTGATCTCGATCCTGGACGCGGCCGGCCTCATGGCCCGTTCGCCCAAGATCTACGCGACCTTTCTGCTGTGGCTGCTGTCGGAGCTCTTCGAGCAGCTGCCCGAGGTCGGCAACCCCGAGCGCCCGAGCCTTGTCTTCTTCTTCGACGAGGCGCACCTGCTCTTCGACAACGCGCCCAAGGCCCTGGTCGACAAGATCGAGCAGGTCGTGCGCCTGATCCGCTCCAAGGGCGTGGGCGTCTACTTCGTTACCCAGTCGCCGGCCGACATCCCGGACGAGGTCCTGGGGCAGCTGGGGCTCAAGATCCAGCACGCCCTGCGGGCCTACACGCCCAAGGAGCAGAAGACCGTACGCAGCGTGGCCGAGAGCTTCCGGGCCAACCCCGCCTTCGACACGGCCGCGGCCATCACGGAGCTCGGGACGGGCGAGGCCCTTGTGTCCGTCCTCGACGCCAAGGGTCGCCCCGGCATGGTCGAGCGGGTGCTGGTGCGTCCGCCGCAGTCCCGGATCGGGCCGCTGACGGAGCCCGAGCGCGCCCAGATCCTCGGCCGTTCGCCCCTCAAGGGCCGCTACGACGCCATGGTCGACCGCGAGTCGGCCTTCGAACTCCTGCAGGCCAGGGCCAGGAGCATGGCGGACCAGGCCCGCGGACGGGCCGAAGCGGAGGCGCGTGAGAAGAATGAGGCGGCCCGGGGCGGGGCCTTCGACTGGCTGACGGGGACTTCCCGCCGCCAGGGATTGGGGGAGGCCATGGTCAAGAGCGCGGCGCGGACCATAGGGACGCAGCTTGGGCGGCAGATCCTGCGCGGTGTGCTCGGCTCCATCTTCGGGGGCCGCAAGTAGCTGCGGCATTATGGGCGGGAAAGAAAAAGGCCGGGAAACCGGCCTTTAGCGTCGCATGGAGCGGGAAACGGGATTTGAACCCGCGACTTCAACCTTGGCAAGGTTGCACTCTACCACTGAGTTACTCCCGCGTTCGAAGAGAGTTTTCCTAATCGGACGTCATCCGGGATGCAAGCATTTTTTTTCGTCCGTTGGAAAAAGAAAAGGCCGGTTGGACCGGCCTTTGTCTTCTGGAGCGGGAAACGAGATTTGAACTCGCGACTTCAACCTTGGCAAGGTTGCACTCTACCACTGAGTTACTCCCGCAGTCTTGGAGGCGGCATCCAGATTTGAACTGGAGAATGGAGGTTTTGCAGACCTCTGCCTTACCACTTGGCTATGCCGCCATTTCTGTGGAGCGGGAAACGAGATTTGAACTCGCGACTTCAACCTTGGCAAGGTTGCACTCTACCACTGAGTTACTCCCGCTCAACGAGGAGTCGTGTTTATAAAGGGCGGTGTCGGCTGTCAACCAAAATCTGTTTTTTTCTTTGCACCTGAAGCGAGAAAGCTTATTATTATTGAAATTGTCCGTCGGAGTCCGCAGGGGGTTTACTTTTTGGTGTGCAGTGAATAGTAACTCTCTCCCTAGGCAACTGGCCTGCAGGAGGACAAATCATGGAAGCCAAGGACCTTGAGTTCTTCAGAGAATATTTGACCAAGATGATTGACGACATCCAGCGTCAGGGCGAGGCGACCATCGAGGAAATGTCGGACAACGTGGAGTATTACTCCGACCCCGCCGACAGGGCCTCCGCCGAGTCCGACCGCACCTTCACCCTGCGCCTGCGCGACAGGGACCGCAAGCTGATCAAGAAGATCAACGAGGCCCTGGACCGCATCGACGACGGCTCCTTCGGGGTCTGCGAAGACTGCGGCGAGGACATCGGGATTCCGCGCCTCAAGGCCCGTCCCATGACCACGCTGTGCATCGAGTGCAAGAGCCGCAGGGAAGAGGAAGAGCGTCTGCGCGGCGATTAGGCCCGCCCCCTGGTCTTCACGTTCATCAAGGCGCGTACCGCTCTGGCACGCGCTTTTTTTGTTTTTTTGAAGGACACGCATGGACGCCAGCGTTTTTCGCTTTGTGGCCGAGGAACTGGCCGCGCGCATCCGGGGCCTGCGCATCGAAAAGGTCTTCGCGCCCCTGCCTGACACCTGGACCTTCAGCATGGGCCGGGCGGGGCATCTCGTGCTGTGCACCGGCAAGCCCACCCCCTTTCTTTTCCTTTCCCCGCACAAACCGGAAAATCCCCCGACCCCTTCGGGCCGGGCCATGTGGCTGCGCAAGCGCCTGCGTGACCGGCGCGTGCACGGCCTCGTTTCGGACTGGCCACGGCGGCGTCTGGCCCTGGAGCTTTCCGCCGGCGAAGGGCGTTGGCTCATCCTCGATCTCGCGGCCCCGCCTTCGCTGGTCGACTCCCTGCCGCCCGAATTTGGCATGGCGCCCGTCTGGCCGGAGCTTGAGCGGATCATCGGCGAAGACGGGCTGTGGCGCGAGCTACCGCATCTCACGCCGCCCCTGCGCAACCGGCTGCGTTTCCTCCCCGAGGACCAGGCGCGGAGCCTGCTGCGGGACATCGCCAGCGGCGCTGTAGGGACGTTTTGTTTCGGGCTGGACCACCGCGGCCGTAGCCAGGTCGGCCTCTGGCCCCTCGAAGGCGGCGGCACCTGCGCGAGCGTCCTGGAGGCCGCGCAGCAGGCCCACGGCCGGACCCTGGCCGACATGGCCAGGGCGCACGGCGGGGAGGACGACGCGAGGTCCCGCAACATCCGGCGCATCGAGCGCGCTTTGGCGCGGGTGGAGGCGGACCGGTCCCGTCTCGGGGAGATGGTCGCCATGCGTGAAAAGGGGCTCGCGTTGCAGGCCCACCTGCACGGTCTGGACAAGGACGCCCGTCTGGCAGTGGTCCGGCTCTGCGACGGGAATGGTGGGGAGGTGGAACTCCGCCTGGATCCCGGAGTGACCGTGCGTGAGAACATGACCAGATTTTTCGCCCGCGCGGCCAAGGGCGAGCGGGGCATGGGCATCGTCGCCGCCAGGACCCAGGCCCTGCGCCGGGAACTTGACGATGCGCGGGCGGGCCGCATCGCGCCGGCCACGCCGTCCGACACGTCCCTGACGCCAGCCGCGCCGAGCCCTTTGCCCGCCAAATACAGGGGCATCAAGGTCGGGACCTACCGCTCCTCCGACGGCTTCCTCATCCTGCGCGGCCGTAGCGCCCAAGCCAATCACCAGCTTTTGACCAAGGCGGCCAGCCCCTTTGACTACTGGCTGCACGCCCAGGACGGACCCGGCGCCCATGTCGTGGTCAGGCGAGATTTCCCGGCCCAGGAGGTCCCCGAGCGGACCATCCTGGAGGCCGCCGCCCTGGCCGCCCTGGCAAGTCACCTGAAGATGGCCGACCGCGGCGATGTGCTGCTGTGCCTGGTCAGGGACGTGCGGACCATCAAGGGGGCGAACCTGGGCATGGTCGGCGTCGACAAGGTTCTGCGAATGGTCCGGCCGGTCATCGATCCCGCCCTCGAAGAGCGGCTGCGCCTCGATATGGGGAGCTGACTTTACATGCGCCGCGGGAAGACTTAGGTCTTGCGGCCACACTACCTTTGCGAGGTGTCCATGCTTATCGATTCCCACGGCCGCAAGGTGAGCTACCTGCGGCTGAGCATAACCGACCGTTGCAACCTGCGCTGCCTGTACTGCAGGCCCCAGAGCGAATGGGTATTCCTGCCCCATGAGCAGATTCTGACCTTCGAGGAGATGTTCGAGCTGGTGGACGTGGCCAAGATCGCCGGCGTCGAGAAGGTTCGTCTCACGGGCGGCGAGCCGTTCGCCCGCAAGGGCTTCATCCCCTTTCTGGCCCGCCTGCACGCCAAGTACCCGTCCCTTGACCTGCGCATCACCACCAACGGCACCATGCTGGCCGGGCGTGTGCAGGAGCTGCGGGAGGCCGGGGTGGCCTGTCTGAACATCTCTCTGGACACCCTGCAGCGCGCGAAGTTCGAGGAAATCACCGGCGTCGACGCGTATGGACTGGTCCGGGCGGGTATCGACGCCTGTCTTGCGGCCGGGATGCGGGTCAAGATCAACGTCGTGGCCCTGAAGGGCATCAACGACGACGAGTTGCCGGAATTCGTGGATTTTGCGCGGGATCTCGGCGTGGACGTGCGTTTCATCGAGTTCATGCCCATCGGCTACCAGTCGCGCTGGAGTCGCGACAACTACTGGCCGGCCAAGGACATCGTCGCGGCGGTGGAAGAGCTCGTGCCCCTGGACGAGGTGCGCGAGGCCTCGCGCAACAGCGGCCCGGCCAAGATGTACCGCATTGCCGGCGGGTCCGGGCGCATCGGCGTCATTTCGGCTGTCAGCAACCATTTCTGCGAGAGCTGCAACCGCTTCCGGGTCACCTCGGACGGCAAGCTGCGGACGTGCCTCTTTTCCGACAAGGAGTACGACGTGCGCTCCATCCTGCGAGACCCGCAGCACTCCACCCAGGAATTGCTCGACCTCTTCGCCAGGGCCAATCAGGAGAAGCCCATGGGCTACAGGCTGCTGCAGGACCGCCAGACCAACCAGGTCTGCGACCGGGCCATGACGGCCATCGGCGGCTAGGGCTTTTTCGGGCGAATCAGGTCGTCCACGGCTTCGGGCGTGGCCGGGATGGACAGGGTCGGGCGACTGCCCTCCAGCACCTTGTCCAAGTCGAGGGTTTCGATGCGGATGTCCGAGCCGAAGGCGTCCTCCTGCAGGGCCAGGTACGCGGTCTTGGAGAAGGCGCGGGTCCTGGCCCACCACGAGCTGCCTTTCTGTTCCCAGAAGCGCTGCCCGGAGCGGTAGGCGTAGAGGCCGGAGCAGGCAAGAAATGCGAGATTGGTCTTGATGGCCGTCACGAATGCTTTCCTCACCATGCTTCTTGCTTCCTGGAAAGCAAGCTGCGTTTCCGGCCTGACGGCCGGCAGGTTGTCAGTGGTTCGTTTGTCGTCTTTCATATGATATGAGGCTTCGCGGCCTGTGATGCTTCACTTTTCGGTATGTAGGTGCGGAAGAATTCCTCTACGGAACTCCGCACGGTTTTGCAAATGCGCGGCCGTCGCCCCGCCGGGGCGGCCTTTTCGGCGCAGCATGAGGACGCATGGAGAGACAGGACATAACCTTCGAGAATCCGGACTTCGCCCGCGAGGTCTTCGGGCCCGGCAACGCCCATCTCGAGACCGTGGCCGGGATCACGGGCGTGACCGTGGAGAGCCGCGGCAGCGAGCTTTCTGTTTTCGGCGACGACCATGACATGGTGCATCTGGTTTGCCGCTACTTCGCCCAGATCTACGACCTGGTCCGCGGCGGGCATCAGCTCTTCGACCGCGACATCGAGCAGAGCCTGCGCATCATGCTGCGCGACCCCTCCACGCCGCTCAAGAAATACTACCAGGAGGCCCTGTTCACGGTCTCCCCGCGCAAGACCGTCTGCCCCAAGACCGTGACCCAGCGCGAGTACCTGCACGCCATGCGCGAGCTGGATCTGACCCTGGGCATCGGCCCGGCCGGCACGGGCAAGACCTACTTGGCCGTGGCCGTGGGCGTGTCCCTCTTCCTGCAGAAGAAGGTCAAGCGTCTGGTCCTGACGCGCCCGGCCGTGGAGGCCGGCGAGAAGCTCGGCTTCCTGCCCGGCGATCTGGTCGAGAAGGTCAACCCCTACCTGCGGCCCCTCTACGACGCCCTGAACGACATGCTCGACTACGCCCGGGTGCAGGAGATGATTGCGGCCGGGGCCATCGAGATCGCGCCCCTGGCCTTCATGCGCGGCCGGACGCTGAACAATGCCTTCGTCATCCTCGACGAGGCCCAGAACACCTCCCCCGAGCAGATGAAGATGTTTCTGACGCGGCTGGGCTACGGTTCGCGGGCCGTGGTCACGGGCGACGTCACCCAGATCGACCTGCCGGCCCACGTGGGCTCGGGCCTGGTGCAGGCCGTGGAGGTCCTCGAGGGCGTCCAGGGTGTGGCCATGATCCACTTCACCGAGGACGACGTCATCCGCCACCCCCTGGTCGGGCGCATCGTGCGCGCCTACGACCGGCACCGTCAGGCCGCGCTGGCCCGGGAGGGCAGGGGCTGATGCTGCACCTGGAGCAATGCGTTCCCGCGGACCCGCGCTTTCCCCTTTCGGGGCCGGAGCTCATGGAGATTTTCGAGGGCCTGGCCGGGTGCTTCGGCCTGGACGAGTGGGAGCTCTCCCTGCGCCTCGTGGACGACCGGGAGATGGCCGAACTGAACGGTTCGTTCATGGGCTGCCTGGGGCCCACCAACATCCTGAGCTTCCCCGGCGGAGGGGACGACTGGCTCGGGGACCTCGTCCTGTCCGTGGACACCCTGGCCCGCGAGACGCGCCTCTACAACCAGGACCCCCACGAATACACCGTGCGTCTGCTGGCCCACGGCCTGCTGCACCTCATGGGCCACGACCACGGCCCGGAGATGGACGATCTGACGGACCTGGCCGTGGCCGCGGTACGGCCCGACCCGGAAACGTCCGTCACCCGCATCTTCCCCTCGATCTGAGCACGTCCCGCCACAGGCGGGGGCCCACGCGCGTAAAGCGGTCGAAATCCGAAACGATCTCAAGTCCCGGCACCATGGCCCTGTAGACGGGCAAACGCAGTTCCCTCTTTGTCAAGTTGACGTAGACGGGTTCGTACCCCCTGTCCTCCAGGATGGCCTCGAGCAGGGCCAGGTCGCCTGCGGCCGAGCCCGTCGAGTGGTCCGGCAGGTCTTCGAGCAGGCGGACCGGAAGGTCGCGCGGGCCCTTGGCCGACGCCGGACCTCCGGGAAAGGGGAAGGGCGTCTCGGTCAGGGCCGAGAGCGCGGCGCGGCGGCCCGAGAGGGACGCGCCCGTGGCCTTGACCAGTCCGCCTTCGGCCAGGAGCACGAAGCACTTGTAGCAGGGCACGCCCAGTTCCGTGGTCAGATCCTGGAAGACGGGGTCGACGCCCTGCTCCCGGTATCGTTCCAGAAGCTCCCGCACTGCGTCGTCGCGGCTCTCCACGCGGAAACAGCGCGCCGGGTCGAAGACCCTGACGGCCTCGGCGTCGCGCTCGATGACTTCCAGCAGTCCGCTGACCTTGGCCTCCTCGGGCGTGTTGCCCGAGGCCAGGCCCGTGGAGCCCAGGCCGCTGAAGAGGCGGACTTCGTCGAGGTTGGTGAAGAGGTACACGGCCTGCAGCGGGACGAGCCTGGTCTCGCCTCGGCGGCCCCGGCCCGCGATCCAGTGCAGGGGCTGGTCCGCGTACGGGACTTCCAGGCGCATGGCGTTTGGGTCCAGGGCCTCGCCGCCCAGGGCGCCGAAGGGCGCGACCCGGATCTCTCCGTCGTCCTGGCTGCCCGAGACGCGCATGTCGCGGATGTCGGCGAAGGAACTGTAGCGCTCGACGATCTCCATGGCCAGGGAGACGCGGGCGTCGTCCATGGTCAGGCCGCGTCCGTAGCTGGTCATGAGCCCCTGCAGGCGGTGGTCGAAGGCGCCGCAGCGCGTGGCGCGGTCCAGCCGCCAGCGGCGCAGCAGGCCCCATGGGGCCAGCGAGGCGTGATGGCGCATCTCGGGTCCGTCCAGGACGCCCAGGCCGTAGAGCCGTTCCTCGGCCAGGGCGCGGGTGGCTTCGGCGGGCCGCCTGGGGCAAGGGGCGGGCAGTTCCAGGGAGGCCCGGATGCGGGCCGGGTCCGCCGCCGGGTTGTCGGGCGCCGAGTCCAATGCGTCGTCGGCCGGCTCGGCGGGCAGGGGGGCGTGTTCGAAGATGTTCGCGGCCAGAAGCCGGCTCGTCCCCGCGTGCAGGTCATGGTCGGGCAGGGCGGCGCTGGCCAGGAAGAGCTGGGACGTGCAGCCTTTGAGCCCGTCGAGCGCGGGGCGCATTTCCGGCCACAGGTCCCGCAGGCCCGGGGTCAGAAGCACGGTTTCGAGGACCAGGGCGCGGACCGTCTCGTCGGCGGCGTCGAAGAGGGCGCGCAGTTTCGCCGGGGCCATGGCGGCCAGTAGCGGTCGGACGTGGGCGCGCATGAACTCGTCGCCGGGCAGCCTGCGGACGTGGTCCAGGCATTGCTCAAGGGTCAGGGGTTCGGCGGGTTCGGGGGTGAAGTAGGCCACGCCCAGGAGACTGTCCTGATGGGCGAGACGGTAGCGCATGGTCGGGGTCACGTCGAAGCTCCTTGGGTGGTTTGTCGGGCCATTGGTACCTATCTTGCTTGAAATCGCCTGCCAAGGAGATGCTGTCATGAAATTTTTCCTTCTCTGCGCCTGCGTCCTGCTCGTGGCGGGGTGCGCGTCCATGGATCGTTACGATGTGAACCTTTATGGGATCGACTATCAGGATGACGCCGAGATTCTGATGGGCGAACTGGTCGAGGCGGTGACGCCCGCGTCCATGCCCGACACGGGTTACCGGGCCCTGATCGTTCCCTTCGCCCTGCGCCAGGACATCGCCGTGCGCAAGGACGTGGGCCGGGAGATGGCCGACGTCTTCCGGCGCGCGTGGCTTGAGCGCCGTGTCTTCGGGGCCATGGAGTACGACTCCTCGAAGCCCTGGGCCGGGCTGGACGCGGCCATGTCCGCGGCCAGGGCCAAGGGCGCCAATATTCTGGTCACGGGCAACGTTTCCCAGTTCTACGAGGGCGGCGGCGCGGGCCGGACATCCGTCGGCATCACGGCCGAGGTGTACTGGGTGCCCGACGGGACCCTGATCTGGTCCGCGGCCCAGGCCGCAGCCATGGAGGCCGGGCCTGCCAAGGACTACGTCGTGGTTCGCAGTCAGGTGCGCCTGCCCGAGAACCCCACCTACGCCGTCATGCGCGCCCTGTCCCTGAGCATGGCCGACGGCTTCGCCCGCCACCTGCGCCCATAGCGCCGGCACAGCTTCCGACCACTCGCGAGCCGACGTGTTTTCGTCGGCTTTTTCATTTTTATTTCGTGGTGTTGCAATTCCCTTTACAAACCATGAACAAGCTTTGTAGGAAAAAATTTTTTTGCGTTCACGCACGCAACATTCAAACCGTATCTCCGGATGATCGGGTGACACCATGAAGCACTTTCTATCCATACTGGATCTCAAGGCCACGGAGGCCATGGACCTTGTCCGGCGGGCCAAGGAGATGAAGGACACGGACTACCGGTCCACGCTGCTGGCCGGCAAAACCCTGGCCATGATCTTCGAGAAGGCCTCCACGCGCACGCGCGTTTCTTTCGACGTCGGCATCCGCCACCTGGGCGGCAGCACCATCTTCATGACGCCGGCCGACTCCCAGCTGGGCCGCAGCGAACCCTTGGCCGACACGGCCCGGGTCCTGTCCCGCTACGTGCAGGGCATGGTCGTGCGCACCTTCGCCCAGAAGAACGTCGAGGAATTGGCGCGCTGGGGCTCCATTCCGGTGGTCAACGCTTTGACGGACCTCTACCACCCCTGTCAGGTCATGAGCGACATGCTGACCATCTTCGAGCGGACCACGAATTTCAAAGACCTCGTCGTGTCCTGGATCGGCGACGGCAACAACATGGCCCACTCCTGGATCAACGCCAGCATCTACTTCGGCTTTCAGCTGAACCTGGCCTGCCCCGAGGGCTACATGCCCAGGACCGAGATTCTGGAACGAGCCCTCAAGATGGGCGCCAAGGTCTACATCACCGACGACCCCAAGGCTGCCATCGCCGGGTCCCATTTCGTCAACACCGACGTCTGGGCGTCCATGGGCCAGGAAGCCGAGCAGAAGCGCCGCGAGAAGGCCTTTGCCGGGTATCAGGTCAACGAGGAGCTCCTGTCCCTGGCCGACCCGTCGGCCAAGGTGCTGCACTGCCTGCCCGCCCACCGCGGCGAGGAGGTCAGCGAGGAGGTCTTCGAGGGGCCCAGGTCCATCGTTTTCGACCAGGCCGAGAACCGTCTGCACATGCAGAAGGCCATCCTGGAATGGATTTACAGCTGAGGCGGCCAGTCCGCTCTACATAAAGGAGAAGTTTTCATGCGCAAGATCGAAAAAGTCGTGCTGGCCTATTCCGGCGGTCTCGACACCTCCGCCATCCTCAAGTGGATCAAGAAGACCTACGAGTGCGAGGTCGTCACCATGACCGCCGACCTGGG
Organism: Desulfomicrobium salsuginis; assembly: GCF_054657795.1. NCBI lineage: Bacteria > Pseudomonadati > Thermodesulfobacteriota > Desulfovibrionia > Desulfovibrionales > Desulfomicrobiaceae > Desulfomicrobium > Desulfomicrobium salsuginis. The sequence goes on along the minus strand of NZ_BAAHYA010000002.1, from coordinate 1,957,540 downwards.
TCAGGGCGAGGAACTCGACGGCCTGGAGGACAAGGCCCTCAATACCGGCGCCACCAAAGCCTACGTGGTGGACCTGCAGGAGGAGTTCGTCGCCGACTACGTCTTCCCCATGTTCCGGGCCAACGCCGTCTACGAGGGCGGCTACCTGCTCGGCACGTCCATTGCCCGGCCCCTCATCGCCAAGAAGATGGTCGAGATCGCCCTGGCCGAAGGGGCTCAGGCTGTGGCCCACGGCGCCACGGGCAAGGGCAACGACCAGGTCCGTTTCGAGCTGTCCACCCTGGCCCTGGCCCCGCACCTGAAGACCATCGCCCCCTGGCGAGAGTGGGACCTCAACTCCCGCACGCAGCTTCTGGAATTCTGCAAGGAGAACGGCATCCCGGTGCCCGTGACCAAGGAGAAGCCGTATTCCTGCGACCGCAACCTCCTGCACCTGAGTTTCGAGGGCGGCGAACTGGAAGATCCGTGGTCCGAACCCGGCCCGGGCACCTACCAGATGAGCGTCGACCCCGAGCAGGCGCCGGACAAGGCCGAGGTCATCATCCTTGATTTCGAGAAGGGCAACCCCGTGGCCCTGAACGGCCAGGCCCTCACGCCGGCGAAGATGCTCGCCGCCCTGAACGAGTTGGGCGGACGGCACGGCATCGGCCGCCTGGACATGGTCGAGAACCGCTTCGTGGGCATGAAGTCCCGCGGCGTTTACGAGACCCCGGGCGGGGCCATCCTGCAGCGCGCCCACCGCGACCTGGAAGGCGTGTGCATGGACCGCGAGCTGCTGCACCTGCGCGACACACTCATCCCGCGCTACGCCGAGATGGTCTACAACGGCTACTGGTTCGCGCCCGAGCGCGAGGCCCTGCAGGCCTTCATGGACAAGGCCCAGGAGACGGTCACCGGCACGGTGCGCCTCAAGCTCTACAAGGGCGGCGTGTACCCTCTGGGCCGCAAGTCCCCGTACTCGCTCTACAACCCGGAGCTGGCCACCTTTGAGAAGGACGAGGTCTACAACCAGGCCGACGCGGCCGGCTTCATCAAGCTGCACGGTCTGCGCCTGCAGGCCCGCCAGCCTTTCCTGAACAAGATCAAGGGCTAGGACATGAGCGCGGCATCCAAGGAAAAGAAATTGTGGGGCGGCCGGTTCACCGGGGACACCGCCCCCCTGGTCGAGCGCTACACATGCTCCGTGGGTTTCGACTCGCGGCTGTGCGCCCAGGACATCGACGGTTCCAAGGCCCACGCCTCAATGCTGGCGAAGCAGGGCATCATCACCCCGTCCGACTGCGAGGCCATCCACCGGGGGCTGGAGCAGATCCGGGCCGAGATACAGGCCGGGACCTTCGTCTGGCGGCAGGACCTCGAAGACGTGCACATGAACATCGAGCACCGCCTGACGGAGCTCGTCGGCACGCCGGGCCAGAAGCTGCACACCGGGCGTTCCCGCAACGACCAGGTGGCGCTCGATTTCCGCCTCTTCACGGCCGCCTGCCTGGAAGAATGGGCCGATAACCTGAAGGCGCTGGTCGACACCCTCGTGCAGCGGGCCAAAGAGCACCAGGGCGTGCTGCTGCCCGGCTGCACCCATTTCCAGCCGGCCCAGCCCGTCAGCCTGGCCCAGCACCTGCTGGCCTACGCCCAGATGTTCCGCCGCGATCACGACCGCGTGCGCGACGCCCTGAAGCGCGTGTGCGTTTCACCCCTGGGCGCGGCGGCCCTGGCCGGAACCACGCACCCGCTGGATCCCGCCCAGGTGGCCGGGACCCTGGACCTCGGCGGTACTTTCGCCAACAGCATGGACGCCGTCTCCGACCGCGATTTCGTCCTGGAGTCCGTGTTCTGCGGGAGCCTCGTCATGATGCACCTCTCGCGGCTGTGCGAGGAGATCATCATCTGGGCCAACCCGCAGTTCGGCTTCGTGCGCCTGCCCGACGCCTACTCCACGGGCTCGTCCATCATGCCCCAGAAGAAGAACCCCGACGTGGCCGAGCTCATGCGTGGCAAGACGGGCCGCGTCTACGGCGACCTCATGGGCCTCTTGACCCTCATGAAGGGCCTGCCTCTGGCCTACAACCGCGACATGCAGGAGGACAAGGAACCCTTCCTCGACACCCACGACACGGTGTCGCCGTCCCTGGCCATCATGGCCGGCATGCTCTCGGAACTGGGTTTCAACGCCGAGCGCATGCGCCGGGCCCTCAAGGCCGGCTTCCTCAACGCCACGGAACTGGCCGACTACCTGGCGGCCAAGGGCGTGCCCTTCCGCCAGGCCCACCACATCACCGGCGCGGCCGTGGCCTTCGCCGAGGAACGCGGGATCGGTCTCGAGGACATGAGCATCGAGGACCTGCGGCGTTTCTCGGCCGACATCGGCGAGGACGTCTTCGCCGTGCTCGACTACGATAATGCCGTCGCCCGCCGGCACGTTCCCGGAGGCACCGGACCCGATTCTGTCGGCGCGCAGATTTCCGAACTCGCGTCCTGGCTGTCGGAGAAAGTCTAGCGCCGTCGTTTTTTGACGGACAGCACACGAACGCGCCGACTGCCTCGCGCGTCGTGCCGAAAGCCCCCGCCGCTTCGTCGACGGGGGCTTTTTCGTACCCGTGGTTCGGCTGCCATCGTTCGTAGCATACTCATCTATAAGTAGTTATGTGTTCTGATCAGCGTGTAATCAATTAGCCATTTGTATCTGAAAATACGTTTTGTTTCGAGTATCATCCACCTCCTCCTTTCCAATAAACAAGAAGTCATCGAGCAGGAACCATAAGGGAGGATCGTAACATGAAGCTTAATTTTTCAACGGGCGGCAAGTCCGGCAGGGTAGGGGCGGTGATATGCGGTCGTACGCCTGCTTGCGAAGTCGGGATGGTAGCGGCGATGCGTCGCCATGACGGTGCGGGCAACGCCGACGCGTGGTGTATGACAGGGGCGGATGGGACAGCGCCAGACACACGTCATCCTTGCGCGCCCGGATTTTCGGTGCACGAATATTTCTACCGCGATCCTAGGCTGTTATTGACGTCATACGGTAATGTACGTACACGCATTAAAATTTATCGGAAACGGACTGACCGTGCCGGTTTGATGCGAGGAGGTGGGATGAAGGCTCAGATCGTTCGCAAGGTGTGCCATGTCGTCTTCTTGGCGTGCATGTTGTGTCCTGTGCCGGCCTTGGCGGAGAATTCGTATGTAGGCACGGCGGCCTGCAAGGATTGTCACGAGGAACAGTACGACAACTTCACGAAATACGCCAAAAAAGCCCATTCGGACAAGTCCATCAAGATCATGGCGTCGGATTTGACGGAAACGGAGTTGGCCCAGTGTTACGGCTGCCATACTACCGGCTACGGCAAGCCCGGCGGGTTCGTCAGCTACGAGAAGACGCCGCATGTTGCGGACGCAGGGTGCGAAGTGTGCCACGGCCCCGGCCGGGACCACGTCGAGAGCGGAGGCGATACGGAGCTCATCAAGGGCAAGCTGACCATGGAAGACTGCCAGGGCTGCCACAACGAGAGCCGCGTCAAGGCCTTCAACTTCAAGCCCCTGCTGTACGGCGGGGCCCACTAGGAGGCCGCCATGAACATCTTCAGCAGATCCCTGGGCGCCAAGATCCTCGGCATCACCTTTGCGGTGCTCATCCTGACTTTCGGCTCGCTGTTCACGGCAACCTTTTTCATGCAGCGGGCCAGCACCCTGCATGAGGTCGAGGTCAACGCCGCCCGCATTTCGGAGATGCTCTCCATGGCCATCCGCGAACCCATGGCCATCGGCGACAACGCCGGCACCACGGGCAAGTTTGCGGAAGTGGGGCAGCGCTATGAAGACATCGAAATCCACCTGACCAATTTCAAGGGCAACGTCACCTACTCCACCTCGGACCAGTTCCTGCGAAAGGAGGTCACGGACGTCGTCAAGAGCGCGGAACTGACCACCATGCTCGAAGACTGCCTGCGCAAGGACTGCATGAGCCAGTCCATCACCAAGATCGACGGCAAACCCGCCTTCCTCGAAATCAAGTCCATCCCCAACGAAGAGTCCTGCCATCATTGTCACGGGTCGAACCAGCCGGTGCTCGGGGTCATGGTCATGACCCAGGACATTTCGCCCCAGATGAACGCGATGCTGAGCAACCAGACCAAGGTCGGCGGCATCATGGCCGCGGGCCTGGTCGTGCTCCTCGGCAGCCTGTCCTTTTTCCTCCGGCGGGCCGTCCTGGTACCCATCCGTGACGTGGCCGAGGCCACGGAAAAGATCAGCAAGGGCGATCTGACCGTGCACGTGGATACCAGAAGCCGGGACCAGATCGGCCAGTTGGCCCAGAGCGTCAACTCCATGACGGATCATATGCGGTCCATGATGCAGGAGATCATCTCCGGCGTGGGCACCCTGGCCGTGGCTTCGGGTCAGCTCAAATCGGTGTCCGAGACGGTGGCCGACGTGGCTGCGGACAACCAGACCCGTTCCGACGCCGTGGCCGCCGCGTCCGAGGAGATGAGCACGAACATGCGCTCCGTGGCCGCGGCCACCGAACAGGCGTCGGTCAACATCTCGACCGTGGCCGCCGCTTCCGAAGAAATGAGCGCGACCATCGACGAGATTTCGCGCAGCACCGCCAGGGCCAAGGAGATCACCGCGGTGGCCGTGAGCACGGCCGAAGCGACGTCGGCCGACGTCGACCACCTGGGCGCCATGGCCCGCGAGATCCATTCCGTGACCCAGACCATCACGGCCATCTCGTCCCAGACCAACCTCCTGGCCCTGAATGCGACCATTGAGGCCGCCAGGGCGGGCGAAGCCGGACGCGGGTTTGCCGTCGTGGCCAACGAGATCAAGGAACTGGCCAACCAGACCGCTTCGGCCACGGACGAGATCCGGGGCAAGATCAGCGGCATCCAGGGCGCCACCGACCAGACCGTGACGCGCATCAACGAGATCACCAAGGTCATCACCGACATCGACGCCATCGTCACGACCATCGCCGCGGCCGTGGAGGAGCAGTCCGTCACGACCCGCGACATCGCCCAGAACATCGGACAGGCCTCCCAGGGTCTCGATGAGGTCAACCACAACGTGAGCCAGACGTCGGGCGTGGCCGGCGAGATAACCAGCCAGATCGCCGAAGTGAGTTCGTCCGCCACCGACATGACCCGCAACGGCGTCACGGTGCGGGAGCATGCCGAGGAGTTGCGCGCGCTTTCCGAACAGCTTAAAGGGCTCGTGGACATGTTCCGCATCCGGTAGTCCCCACGAATCCAAGCGAGGAAATATTATGAAGAAAGCCATCATGACGGTCCTGTGCATCCTGGCCTTTGTCTGTCAGGGCCATGCCGCCACGTACTCCATTTCCGTGAATCAGTTCGTTGAACACCCATCCCTGGACGCCGTGCTCAAGGGCTTCCAGGACAGTCTGAAGGCCCAGGGCGTCAACGCGACGTACTCGGTGCACAACGCCCAGGCCAACATGGCCACGGCCAACCAGATCGCGGCCCAGATCGCCGGCGAGAAGCCGGACCTGGTTCTGGCCGTCGCCACTCCCTCGGCCCAGGCCTGCGCCGTGGCGACCAAGAAATCGCCCGTTCTGGCCGTGGCGCCGCTGCTCTTCACGGCCATCACGGACCCGGTCGGCGCGGGGCTGGTGGATGATCTCCAGAAGCCGGGCAAGAACATCACGGGCGTGTCGGACATGCTGCCCGTGGACAAGCACATGGCCATGATCCTGCGGTTTTTCCCGAACCTCAAGAAGCTCGGGGTGATCTACAACGCCGGCGAGGCCAATTCCAAGACCACCGTGGCCATGGTCCAGGCCGAAGGTGCCAAGGCCGGCTTCGAGGTCGTCGGAGCCTCCGTGGCCAAGACCAGCGACGTCTACCAGGCAGCCAAGTCCCTGGTCGGCAAGGTCGACGCCATCTACCTGCCCACGGACAACACCGTTATCTCGGCCCTGGAATCCGTGATCAAGGTCTGTGAGCAGGAAAAGCTGCCCGTCTTCTCTGCCGACGTCGATTCCGTGCAGCGCGGCACCGTCGCCGCCCTGGCCTTCGACTACTACCAGCACGGCTATCAGACGGGCCTCATGGCCAAGCGCCTGCTGGTGGACAAGGCCGACCCCGGCACCACGTGCGTAGAGACCCAGCAGGAACTCGTTCTGCACCTCAACCAGAAGGCCGCTGCGAAGATGGGCGTGAAGGTGCCTGAGGACGTGCTGAAGGATGCCGACAAGATCTACAAATAACCGCGGAACGACGTGTTCTGAAAAGAGGCGGCTTGGCCGCCTCTTTTGTTATGGTCCGCCTTGCGGGATGGTGGGGACATGACGGCGGCCTACCGTGCGGCGCGCATCCTGACCATGGACCCCGGGTGCCCCGAGATCGTCGACGGCTGCATCCTGGTCGACGGCGGTCGCATCGTCGCTGTCGTCCCCTGGAAGGAGGCGTCGGGGCCGTGCCGTGATCTGGGCGACGTGACGCTGGTGCCCGGGCTGATCAACGCGCACGCCCATCTGGAGCTGTCACATCTGGCGGGCAGGATTCCCATCGGCATGGGGTTTGAAGCCTGGGCGGACGGGCTGTTCGTGGCCCTGCGCGCCCAACGCGCGTCACGGGCCGATGTGGCGGGCGCAGTGGCCGCGGCCCGGAACTCCGGAACCTGCTTCGTGGCGGACGTTGTCGGCCGGGAGGCGGTGATGGTCCGCGGCGTCCTGGAGGCCGAAGGAATGGGCGGCCATCTTTTTCGCGAAGTGTCCGGCCGTCGCGGTCTGCCCGATTTCACCTCTGCCGACTGGCCCGGCCCTTGGAGCCCGTCGGTGCACGCCCTCTATTCAACGGCCTCGGATCTGGCCCGGGAAGCCAAGGGCTGGTGCGTCTCGCGCGACCGGCCCTTCAGCCTGCACCTGGCCGAGGCGCCGGGGGAGAATGAACTGTTCCTGGGGTGTGGAGGAGCGTTTGCCGAATTTGTGCGCGCCCGCCGCATCCTGCCCAAAGGCTTCGTCTCGCCCGGGATGAGCGCCGTTGCGTACGCGTCCGAGCTTGGCCTGCTGGATGGCAGGACGCTGGCCGTGCACTGCGTCCACATCGACGCGGACGACATCGGCATCCTGGCGCGAAGCGGGGCGGGAGTCTGCCTGTGCCCGCGCAGCAACAGCCGGATCGGCGTGGGCGAGGCTCCTGTCGCGGCCCTGCGAGCCGCCGGAGTGCCCTTGTGCCTGGGTACGGATTCCCTCGCCTCCAACACCGATCCGGACCTGTGGGAGGAACTGCGCGCCGTGAAGACCGTGCTGTCTTCGAGCACGCCGCTGGTCGAGCTCCTGGCCATGGTGACCCTCAATCCCGCGAAGATCCTCGGCATCGACGGAGAGTACGGCAGCCTCCAGGCCGGCCGGCGCGCGGCCTGGGCCATTCTCCCGCAGGATTTTGCCGCATAGCACCCCGCAATCGACGGACGCGCTCCACGGCTGAGGAACGTACGAACTGCGCGGAGCGGTTGGCTATCGCATAAGGTCGGTTTCTGGAGAGGTGCGAGACGGGCGGAGCGGGCTGAACAATGCGTAGGGGTGGCGGAAGCGTATAGGAGTCGAACCTACCGAAGACCTCTCGACCTTCCACCGGTTTTGAAGACCGGGCGCCACACCGGTGACGATACGCTTCCCCCCTTGGGAGGCACGTATCTATCAATGCCCCGCACAATGATCAAGGTTTTCGGGCGACCTTTCAAAAAAGGCGTATTTCTACGAAAATTTGCTTGTCATTCCTGAAACTGAACTTAACAATCACATCTCGTTCAGCTAAGCATGAACCCACTATGACGACAAAGACGGCCGGTGGCGAGGGACCTGTGACGACCCGGCTTATGGAGGTTTTCTCATTTGAACAGTTTTTCCAAGAATCTGGTCCTCTGGGCCGCGATCTGCATGGTCATGATTGTCCTGTTCAACCTGTTCAATCAGCCGCCCGTGCCGCCCAATGATCTCAACTACACGGAATTTCTGACCAAGGTCCGTCAGGGCGAGGTCACCAGCGTCAAGATTCAAGGTTCGCGAATCACCGGCGTGCTGGTCAACGACCAGCGCTTCAGTTCCTATTCGCCCAACGATCCGACCCTGGTCGACACGCTGGTCAAGAACAACGTGCAGGTCAAGGCCGAGCCCGAGGAGGACGCACCCTGGTACATGACGGTGCTCATCTCTTGGTTCCCCATGCTCCTTCTGATCGGCGTGTGGATTTTCTTCATGCGCCAGATGCAGGGCGGCGGCGGGAAGGCCATGTCCTTCGGCCGCTCCAGGGCCAAAATGGTCACCCAGGAGGAGACCAAGGTCACCTTCGCCGACGTGGCCGGTGTGGACGAGGCCAAGGAGGAGCTGCAGGAGATCGTCGACTTCCTGAGCAACCCCAAGAAGTTCACGCGTCTGGGCGGGCGCATCCCCAAGGGCGTGCTGCTGGTCGGCGGTCCCGGCACGGGCAAGACCCTGCTGGCCCGGGCCGTGGCCGGCGAGGCCGGGGTGCCCTTCTTCTCCATCTCCGGTTCCGACTTCGTGGAGATGTTCGTCGGCGTGGGCGCGGCCCGCGTGCGCGACCTCTTCATCCAGGGCAAGAAGAATGCTCCCTGTCTGATCTTCATCGACGAGATCGACGCCGTGGGCCGTCAGCGCGGCGCGGGTCTGGGCGGCGGCCATGACGAGCGCGAGCAGACCTTGAATGCCATGCTCGTCGAGATGGACGGCTTTGAGTCCAACGAGGGCGTCATCCTCATCGCCGCCACCAACCGTCCCGACGTCCTCGACCCGGCGCTGCTGCGTCCGGGCCGCTTCGACCGTCAGGTCGTGGTCCCCAACCCCGACCTCAAGGGCCGCAAGCGCATCCTCGAAGTGCACACGAGAAAGACCCCCCTGTCGCCAGAGGTGGACCTCGACGTCCTGGCCCGCGGCACGCCCGGCTTCTCCGGTGCTGACCTCGAGAACCTGGTCAACGAGGCGGCCCTGCACGCCGCCAAGCTGAGCCAGGACAAGGTCACCATGCTCGATTTCGAGGAGGCCAAGGACAAGGTCATGATGGGCAAGGAGCGACGCTCCATGATCCTGAGCGACGAGGAAAAGAAGACCACGGCCTACCACGAGGCCGGGCACACCCTGGTGGCCAAGTTCCTGCCGGGCACGGACCCCATCCACAAGGTGTCCATCATCCCCCGCGGCCGCGCCCTGGGCGTGACCATGCAGTTGCCCGTGGATGACCGCCACACCTACTCCAAGACCTATCTCCAGAACAACCTGGCCGTGCTCTTCGGCGGCCGGGCGGCCGAGGAACTCGTCTTCAACTCCATCACCACGGGAGCGGGCAACGACATCGAGCGCGCCACGGCCATGGCCAAGCGCATGGTCTGCGAGTGGGGCATGAGCGAGGAGTTCGGCCCCATGGCTCTGGGTAAGAAGGACGACGAGGTCTTCCTGGGCCGTGACATGGCCCACATCAAGGACTACAGCGACGAGACCGCCAAGCTCATCGACCTCGAGGTCAAGCGCATCCTGGGCGACGCCTACAACCGCGCCAAGACCATCCTGCAGGACAACATCGAACTCCTGCACGCCCTGTCCCTGTCCCTCATCGAACGCGAGACCCTCACGGGCGAGGAAGTGGCCAAGATCATCCAGGGAGAGCCTCTGGCCCCGCAGGGCAATGGCGGCCGGAACGCGGCCGGTGCTGCGGCCGCTGATTCGTCCGCGGAAGCGGGCGAGGAGGGCTTCGCCCTGGACGAGGGGGACGCGGGCGACAAGGCGGGCGAGTAGCGCATGTCCCGGGAGAGAGCAGAGAACGTCTCCTGGGATGTGCTCAGGGGCAGGACCCTCGGTCCTGCCCCCTTTTTTGTCGTCGGAATCCTGAACGCCACCCCTGATTCGTTCTACGACGGCGGCAGCGCCTGCGGTACCGAAGCGCTGGTGGACAAGGCACTGCATCTTCTTGACCAGGGCGCGGACATTCTGGATATTGGCGGCGAGAGCACCAGGCCCTTCGCCGAAGCGGTCCCGGCGGACGTCGAACTGCAGCGCGTCCTGCCGGTGGTCGAGGGGGTGCTCCGGGCACGCCCGGACGCGGTCCTGTCCGTGGACACGACCAAGGCCTGCGTGGCCAGGGCCTGCCTGGAGGCCGGCGCCGTCATCGTCAACGACGTTTCGGCCATGGGCGTGGACCCGGGGTTCATGGACGTGGTGGCCGACCTGAAGCCGGGCTACGTGCTCATGCACAGTCAGGGCGCTCCCGGGAACATGCAGGTCGCGCCGAGATACGACGATGTCGTGGACGAGATCAGGGCTTTTTTCGCCGCACGTCTCGAAGCGCTGGTCCGGGCCGGCGTACCCGAGGGGAACGTGGTCCTGGACCCCGGCATCGGGTTCGGCAAGACCCTGGGCCACAACCTGGAGATCCTGCGGAATATCGAGCGGTTTTTCGAGTTCGGGCGGCCGGTGTACATGGGCCTTTCCAACAAGTCGCTGTGGAAGGGATTGCTTGGGCGCGACGGCAGGGATCGCAACGCCCCGACCCTGGCGGCCACGGTGACGCTCTACGGTCGGGGGGTCCGCATCCACCGCGTGCATGAGGTGCGTGAGGCGCGCGACGGCCTGCTGGTCGCGCGGGCATTGGCGGGAGAAGGGGAGGACGGGTGCTGAGCTACACCATCGGCAATTTGCAAGTCACCTGGAAGGACATCCTGGACGTCCTGCTGGTGGGCTACATCTTTTTCCGGATCATCCTGTTGATCAAGGGCACCCGCGCCGTTTCCGTCATCTACGGCCTGCTGCTCATCGTCATCGCCTACTTCGCGGCCGGGGAATTCGGCCTGTACACTCTCAACTGGCTGCTGGGCAATTTTCTGGGCTCCATCTTCCTCGTGGTCATCATCCTGTTCCGCCGGGACATCCGCAAGGCCCTGGCCGTCATGGGCGCGACCACGATCTTCAAGAAGGACACCGTGCAGTCGGCGGTCCTCGACGACCTCATTCTGGCCCTGGTGCAGATGGCCAAGAGCAAGACCGGGGCGCTCATCGTCATCGAGCGCAACATCCCCCTTGGAGACGTGGTCTCGGGCGGCATCGAATTACACGCCGCCTTCAGCAAGGACCTGCTCCTGACCATCTTTCATCAGGACACGCCCCTGCACGACGGTGCCGTCATCATCCGCGACAACCGCATCGAGGCCGCGGCGTGCATCCTGCCCCTGGCCGTGGGCCTCAAGCACGAGGCAGCGCTGGGCACGCGGCACCGCGCGGCCATCGGCGTGACCGAGGAGACCGACTCCGTGGCCCTCATCGTGTCCGAGGAGCGGGGCAGCATATCCCTGGCCGTGGGCGGGCGGATCACGAGCAGCCTCAATGAGGTCCGCCTGAAGAAAGTTCTTGCCGCTGCGTTGAGGAAATGATGTGGAATAACTGGCAATACAGAGCGCTGGCCCTGCTTCTGGCATTGGCGTGCTGGTACGTGGTCTCGGGGCAGGAGAAGGTCGAGACGTGGCTCGAGGTGCCGCTCGAATTCGTGAATCTCCCCCAACAGATGGAGATCACCTCCGGGCTGGTCAACAAGCTGCAGGTGCGCATTCGCGGCACGAGCAACCAGGTCCGGTCCCTGAACACGGGCCGGCTGGCCTACAAGCTCGATCTGGCCAAGGTTCAGGTCGGGGCCAACGTCATTCCCCTCGTGCCCGAGAGCATGGCCATTACCTCGGCGGTGGAGGTCGTGGAGATCAATCCGACGCGCCTGGAACTCGTGGCTGACGTCATGGTTTCCAAGAGCGTGCCGGTCCACCTTGACTGGGAAGGGCTGCCCGGCGAAGATACGCAGTTCAAGAACGCCACCGTGGTGCCGGATCAGGTCACCGTGACCGGGTTCGCCAGCGCCTTGGAGAAGGTGGACAGAATCCCCACGGTGCGCGTGCAGGTCCCCGAGGACGGCAGCCTGACGGCGTCGGGCCGGGCCCGCCTGCTGCTTCCCCCGGATGTGCGCACGTCGGTGTCCTCGGTCAGCTATGACGTGCACTTCGGGCACATCAAGCAGGAAATCTGGATCAAGGTGAATCTGGAAGCCGTGGAGTATCCGGCCTTCACGTACGTCATGGAACCCAAGTTCGTGCGTGTCAGGCTGCTCGTGCCGGTGCGGCTCCTCAAGGACAAGGATTGGCGGGAGCAGCTGCGCATGGTGGTGGACCCCGGGGGAAATCCGGCCCTCGGGCAGAGCGTCGTCAAGCCCGAACGCCTTTTTCCGGACGGGGTGGAGCTGCTGGAGTCCAAGCCCGAGGAAGTGGAAATCATCGTGCGGCGCAACGAGTCGCTGACCCCATAAGAGGAGAGCGGATGGGCAGGCTTTTTGGAACGGACGGAATCAGGGGGCGCGTCAACAGCCACCCCATGCAGCCGGAACTCGTGCTGCGTCTCGGGTTGGCCGCGGGCCAGTATTTCCGCAACGGCAGCAGGCGGCACCGAGTCGTCATCGGCAAGGACACGCGCCTTTCGGGGTACGTCTTCGAATCTGCCCTGACTTCGGGCTTCTGCGCCGCCGGCATGGACGTCTTCCTGGTCGGCCCCATGCCGACCCCGGCCATCAGCTTTCTGACGCGCAGCATGCGCGCCGACCTGGGCGTGGTCATCTCCGCCTCCCACAACCCGTACATGGACAACGGCATCAAGTTCTTCGACAAGGACGGCTTCAAGCTGGCCGACGAGGCGGAGAACGAGATCGCGGCCATGGTCACGGATCCGGCCTTCGCCTGGGACTACCCGGCGTACGATCAGGTCGGCCGGGCCAGGAAGATTCAGGATAGCCCGGGGCGCTACATCGTCGAACTCAAGCACAGCTTTCCGGCGGGCATGACCCTGGACGGCCTGACCATCGTCCTCGACTGCGCCCACGGGGCCGCGTACCGCGTCGCGCCGCTCATCTTCGAGGAGCTCGGCGCCAAGGTCGTGACCCTCGGCGTTGAGCCCGACGGCCTGAACATCAACAGGGGCTGCGGTTCCCTGCACCCCGAGGGGCTCGCGGCCAAGATCCGGGAGCACAGGGCCGACATCGGCCTGGCCCTGGACGGGGACGCCGACCGGCTCATCGTGGTCGACGAGCACGGCACCGTGCTCGACGGGGATCAGATCATGGCCGTGTGCGCGGACGAGATGCTGTCCCGCGGGACCCTCGCCGGCAACACCCTGGTCGCCACGGTCATGAGCAACATGGCCCTGGAGGTCTTCATGCAGGAACGCGGCGGCCGGCTGTTGCGGACCAGGGTCGGCGACCGGTATGTCGTTGAGGAGATGCGCAAGGGCGGGTACCTTCTCGGCGGGGAACAGTCCGGCCATCTGGTCTTCATGGAGCATTCGACCACGGGCGACGGGACCTTGGCGGCGCTGCAGCTGCTGCGCATCATGGTCGCCAGACAGCGTTCCATCTCCGAGATTGCCGGGCTGTTGACGCCTTTCCCCCAGAAGCTCGTCAACGTGAAGGTCAAGCGGAAAGTCCCCTTTGTCGACGTACCCTCCATCCAGGCGGCGGTGAAGAACGCGGAGGAGCGTCTGGGCAGGACGGGTCGCGTTCTGCTGCGCTATTCCGGGACCGAGTCCCTGGCCCGCATCATGGTCGAAGCCCAGGATGAATATCTGGTCAACGACCTGTGCGACGATCTGACCCAGGCCGTGGAGACGAGTCTGGACTGAAATACAATTTTTGAGGAGCGGGGGAAGCCCGCCCTCGTCGGGTTTAAACAAGGAGCGATCCATGCAGGTACGTAAAGTTGTCATTCCGGTGGCAGGGTGGGGAACCAGATCACTTCCGGCGACCAAGAATGTGCCCAAGGAAATTCTGCCGGTGTTCCGGAAACCCTCCATCCAATATATCGTGGAGGAGGCCATCGCCTCGGGCCTGTCGGACGTGGTGTTCGTCAACAACCAGAACAAGCGCATCATTGAGGACCATTTCGACTACAACCTCGCCCTGGAGCAGTTGCTGGAACGCAAGGGGCAGACGGATCTGCTGGCCGAGGTGCGCAAGGTGGCCATGATGGCCAACATCATAGTCGTGCGTCAGAAAGAGCAGCTGGGCCTGGGCCATGCGGTGCTTTGCGCGAAGGAGGTCGTCAAGGACGAGCCCTTCGCCGTCATGGTTGGCGACGACCTCATGTTCAACCGTGACCCCGGCATCAACCAGCTCCTCGAAGTCTGGAAGAACGAGCGCATGCCCGTGGTCGGCGTCATGGAAGTGCCGCGCGACCGCGTCAGCAAGTACGGCATCATCGACGCCGAGGAGTTCGCGCCCGGACTGTACCGCATCCGCGGCGTGAAGGAGAAGCCCGACATGGAAAGCGCGCCGTCGCGGCTGGCCCTGGTGGGCCGTTACGTGCTGACGCCCGAGGTCTTCAAGCATCTCGAAGGCTTGAAGCCCGACCACACCGGCGAGATCCAGCTGACCGACGCCCTGCAGTCCATGGCGCGGGAGAATCGCCTTCTGGCCGTGAAGCTGCGCGGACAGCGCTTCGACGTGGGCGACTGGGTGGACTATCTGACCGCCAACATCTACTTCGCCCTGCAGGACGAGGATCTGCGCTACGACCTCATCGCCCGCCTGCGCGAACTGATCCCGCCTTCCCGCTAGACGCCATCCCGATCCTCACGGGGGAACGGTCCGGTCCGTTCCCCCTCTCTTTTTCGTGGAGCCCATGAGTCAGTACTGTTCCGTCCTCCTCCTCTGCGCCCCGTACAGCGCCCTGACGTATTCCCTGCCCGCGTCCCTGCCGAGTGAGATGTGGCGGGAGGGCGTGCGCGTCATCGTCCCCTTGGGGCGGTCGCTGCGGGTTGGGGTGATCGTGGGGACGGACGTGCCCGAGCCCGAAGGGTGCGCGTGCCGCGACGTGGTCTGGCCCGTGGACCTGGAGCCTTTTTTCTCCCCAGCCTACCTCGATTTCATTCGTGACCTTTCCGTGCGCCAGATGGACGCGCCGGGACGGATCCTGGCCCGCGTGCTGCCGTCGGCGCTGCGCGAGGTCCCGTCCTTCAGGTCCCGCGATGGCCGGATCGTCCCCTTGGGCGAACTGGACGGGAGCGGGGACCGCGTCGGTCTGGCCGCAGCGTGGCTGGATGGCGGATTCTCGCCCGTCGTGGCCCAGCGCCGGACCGAGCGGCTCTACTCCCTGACGTCGGAGCCGCCTTGGGCCGTCCGCCCGCAGGCCACGGCCCAGCTCGACGTCCTGCGCTACCTGGACGTGCACGGCGTGTCGTCCTCCAAGGCCCTGGCCGGGCATTTCGGCAAAAGCGTCGCGCAGGTGCTGGCTACCCTGGCGCGCAAGGGATTGGTCCGGGAAGTCGAGTCCGCGTTTGAAATCGCTGACGTCTGCGCGTCGGGCCCGGTGCGGCTGACCCTTACGCCCGAACAGGAACGGGCCGTGGGCGGGTTCTGGGGGCTCCTTCAGGCTGATGCGCCCGAATCGGCACTGCTTTTCGGCGTGACGGGCAGCGGCAAGACGGCCGTGTACATGGAACTGGCCAGGCGGGCCCTGTGCGCTGGCCGGCATGTCATGCTCCTGGCCCCGGAAGTGGCCATCGCCCTGAAACTCTTCGAGGATGTGCGCTCGGCCCTGCCCGAGGCGCCGGTGCGGTTGTTTCACGGCTACCTGGCCGCCGGGGAGCGGCTGCGGACGTTTGCGGAGCTGGCCGGCAGGACGGAGCCCTGCATCGTCGTCGGCACCAGGTCGAGCCTCTTTCTGCCGCTGGAGCCCGGGCTGGTCATCCTCGACGAGGAGCACGACGCCTCCTTCAAGCAGGACGAAGGCCTGGTCTACCAGGCCAGGGAGCTGGCCTACGGCCGTATCTCCCGCAGCGGGGGGCTGCTGCTCATGGGATCGGCCACGCCGGACGTGAAGGTCTTTCATGCGGCCCGCAGCGGCGGCATCGCGGTGGAATCTCTTTCAAACCGCATCGGCGAGTCGCGGTTGCCCGAGGTCACGCTGGTGGACCTGCGCTCCGAACCTCCAGAACACGGGCCCTTCGCCACATCCGTGCGTGACGCCCTGGTGGCGACGATTCGGGCCGGGGAGCAGGCGATCATCCTGCACAACAGGCGCGGCTACGCGCCCGTCCTTTACTGCGAGTCGTGCGACACGCCTCTCAAGTGCCCGCATTGCCAGGTCTCCCTGACGCTGCACAAGCGGCGCGAACTACTGCTGTGCCATTATTGCGGCTACACGCTGCTCTTTCCCCTGTCCTGCCCGTCGTGCAAAGGCCACGAGTTTCTGCCCCTGGGGGCCGGGACCGAGCGCCTGGAGGAGTTTTTGCGCGACGAACTGCCCCAGGACACGCGCATCCTGCGCCTGGACCGCGACACGGCCCGCCGGGCGGGCTCCATGCAGGACACCTTGTCGGCCTTCGCCAGACAGGAGGCCCAGGTCCTGGTCGGCACGCAGATGCTGAGCAAGGGGCACCACTTTCCGAACGTGACCCTGGTGGTGGTCGTGGACGGCGACCTGGGCTTGAATCTTCCGGATTACAGGGCTACGGAACGGTCGTTCCAGATGCTCGTGCAGGTCGCGGGCCGGGCCGGCCGCGGGGACAAGCCCGGCCGGGTGCTGATCCAGACCAGGAACCCCGGGCACTACTGCTGGCAGTATATCCGCGACAACGATTACGAAGGTTTTTTCGACAGGGAGATCGCCCTGCGCCGGGCCATGGGCTATCCGCCCTTCGTCAAGCTGGCCCTGGTGCGCATCTCCCTGCCAACGGACCAGCCCGAGGGCGAACTGCTGGCGAGCTTCGGGGGACGCATCCGCGCCCTGGGGGCTGCGTCCGGTGTGAGGGTTCTGGGGCCGGCGCCTGCGCCGCTGGCCGTGCTGCGCGGGCGAAAGCGCTTCCAGTGCCTGCTCAAGGCCGACAGCTGGCCGGCCATCAGGGGCGTGTGCGCCGAGATGCGCAAGACGCTGCGTACGGAAAAAAATGTCCGCATGTCCGTGGATCTCGATCCCGTGGACATGCTCTAGCCGTTTCATACCCGAGGGGAAAAATGAAGAATATCAGAGTGGCCGATGTCCTTTTGTCCGAGTCTGAAGTGCCGTCGCTGGTGGTCCAGGGCTGGGTGCGGACCAAGCGCGAGAGCAAGGAGTTCGTCTTCCTTGAGATCAATGACGGCTCGTGCCTGAAGAACCTGCAGGCCATCGTCGATGCCGGGGCTGAGGGGTTCGGACTGATGGAGAAGGTCGGGACGGGCGCGGCGGTCCGCCTGGAGGGAGCGTTGGTGGAATCTCCTGGGCAGGGTCAGAAGTGGGAGCTCAAGGCCCACAGCCTGGAAATTCTGGGCGAGACGGACCCGAGCTACCCGCTCCAGAAGAAGCGGCACACCGACGAGTATCTGCGTACCATCGCCCATCTGCGTCCCCGCACCAACAAGTTCGGCGCCCTGAACCGCATCAGGGCTGAGCTGTCCTACGGGGTGCATCGCTTCTTCCACGAGCAGGGATTCTTTCATGTGCACGCGCCCATCATCACGGGGTCGGACTGCGAGGGCGCCGGCGAGATGTTCCAGGTCACGACCCTGAAT